>NZ_JAUYOJ010000140.1 GCF_030697925.1 Phenylobacterium sp. | reverse complement strand
GGAGAAGACCTTGGTGGTCGAGGCCGCGGCTTCGGAGACCCCTTCGATCAACCCGACCATGGCGACGCTGGCGCCGAGCGTGCCCACCAGGAACACGGGCAACAGGCTGTGGATCATCTCCGAGGAGATATCCATGAACATGGAGACGAAGCCGATCGCCCAGACGCCGCGGGGGACCGCTCGCAGACCGCGTGAGGTTGAAGCATTGGCCGTGAGCGTTTCGCCATCCTGCTTCATGCGGCCGTCCTCAGTTGTTTCGTGGGCGCGCTGAAGACGCCCTACGCGTAGGCGTCGGGCAGAGCCTCGCAGGCGCTCAGCCGCGTCTCGGCGTCCGCCCGCAGCGTGTCGCGCGCCGATGCCCTTGATCTTCCGCGACAACGCAAAAACTCTAAAGCAACCTATGAGGAGGCGATGACGGACGCCACGTGAAGGCGCCGAATTTCAGCGACAGCGGCCCTGCCCGGTTTCCCGGCTAAAGGTCGCCGCGGTCGCGTTCGTCGAGATAGATGAACCGCGGCGCGCGGACGCCCGCCTGGCGGCGGATCTCGACCAACTCCGGCGACTCGAAGAAACGCCGGGCGGCGTCCAGGCTACGCCAGCGTGAGATGTGCGCGACCTGGTTGGCGTCGCTGTCGGCGCTGAGGACCTGGAAGCTGAGCTCGCCGGCGGCCTTGCGCAGATCCGCGGCGGCGTCGAACACCGCCTTCCACGCCGCGTAGTCGTCCACCTCATGGAGGATCAGGACGTAGGACTCGGAGTCGGAAGCGGGCATGGGCGGGTCTCAGGCTTGGAGCCGATGTCGGAAGAAGGCGAGGATCTCGTCGCGAGCGGCGATGGTCGGCTGGCCCGCCTCATCGATCAAGTGAGCGGTGACCACGCTGTGGGGGAAGGCCACGTGGCGCTGGAAGAAGGACGGCGGATCGGTGTGGGCCGCGCTGTCGGGCAGGACGCGGCCGACGAAGCGTTCGCCCAGCGCCTGGGACAGGGCTGCGAACCGCTCGGCGCGACAGACCTGGTCGCCGGCGAAGCGGTAGGCCAGGACGGTGAGGTCGTCGGCCTCCAGGCGGTCGCCGATCGCGGCGACGTCGTCGGGCGCGATGTCCAGGCCGCCGGGCTCGTCGAGCGGCAGGGAGGGCTGGGAGAGCACTGGGGCCAGGACCGCGGGCTCCAGCATCATGGTCAGCGCGAAATTGCCGGTGAAGCACATGCCGATGGCGCCCACCCCCGGGCCGCCGCAGGCCGCGTGGGCGTGGCGGGCCAGGGCGCGCAGCCACCGGGTGACCGGGGCGGTGTGGCCGGCGCCGAAGGCGCGGAACTCGGCGCTGACGCAGGCCCGGCGGAAGACGACCGCACCCTCGTCGGCGTCCGGGACCGCCCCGTCGCGGCCGAACAGCGAGGGCATGTAGACAGTGAAGCCAGCGTCGCGGACCCAGCGGGCGAAGCGGGCCACCTGCGGGCTGATGCCCGGCATCTCGGTCATGACGATCACCGCCGGGCCGGTCCCGGCCACATGGACGCGCTTGGCGGCGTCCTCGAAGGTGAACTCACGGCGCTCGAAGTCCTCCAGGGGATCGTCCTGCGTCATCGTCCGGTGGGGCATGGGCGGGGTCCTTTCGTCGCGGTGAGGTTTGCGCGGGGCCGGGCCGGGCGGTAGGGTCGAATACGACACCTTTCAGGGATAATTCGCCAATGACCCGAGTCCGCGTCCTGGCGCTGCCGGACGGCATGGCCTCAAGCCTCGCCATCACCCTCGACGCGCTCGAGACCGCCAACCAGGTGAGCCTGAACGGCGGGCGCCGTGCGCCGTTCGAGGTGACGACCCTGCGCACGGGCCGGGCGACGGTGGCGTTCGAGCCGGGGGACCTGCTGATCATCCCCGGCCTGGGCGTACGCTCCGAATCCGAGCTGTTGGCTCGGCTGGCGACCCCGGCCGTGGAGCGGGCCGCCGGGATCGCGGCGAAGGCCCGGGCGGCCGGGGCCTCGATCGCCGCCTCCTGCGCCAGCACCTTCATCCTGGCCCAGGCGGGACTGCTGTCGGGGCGGCGAGCCACGACCACCTGGTGGCTGGCGCCGGCCTTCCGCCGGCTGCACCCCGAAGTGGAGCTGGCGGCTGACCAGATCGTGGTGGCCGACTGGCCGATCGCCACGGCGGGGGCGGCGATGGCGCAGATGGACCTGATGCTTGCGGTGATCGCCAGGTTCGCCAGCCCCGGCCTGGCCGACGCGTGCGCCCGCTACCTGCTGCTGGACCAGCGACGCTCCCAGGCGCCCTACATGGCGGTGAGCTTCCTGGCGGGGCAGGACGCGCTGATCGCCCGGGCCGAGGCCTGGGCGCGCGCCAACATCGCACGCGACTTCGGCATGGACGAGCTGGCGGCCGCGGCGGGCCTGGCCCCGCGCACCTTCGCGCGGCGGCTGGCGGCGGTCTGCGGCCTCTCGCCGGTCAGGTTCGCCCAGCGCATCCGGATGGAGGCGGCCGAGCGGCTGCTGGAGACCACGCGGCTGAGCGTCGACGAGGTGGCGCGCCGCGTGGGCTACGCCGAGCCCTCGACTCTGCGGCGGCTGATCCGACGGGAGGCCCGGCGGTCCCCGGCCGAGCTGAGGCGCCGGCCGCATGGCGCGGGGCGGGCGGCTACGGCGAATTAACTGACCGCGACGTGGCCGGACCTGCGCGTCCGACGCAGGGCGGCGCCGGAGAGGCCGAAGCCGACGATCATCATGGCCCAGCTGGCGGGCTCTGGCACGCCGGTCGGGACTTGAACGATGGCCGGGTCGTAGGTGTAGACGACGCGCAGGTCGCCGTCCCAGTTGAGCTCGGCGCTCGAGGTGAGGATGCTGCCGCCGGTCATTCCGTAGATCACGGTGTCCAGGTCGATGATCGACTTGAGCCCGAGGTCCACGCCGCCCGGAGCCAGGAAGGGGTTCAGGTCCAGGGCCGCGACGTCGAAGCCGAAGCTCTGAATGGCCTTTGTCCCGTTGAGGCAGAAGGGGGCGCCCTGGGTTAGGCAGTAGATGTTATCGTCGAGGAAGAAATAGCTGCCCGCGGTCCACACGGACTGGCCGCCGAACTCGACGGAACTGGAATAGTCGAGGTCCGTCGCGTAGGCGGAGCCGCCGCCGACGATGCTGAGCCCGCCGCTGAAGTCCTGGGTGGACGCAAGCTGCACCCGCACGCCGGTCAGGGTTCCCAGGGTCTGATCGAACCCGGCGAAGTGGACCTGGGTCTCGAGGGTTCCGGCCCGGACGAACTCGGTGACGCCGATGTCGGCCGGCGGCTTGTGCTGGATGACCTCGGCATGGGGCGCGCGGTCGAAGCTCGCCGACTGGATGACTGTCGCCGCCTGGCTCGGCGTCGCGCAGATAAGCGCCGCGCCGAACAGCGCCGCCGCCGAAGGCTTCACACTTGCAAGCATATGCCGGTCGCTCCCCCGAGACGGCCGACCTGGCCGCCAATCCAACGCTTGAGGGCGGGCCCCACGGACCCGACGGTCCGACCCCACAACCCAGCACTGTGGAGCTTAAGCCACGGGATTTCGGCGGAGTCCATCGTTCGGCGAGCTTTGGTCCCCAAACACTCAGGGCGCCGAAACCGGCGGCGCCTAGCGCTGCACGAAGGCCCCGGCGTAGTCGATGACGCACATGGCGCCGTGGACGGCGTGCGGGCCGCAGGCGATGCCGGCGGCCTGGTAGGACCGGCGGAAGATGTCCTTGCGGTGGCCGCGGCCGGGGACTCCGCTATCGACCACCAGCTGGATCACCACGTCGCGGGGATTGTCGTAGCCGTAGGAGAGGCTCTCGGCGGTGAGCCCGGCATAGACTCCGTGGCGCTGCAGCCGAGGGCCCAGCGCATCGGGACCTCGGCCGTGGCCCTCGTCGCCGCGCCGGGACTGGGCGCCGACGAAGGCGTGGGCGGCGGCGGCCAGGCCTTGGTCATGGCGCAGGGGCGGCAGGGGCGGCTGGGCCTGTAGGAAGGCTACGGCCTCGTGCAGGGCGTCCTCGTCGGCATAGCCGACACTGGCCAGGCCGCCGCCGTACTGGCGCTCGGAGGCGGCGGTGCGCAGTTCGCGGGCATATTGGGCGGGGTTGGCGCGGGCGTAATTGATCTCAGCCAGGACGTCGTCTTCGAACTCCCCGGCGGCGGCCGGGAACGGGGCGGCGAGGGTGAGGAGGAGGGCAAGACGAAGGGCTGCGCGCATACTGGCGTCTCGTCGATCAAGCGTCCCCCGGGGAGGGTGTAGCAGCGGCGCGGTTAAGTTGGGGTTGCGGCATAGCGCGCCTCGGCGGCCGGGGCTAAGGCTGTGAGCACACGCCCACGAAGGATATCCCATGTCGAACGAGAGCCGCGCCCCGCGCCTGGCGGTGCTGATCGACGCGGAGAACGCCTCGGCCCGCATCGCCGAGGCCCTGTTCACCGAGATCGCCACCATCGGCGAGGCCAGCGCCCGGCGGATCTATGGCGACTTCTCCAGCGCCCAGATGAACCAGTGGACCAAGGTCCTGGCGCGGTTCGCCATCCAGCCGCAGCAGAACTTCGCCAACACCAAGGGCAAGAACGCCGGCGACATCGCCCTAGTCATCGACGCCATGGACCTGCTGAACGCCGGGCGCTTCGACGGCTTCTGCCTGGTCTCGTCGGACAGCGACTTCACGCGGCTGGCCTCGCGCATCCGGGAGGAGGGGGTCTCGGTCTACGGCTTCGGCGAGCAGAAGACGCCCGAGAGCTTCCGCCAGGCCTGCACGCGGTTCATCTATACCGAGAACCTGACCGCGCCCCTGGCCGAGCCCGCCGCCAAGGGCGCGAAGGCCGCCCCGCCGTCGCCGGCCAAGCGCAAGGCCATCGAGGCCGTGCCGCTGATCGAGACGGTGATGGCCGACATCGACGACGACGAGGGCTGGGCCACGGTCAGCGCCATCGCCAACCGCCTGCGCAACGCCTATCCGGACTTCGACCAGCGGACCTATGGCTTCGCGAAACTCTCGGACCTGATCCGGGCGACGGGGAAGTTCCAGGCCCAGGCGCTGGTGGGCGGCGGGTCGGTAAGGGTGCGGAAGAAGTAGGGGGCGGACGAGGGCTTCGGAAATCGGGGTGATCGAGCCCGGAACGCGGAAAGGGCCCGGCCTCCCCCAGAGACCGGACCCTAGGCGCGGGCGCGCCCGTGGGGCGGCGGCGCTCCGCGCCCGATCGCCACAATTCGCAACTTCGCGAAAAGTTCTCGGCCCGAGGACGCGTTTTAATACAATGGCTTCGGATGCGATTTAGGCCGGCCATGGGCACCAGCGAGGTTGCAAACACCCCGCATTGGTCGGAGGCTGCCCCGCCGGGTTCGCCGGCTGGAGATCTCCGATGAAGGCCCTGCTGTTCGCCGCCGCCATCGTCGCCTGCGCGAGCTCCGCGCGGGCGCAGCATGAGCACCATGCCGCCGAACTGGGCGAGGTGGCGTTCGCGACCTCCTGCCGGCCGCAGGCGCAGGCGACGTTCAACCGGGCGATCGCCTGGCTGCATTCCTTCGAATACGAGGAGGCCGAGAAGAGTTTCCTCGAGGCGGCGGGCGCGGACCCGAACTGCGCCATGGCCCAGTGGGGCGTGGCCATGAGCCACTACCATCCGCTCTGGGCGCCGCCTGGGCCCGGGGAGCTGGCGAAGGGCGCCGACGCGGTCGCCAAGGCCCAGGCCCTGGGCGCGCCGACCGAGCGGGAGCGGGACTATGTGGCGGCCATGGCGGCCTTCTATCGGGACGCCGGCACGGTGGGCCACGGGCCCCGCGTGCTGGCCTATGTGGACGCCATGCGCGGGCTGCACAGCCGCTATCGCGACGACCAAGAGGCGGCGGTGTTCTATGCCCTGGCCCTGATCGCGGCCGGGACCATGGACAATGACGAGAGCTTCGCGCGGGAGAAGGAGGCCGCCGGGCTGCTCAACGCGGTGCTGGCGCGTCAGCCGCGCCATCCGGGCGTCTCACACTATCTGATCCACAGTTACGACTACCCGCCGCTGGCGCACCTGGCCCTGCCCGCGGCGCGCAGCTATGCCGGGATCGCGCCGGCCTCGGCCCACGCCCAGCACATGCCCTCGCACATCTTCACGCGGCTGGGCCTGTGGAAGGAGGCCATCGCCTCGGACCTGAAGGCGGAGGCGGCGGCCAAGGCCCATGCGGCGCGCAACAAGATGCCCGGCGCCTGGGACGAGCAGCTGCACGCCATGGACTACCTGGCCTATGCCTATCTGCAGCTGGGCGACGACGCCAAGGCGCGCGGGGTGCTGGACGAGCTCAATGGGATCGCGCGGGTCGACCCGCCGAACTTCAAGGTCGCCTATTCCATGGCGGCGATCCCGGCGCGCTACGCCCTGGAGCGGCGGCGGTGGGATGAGGCGGCGGCCCTGGCGCTGCCCCCGGAGTCCGTGACGGCCGTGCCTTGGGCGCGATTCCGCTGGGCGCAGGCCCACATCCACTTCGCCCGCGCGGTCGGCGCGGCGCGCTCCGGCAAGGTCGAGCTGGCGCGGGCGGAGGTCGCGCGGCTGGACGAAATCGTGAAGGCCCTGCCGGCGAAGCCGGGGGAGTATGACTGGGGCAAGCAGGTCGATATCGAGCGCCAGATCGCCGCGGCGTGGCTGGCGAAGGCGGAGGGACGGGGCGATGAGGCCGTGGGCCTGATGCGCGCCGCCGCCGACCTGGACGACGCCACGGAGAAGCACCCGGTGACGCCGGGCCAGATCCTGCCGGCCCGCGAACAGCTGGGCGAGCTGCTGCTGGAGCTGAACCGGCCGGCCGAGGCCCTGGCGGCGTTCGAGGCCTCGCTGACCCGGGCGCCGGGACGGTATGGCGGGCTCTCCGGCGCGGCCCGGGCCGCGGATCTCGCCAAGGACCCGGCCAAGGCGGCCCGCTACCGCGCGCTGACGCCGTCCTGCGGCGCCGGATGCGCGCGGCCGGCGGTCTAGGCGCGCGCTCCAGAAATTTTGGTCAACAAGCGGAGCCATTCGGTTCGGGGGGCGTTTCAGTCCGTACGGAGGACCAACAATGACCAAGACCACGACCACGTGTGACGGGCCGACGAACGACTTCCGGACCGACCTGATCGGCCTCATCCCCCATATGCGCGCCTTCGCGCGGTCGCTGTGCAACGACCGGACCTATGCCGACGACCTGGCGCAGGACGCCCTGGCCAAGGCGCTGGCGTCGGAGAAGAGCTTCACCATGGGGACCAACATGAAGGCCTGGGTCTTCATGATCCTGCGCAACCAGTTCTATTCCGACATGCGACGCGCCTGGCGCTCGCAGCCGCTGGATCCCGAGGTCGCCGAGCGGACCCTGGTCTCGATCTCCGACCCGGCCGCCGGCCTGGAGCTGGACGAGCTGCGCCGGGCGCTGGCCATGCTGCCGGCCGACATGCGCGAGGCCCTGATCCTGGTGGGGGCGGGGGGCATGTCCTACGAGGAGGTCAGCGCGATCAGCGGCGTGGCGGTCGGCACGGTGAAGAGCCGGGTCAGCCGGGCGCGCGACCGCCTTGCCCTGATCTACGCCGAGGGCGAGATCGGCGGCGACGACGGCCTGCCGAGCGGCGCCATGGCGGCGATCATGGCCCAGCTGGACAGCTATTCTCGGGCCCACGCGGCTTAGGGGCTCCGGGGGGCGAAAACCAATTCCTTTCCGCAAGGGACACCGGCCATGGTGGGCGCGACCCATCCGGAGGCCCCGCCCATGACCGCGCTTTCCCGCTGGCACGACCTGATCGAGGCCTCCGACCCCGCCGGGCTGCTGGACCTCATCGCCGAGGGGGCGGTGTTCGAGAGCCCCATCGTGCACACGCCCCAGGTGGGCAAGGCGATCACCATCAAGTACCTGGCCTCGGCCCTGCGCCTGCTGAACAACGGCACGTTCCGCTATCTGGGCGAATGGCGGGCGGAGGGTTCGGCGGTGCTGGAGTTCGCCTGCGAGGTGGAGGGAGTGGCGATCAACGGCGTCGACATGATCTGGTGGAACCCGGCCGGGCAGATCACCCGGTTCAAGGTGATGGTGCGACCGCTGAAGGCCGTCAACATGCTGCATCGGGCCATGGGCGAGATGTTGGCGCGGGGCTAGGCCCGGCCACCTCGTGATCCAGGCGCACGGCGATGCCCGGGCGCGCGACCTGTGATTGTCCATTTCGCCTAACAGGCGAGGTTGACTTCGACGCCTGGGGGCGTAGGCGTCGATGATGGTTAACGAATCCAAACTCGACCGAACCTTCGCGGCCCTGTCCGACCCGACCCGGCGCGCCTTGCTGGCGCAGCTGCGCCAGCGGCAGGGCATGTCGGTCTCCGAACTCGCGGCGCCCTTCGCCATGTCGCTGCCCTCGGTGATGAAGCACCTGGACGTGCTGGCGGACGCCGGCCTGATCAGCCGCAGCAAGACCGGCCGCAAGGTCACCTGCCGGCTGACGCCGGGGCCCATGCAGGACGCCGTGGGCTGGCTGGCCGAGTATGAGGTTTGCTGGGAGCCAGACCCGCCGGCCGTCACCTTTGGGGAAGAGCGCGAGCGGCTTTGAGGCTCGCGGCTCGCGCGCGGTTCGCCGCCTTCGTCCTGGCGGTTCTGGCCCTGCCGGGCGGGCTGATGGCGCTGGGCGACCCGCGGATGGTCGACCTGGGCAAGCTGGCCATGATCCTGAGCCCCGGCCTGGCCGGACTGATCCTCAATCGCGGGCTGGGCGAGGGCGGAGCCAAGCCCCGCTGGACCTGGGTCGCGGCGGCGGCCGGCGTCTCGTTGGCGGTGGCCGGGCTGGCCCTGATCGCGGCGCTGGTCTCGGGCGTGGGGGCCTGGCCCGGAGCGATCCCGGCGCGGACCTTGGCGGCGCTGATGGGCGCCGGGGCGTTTACCAGCGTGCTGGAGGAGCTGGGCTGGGCCGCCGGCGGCCTGGCGCTCGCGGTCAAGGCCTTCGGCCGCCGGGCAGGCGTGCCGGTCCTGGGCGTGGTCTGGGCGGCCTGGCACCTGATCCCGGCGATGCTGAAGGTGGGGCTGTTCCCGGACCTGGAGGCCGCGCCGCCGGCCATGCTGGCCGCCTTCGTTGCCGGCTGCCTGGTCTATCGCGAGCTGCTGACCCGGCTGCGCGAGCGGGCGAGGACGTGGTGGGCGGCGGCGGCCGGCCACGCGGCGCCCAACATCTTGCTGGCCGCGGTGGTCGCGGCCGGCGGATTCGACCTCAGCCGAGGCTGGTGGTTCTTCCCGGCCCCAGGCGGGCTGGTGTTCCTGGGCCTGGCGCTGGGAGCGGTGGCGCTGCTGCGGCGCAAGCGGCTCTAGGCGGCGACCGCGCGGCGGCGCAGGGCCGCGCCGGCCAGGCCGAAGCCCATGATCATCATGGCCCAGGTTGAGGGTTCGGGAATGCCGACGATCCTAGCGCCGTCGAAATCCCATACGCCCCGAAAGCCTTGGGTATAATAGGTGCTCGTATAGGTTGGCGCCTTGATCCAGAAGTCGCTGGTGGCGGTCCAATTGCCCCTTCCGTCGCAGTCATAGGATTCGGAGTTGCTCTGCCTCAAGCAGTAGCCGTGCCAGCCTATGTAGTCGGTGGCATCTGGCCCCGGGTCCATGCTCGATCCAAGGTCATAGTCCGGGCCGATATCGAAATCACTTGGCGCGGACGTTCCGATCAATCCGATCACCGTAGATCCTTTGTAAAGGATGGCGGCGTCCGTCACGAAGCGGGTTTCGTCCGTGTGACTACAACCCGGCCCGAATTCCGCTTCGCAGTTGGTCTCGAAATACTGAACGGCGATGGGCTCGTGGTCGTATATGTCGGAGAATGGCATCGTGAACCCGTTCGACGAGACATGCAGGGCGCTCATCGGGGCGAGCGAATAGCCGGTTTTCCCCAACTGAATGGCCTTATAGGGATCGAACGTTATGAGCGCCGTGACGGGATCGCCCAGCGACAGATGGGGGTCGACATACGGGTAACCCAGTTCAGCGACAAGCTGGCCCTGAACGACCACCGATGCGCTAGAAGCCGATCCGGCCCAGGCGAGGAGAGCAGCTGCGGCAACCGGCGCGACAAGCTTCGACATTGGACAACTCCCTAAGGTAGAGCGACCCTTCGCCGCTGGTGGCGACGTGTCAATCAAGTCCGATGCGATCAGGCCAAGGCCGCGGTGAACCGCCGAATCGCCGTCGTGTTGCGGCAAGATTGGGCGATGGGCTCCATGCGACGATTAAGTCGGCGCCGCGTCATGCCTTCGCCGTCATTTATGCGTTATGGGCGGAGACAGGCCGCGGGGCGCGGCCGACAGCTGGAGCGAAACGTGAGCAGATTTTCGACCGTGATCGTGGCGGCGGGCCTCCTGGCCCTGGGCGGTTGCGGAGAGGCCGGCAAGAGCGCCGGCGCCGGACAGGACAAGTATGCGGGCCTCGACGTGGCGATCCGCGGCTGGCACGACGCGATCGTGGCCTCCGACGCCGAGTGCAAGGCCAAGGACGGCAAGGGCTGCCAAGCCTTCGAGGTCGCCTGCAAGGGCGAGCGCGAGATCGCCCCGGCCGAGCAGGCCAAGGGGGTCTCGACCAAGATCGTCGTGGCCATGAGCTGGGAAGGCTGGGACGAGGCCCGGGCCGAGTACCGCTCGCAGTCCGGCTTCGCGGAATTCAACAAGGTCGATGGCGCCTGGACGCGCACCAAGGTGGGCCCTGTGAACCTGGCGAGCTGCGCGGCGATCTAGAGGATCTCAGCAGGCCGAGGTGGGGGCGCCGTAGCGCGCATGGACCACCTTGGGCGCGCCGGCCCCGAGCTGGATGACGGTCATGCGGTCGAAGTCGCACTCGGTGAGCGGCTGCGGATCGGCGTCGCCGAGCGCGCGGGCGATTTCCGGGACGGTGTTGCTGTGGCCGACCACCAGGACGGTGGCCGTCGCCGGGGCCTGGCGGGCCAGGGCGGTGACGGCGGCGACATGGGTCGGCTGGCCGCCGTCGAAGCCGATGTTGGTGACGGTGAGGCCAGCCGCGGCGGCGGTGGGCTGGGCGGTGGACCGGGTGCGCTTCAGCGGCGTGGCGATCACGGCGGTGACGCGGGCGGCCTTCAGCGCCGAGGCCAGGGCCAGGGCGCGGGCTTCTCCAGCGCTCGACAGGGCCGGGTCGGACGAGGCGTCGGCCTTCTCACCGTGTCGGACGATGACGATGGTCTGGGCGTAGGCAGGCGCGACGGATATCAGCGCCGCCGCCAGGGCGATCAGGCTGGTCCTCATGAACGGCTCCGGTTGTTGAGGGTGCAGGATAGAACCACGACGCTCGCCGCCTGGTCTACTCTGGCAGGTCGGCGACGCAGGCCAGCAGCCAGTCGCGGAAGGCGACGATCTTGGCGGAGCGGCGACGGTCCTTCGGATAGGCCAGCCAGTAGCCGCCGCCCAGCGGCATGGTGGCCCTGAACGGCCGCACCAGCCGCCCGGCGGCGATCTCGGTCTGGAAGAGGATCGGCGAGCCCAGCGCCACGCCCTGGCCGGCCAGGGCTGAGGCGACCTCCAGGGTCTGGGTGTCGGCCATGAGGCGCGGCGGCGATGCGCTCGGTCCCGGGGTTGTCACGCCCGCGAAATGGAACCAGGTCGCCCACTCGTCGGGCGAGCCGATGCGCGGCGCGGCCAGCAGGTCCTCGGGCTTGTCCAGCCCGCCGAGGCCCTCGAGCACCTGCGGGGTGCAGAGCGGCGTCTGCTCGGACGGGAAGAGGAAGTGAGCCTCCAGGCCCGGCCAGTCGCCATAGCCGCCGCGCACCGCCACATCCATGTTCTCGTGGATCAGGTCCACCAGCCGGCCGCTGGCCTCAAGCCGCACAGCGAGCTTCGGGTGGGCGACCTGGAAGGCGCCGATCCGCGGCGCCAGCCACTGGGTGGCCAGGGTCTGCATGGTGGTGATGGCCACCACCCCCTCGCCGGTCTCGGTGAGGTCGTCCAGCGCCGCGCGTAGCAGGTTCACCGCCTCGCTGGCGGCGCGGGCCAGTCGCTGGCCGGCGGCGGTCAGCACGACCTCGCGCGGCAGGCGCTGGAAGAGGGCCTGGTCCAGCCGGCGCTCCAGGGCCTTCACCTGCCAGCTCACCGCCGCCTGGGTGACGCCCAACTCCTCGGCGGCGCGGGTGAAGCTCTTCAGGCGCGCGGCGGCCTCGAAGATCCGGATGGCGCTGAGCGGGATGGTGGCGAGGATGTCCGACATAAGCAGCCCTAATGCATAGAGCAGGAGGACGCGTTTGTCACGAGGCGGCCGCGGGGCGATCTTCCCCATGCCCGGAAAGGGATGTGGACGGAGAAGGACGATGGAAGAGCTGAGCCGGTTGCATAAGGACGTTCCCTTTGGCTGGGCCGCCCTGCTGCAGGATTTCCTGGCCGCGCGCGCGTCGCGGCGGCGGGCCCGCGCGGTCCAGGGCCCGTGGAGCGAGGGCGTGAACACCCCGGCCATGCCGGGCGATCTGCATCATTTGGCCGGGCCGCACTGAACCGCTTCGCGAATTGACGTCTCTGGATCCTTCTCCCCTTGTGGGAGAAGGTGGCCCCGCGACAGCGGGGTCGGATGAGGGGTCGATAGGCCTATCCGGCGAGTGGCGGCGCAGCCGCGCACGTCCGAGTTCGATTCCGGCTTCACCGCGCGCCAGCCTCAGAGTTCTGAGAAACCCCTCATCCGACCTTGCTCCGCAAGGCTACCTTCTCCCGCAAGGGGAGAAGGGCGCGAGTCACCTGCTGGTTGGGGGCGAAAATTCACTGGCCCTTGTCGGAACGCTCTCCCGGCGCGCGTCCTATGGACGAAGCGACCAATGCGGAGATGCAAGATGTCCTATGTCGACGGTTTCGTCCTGGCGGTCCCGAAGGCCAATATCGAGGCCTATAAGGAGATAGCGCGTCTCGCCGGGGAGGTCTGGAAGGAGCATGGCGCACTATCCTATGTGGAGTGCATCGGCGACGACGTGCCGATGGGCGAGCTGACCTCGTTCCCCCAGGCCGTCCAGGCCAAGGACGATGAGATCGTGGTGTTCTCCTGGATCACCTACGCCTCGCGCCAGGCGCGCGACGAGATCAACGCCAAGGTGATGGCCGACCCGCGCCTGAAGGGGCCCGCCGATTGCCCGTTCGACAGCAAGCGCATGATCTTCGGCGGGTTCGAGAGCTTCACGGAGCTGTAGGGGCGACGGGCGAGACAACGCATTCCACCCTCAGGATCGTCATCCTCGACCGCGCGATGCGCGGGTCGGGGATCCATACGCTCCGGGTTGACGGCACATCCGCTGACTCGGAGTTCATGGATGGCCGGGACTTTCGCCCGGCCATGACGAGCGTGGGTGGGTCGGCCGACGGCGCCCCTCAGGCCGGCGCCGGGACGTCGGCGAACATCGGGGACGAACGGGCGATCTCGAGCTCCTCGGGAGTCATCTCGATGGAGACGTCGGCGAACAGCGGAGTCGAGAGGTAGCGCTCACCGGTGTCGGGCAGCATGCAGAGGATGTTGGCCCCCTGCGGCGCGTCCCGCGCGATGCGCAGCGCGCCGGCCAGGGTGGCGCCGGCGGTGATGCCGACGAAGACGCCTTCCTTCTGCGCCAGGTCCTTGCTGCGCCCCATGGCGTCGGCCATCTCGATGGGCAGGATCATGTCGGCGAGGCCCATATCCACCGCGTCCCCGGTCAGCTTGGGGATGAAGTCCGGGGTCCAGCCTTGCAGCGGATGGGGCTTCCAGGCCGGGTGGCCCTCGGACGCCGAGCCGTCGGGGTTGCGGGCCTGGCGCGCGCCGCTGCCGAGCAGGGGGGCGTCCTGCGGTTCGCACACCACGATCTTGGTCTCGGGGCGTTCCTGGCGCAGCACGCGGCCCACGCCCTTCAGCGTGCCGCCCGTGCCGTAGCCGGTCACCCAATAGTCCAGGCGCTCGCCTTCGAAATCGCGGAGGATCTCGCGCGCGGTGGTGGCCGAGTGGGTGTCGGGATTGGCCTCGTTCTCGAACTGGCGGGTCAGGAACCAGCCGTGTTTCTGGGCGAGCTCGACCGCCTTGGCGACCATGCCGGTGCCGCGATGCGCGGCGGGGGTGAGCACCAGCTTGGCGCCCAGGAACCGCATCAGCTTGCGCCGCTCGACGCTGAAGCTATCGGCCATGACCACCACCAGGGGGTAGCCTTTCTGGGCGCAGACCATGGCCAGGCCGATGCCGGTGTTGCCGCTGGTGGCCTCGATCACCGTCTGGCCGGGCTTCAGCGCGCCGGATTTCTCGGCCGCCTCGATGACCCCCAGCGCCAGGCGGTCCTTGACCGAGCCCAGCGGGTTGAAGGCCTCCACCTTGGCGTAGAGGTTCACATGGGGCGGAGCCAGGCGGTTGATCCGCACCACGGGGGTGTCGCCCACCGTCTCCAGGATGTTTTGAAACTTGGCCATGCGGCGGATCTCCCTCGAACGCGGCGAGTGAGCGCTCGCCGAGGCGAGAGAGTCAATCGACCAAGCGTAACCGATGAGCGCCCAGGTCATCCCCCCGATGCTTGTCATCCTCGACCGCGCGGAGCGCGTGTCGGGGACCCATACGCGCTGGGTTTTCAGACAAATCCGCTGACTCGGAGATCATGGATGGCCGGGACTTGCGCCCGGCCATGACGAGCGTTTGGGGGGTGGGTTCGTGCAAGCGCGCCAGGAAGCGCCGACCTCAGAGCCGCGAGGCGAGATAGGCGGTGAGCGCGGGGATGGCCAGCAGGATGGCGACGTTCAGGACGACATAGCTCACAGCCAGCATGGGCCGGCCGCGGCGATGAGACCGCAGGGCCATCTCGCTCAGGACGCCGGTGATCGGTCCGAACACCACCCAGGGCGACAGCCGCAGAAGCATCATCCCGGCGCGTTTCGAGATGTCCGCTCTGGTGGCGGCGGGAGGTTCGTGCGCAGGGCCGCTGAGAAGCACGTCAGCCATTCCGTTCCGCGCCTCTCACTGTGACACAACTTGTCCAGGCGCAGCGGCGGCGTCGCAGATGTCATGCCAGCGGAGCGTCCTGTTTACGGAATATTCACCAGATTTCCGCCCTTGACGACTCCCTTCACGCGGGTGAGCGTCTCGATGTCGGTGAGCGGGTCGCCCGAGACGGCGATCATGTCGCCGTAGTGGCCGGGGCTGAGGGCGCCGACATTGGCGCTGGCGCCCATGAGGGCGGCGGCGACCGTGGTGGCCGATTGGATGGCCTGCATGGGCGTCATGCCGTAGCGGACCATGTAGGCGAACTGCCGCCCGTTCAGGCCGTGGGGATAGACCCCGGCGTCGGTCCCGTAGCTGAGCTTGACCCCGGCCTTAACCGCCTTGCGGAAGCCCTGGCGCTGGAACTCGGTGGTCTCGGTGTTCTTGCGCAGGTACTCGGCGGGCCAGCCCTCGCGGCGGCCGACTTCGTCGATCCAGTCGCCGTCATAGATGTCCATGTCCAGCCAGACG
Source organism: Phenylobacterium sp. (assembly GCF_030697925.1). Taxonomy (GTDB): domain Bacteria; phylum Pseudomonadota; class Alphaproteobacteria; order Caulobacterales; family Caulobacteraceae; genus Phenylobacterium. The sequence continues at coordinate 6,013 of NZ_JAUYOJ010000140.1, read as the reverse complement.
CCCTTGGCCTTGGCCAGCGCTATGCCTTCGTCGTCGATCAGGGAGGCGTGCTCGATGGAGCGGGCGCCGGCGCGGATGGCGGCCTTGATGCCCGCCGCGCCGTGGGCGTGGGCGATGCAGTAGCTGCCGTGGGCGGCGGCCTCGTCGCAGGCGGCCTTCATCTCGGCTTCGCTGAGCTCGAGCTGGCCGGGTTCGCTGCCGATGGCCAGGACCGCGCCGGTGCCGATGAGCTTGATGAAGTCGGCCCCCTGCTGGAGCAGGTAGCGCACCCGGTCGCGGGCCTCGCCGGGGTTGCGCACCTCGCCCAGCTTGAAATCGGCCGGAATGACCACGTCGGGCGCCGCGCCGGTCACGGCCCCGCCTCCTCCCGGGACGGTGATATAGGCGCCGGCGACCTTCATGCGCGGGCCCTCGACCTGGCCGGCCTCGATGGCGTCGCGCAGGGCCACGTCGCTGAGGCCGCGATAGACGCCCGCGTCGCGGACGCTGGTGAATCCGGCCCGCAGGGTGACGCGGGCGGTTTCGGCGCCCTTGAGGATGGTGGCGGTCGCCGAGTGCTTCAGGGGCTCGGCGGGATCGCTGGTGGTCCCATAGCCGTCGGCGACGTGGGTGTGCATGTCGATCAGGCCCGGCAGGACGGTGTAGGCCGACCAATCAATGAGGCGGCCATCGGCGGGCGCCAGGGTCCAGGCGGTGACCGCGGCCACGCGGCTGTCGACCACCTTGATCAGTTGGTCGGCCTGGACGACACCCTTCTCGGGATCGATGAGCTTGCCGGCGCGGACATAGACCGTCTCGGCCCGGGCGGCGGTCGCCGCCAGCGCCATAGCCAGGATCAGACCCCAAGCCCTCATCGATTCTGCTCCGAGAACACCACGCTGAAGTGGGGACCGTTGGGCGCGCGAAATCAAGCTGGCGCACCTATTGGCCTGCCCGGTGGGCCCGGCCGCCAATGTCCAGGAGAGGGAAACCACGAACCACACGAACCACACGAACGTGCAGCCTCGCGGCCGATGGAGGTCGGCTCCGTTCGTGTCGTTCGTGAGGTTCGTGGTTCGAATCCGGCTTCGCCGGAGCAACGGACGGCCTAGTCTTCGGGGGCCGTCGCGATGTCCTGGAAGTAGGGGACGACTTCGCCCTGCAGCTTCACGGTCATGGCGTTGCCCTTGCGGTCGACGGTCTTGCCGACGCTGAGGCGGACCCAGCCTTCGCTGACGCAATATTCGTCGACATTGGTCTTCTCGACGCCCTTGAAGACGACGCCCACCCCGCGCTCGAGGGCCGCGGCGTCGTGGAAGGGGCTGTTCGGATTGACCGAGAGGCGGTCGGGGGGCGTGTCGCTCATGTCCGCCGTTTAGCGCCCCGAGCGGCGGAAGCCAAGGCGAAGGCGCCCGGCGTGAGCCGGACGCCAGCCAATGTCCTACTTCTTCTCGATGGCCTCGGCCTTGGCGTCGGCTGCCTGCTCGGTGGCGTCGGCCTGGGTGCGCATGGAGTCGGCCTGGGCTTCGGCGTTGGCCTCGGCGGGGCCGGTCATGGCGCCGGCCTGCGCGTCGGCGGCGTCGGCCTTATTCTCCAGGGCGTCGGCCTTGAGCTCGCCCTGGGCCTCGATGGCGTCGGCCTGGGCGATGGCTTCCTTCTCGGCGGACCTGGAGCAGGCGGCGAGCGAGAGGGCGGCGAGGGCGGCGAGGGCGAGGATGGCGAGGCGCATGACGACTTCCTTGTAGCGATCGAAGTCCTAAGCGCGCGAGACCGCTCGAGGTTCACCCGTCAATCGAACCTTAAAGTCCGACTCCCAGGATGGGTCGACCGAGATGGGAGACCGCTATGTCCGTCACCAGGACCTCGAGCGTCAGACGCGCCATCGACCACTTCGAGCCCGACGCCATGCTCGATCCGCAGGCCCAGCGCCGGTTGCGCGGGCAGATGGAGCGGATCGACTACACCGTCTACGCCTCCAACCAGGAGGTCATCGCCCATGTGCTGGGCCATGCCGACGCCGGCAAGTTCCAGCGCCTGGCGGTGGCCGCGGCCATCGCCCGGGCCCAGTGGGTGGCCGCGGCGCTGGCCTGCACCGAGACCTCCCAGCCCCCGAACCCTGAGCAGGTGAACCGCCTGGCGGAGATGCGCCTGGCCTTCGAGGAGTTGACCGAGGCCTATGAGGCGCTGCGGCGCATGGTCGAGCGGGGCTACCTGCCGTACCGGGCCGGGTAAATTTCCTAGACCGCCGCAAGGGAACCCGGCCTATCCTCCAAGCCAACGGTGGAGGACGAGATGGCCGACCAAGCCCTTCCGACGGTGTTCGAGCTGACGCCGCTCAATCCCGCCTATCGCGCAGACCCGCATGTCCTGCTGGACGACCTGCGCGCCCGCTGCCCGGTGCATCGCGACACCGCCTCGGGCAGCGTGGTCCTGACCCGCTACGCCGACGTGCGCGGCATGGTGTCGGACCGCACCCTGTGGCGCGATCCGATCCGGGCCGACGGGAAGTCCTTCCTGTCGCGCAGTCTGGTGGAGGCCGACGCCGATCCGGACAATCGCGGCGAGACCACCAGCATCCTGCTGCTGGACGACCCCGACCACGCGCGCATCCGCCAGCCCCTGACCCAGGCGCTGTACGCCCGGGTGGCCAAGTTCCGGCCGGAGGTGGAGCGGATCGTCGACGAGGTCCTGGATCGCATCGAGCCCGGCGCGCCCTTCGACCTGATGACCGCCTTCTGCGTGCCGATCCCCATCGACGTGATCGCCTCGATCCTGGGGGTCGACCATGACCGGTTGGCGGAATTCCGGGTCTGGTCCGAGGACGTGATCCAGAGCCTCAACCCGTTCCGCACCGAAGCGCAGACGGTCCGGATGGAGGCCTCGAGCGCCGCGCTCACGGCGTACTGGACGCAGACCATCGCGGCGCGCAAGGCCGCGCCCCGGGACGACCTGATCTCGGACATGACGCGGCTGCAGGCCGACGGCGCGCCGATCAGCGACATCGAGCTGCGGATCAATCTGGGCGCCCTGCTGGTGGGCGGCAACTTGACCACCACCGACCTGATCGGCAACGGGGTGCGGCTGCTGCTGACCCACCCTGAGGAACTGGCCAAGCTGAAGGCCGATCCGGGCCTGGTGAGCGCGGTGGTCGAGGAGACCTTGCGCTACGAGCCGCCGGTGGACATCACCGGCCGGGTCGCCTCGCGCGACATGGAGGTGGGCGGCTGCCCGGTGGCGGCGTCGGAGTCCTTCATGTTCTCGCTGCGGGCGGCCAATCGCGACCCGGAGGCCTTCGAGGACCCGCACCGCTTCGACGTGGCGCGCAAGCACAAGCCGCACGTGGCGTTCGGCGGCGGGGCGCACATCTGCATCGGCGCGCCCCTGGCCCGGCTGGAGGCCCAGGTGGCCCTGGTGCGGCTGTTCGACCGGTTCCCGGACCTGCGGCTGGCCGATCCCGCGGCGGAGCCTGTGTGGCGGACCCTGCCGTTCTTCCGCGGGCTGGAGCGGTTGGAGGTGATGGGGTAGGGCGGTTGCTCCTCCTACTAGTCACCGTTCATCCCCGCGAAAGCGGGGACCCAGGCGTTTGTTGTCAGCGCCGAAAGAGCGGAAAAAACCTAGGTCCCCGCTTTCGCGGGGATGAACGGAACTATTGGATAAGCGCCGCCACGGCCTGCAGGGCCTGGGCGAGGACCTCGCGGCGGGCCTGGCCGCCGAGGGAGATGCGCAGGCCGTTGCGCGAGGTCGGGCCCACGGCGAAGGACTCGGCGGTGACCAGGGAGAGGCCGCGCTGGGCGGCGCTGGCGCGCAGGCTTGCCGGGTCGCGGCCCTGCGGCAGGTCCAGCCAGACATGCACGCCGTCGGGACCGCCGACCGCTTGGGGCAGGATCTCGCGGGCCAGGGCCTGGCGGGCGCGGGCCTCGGCGCGGATGGCGGCCAGCAGGTGTTCGGCGGCGCCCTCCCGGATCCAGGTGGTGGCCACGGCGGCGGTGAGCGGCGAGGCCATCAGGGAGAGCGCGCGCAGGGCGAGCGCCAGGCGCTGGGCGGCCGCAGCGTCGGGGGCGGCGACGAAGGCGGTGCGCAGGCCGGGCGACAGGGCCTTGGACAGGGTCGCCACGTGCCAGACGTTCTCCGGATCGAGGGAGGCCAGGGCGGGCAAGGGTGTTCCCGGCAGCCGGCCATAGGCGTCGTCCTCGACGATGGGGAGGCCGGCCGCGCGGGCGATGCGCGCCACGTCCTGGCGCCGCGCCAGGCCCATGGTGGTGGCGACGGGGTTCTGCAGGGTGGGGATCAAGTAGATGGCCTTGGGGCGATGCTCGGCGCAGAGCCGTTCCAGGGCCTCGGGCTGCATGCCTTCGCCGTCGATGGGGCAGAGGACCAGGCGCAGGCCGAGGTGGGCGGCCAGGGCCAGGGCGCCGGGATAGGTCAGGGGCTCGACCACCAGGGCGTCGCGGGGGCGCATCAGGGTGGTGAACAGGGCGGCCAGCGCCGTCTGGGCGCCGGGGGAGACCAGGATGCGGTCGGGAGCCACCTCGCCTACGGTCGGGGCCAGCCAGGCGGCGCCGGCCGTGCGCTGGGCCAGCGACCCCGCGCCGGGGTGGTAGGCCATAAGCGCGGCCGGATCGGTGCGGTCGAGGACGGCGCGGCTGGTCTCCTTCAGCATCCGGCCAAGCGAGAGGTCGAGCGGCGGCGGGGGCAAGTTCATCGAGAGATCGACCAGGCCGGCCTCGTCCTCGGCCGCGCGACCGCGCACGAAGGTGCCGCGACCCACCGCCCCCTCCACCAGGCCTCGCGCCCGGGCCGCGGCATAGGCGCGGGTGACGGTGGTGAAGTCGACGCCGAGCTGGGCGGCCACGGCGCGCTGCGGCGGAAGCTGCTCGCCCGCCTGAAGTTCGCCGTCGGCGATGGCGGCGGCCAGCGCCTTGAGGATGGCCAGGTAGATCGGGCCCTCGTCGCGGTCGATGCGGCTCAGCCAGCGGGCGGTGGGGAGGCTCATGGTTGCAAGTCCAGCGAGGAATACATACATTACTAGTCAATTGTATGTATCAATTCAAGGATTGTCTGCATGCCCCACAACCCGCCGCTGCCGATCGTCTCCGGCCTGCGCTGCCGCTGCCCGCGTTGCGGCGAGGGCAGGCTGTTCGCCGGCTTCCTGACCGTGGCCAAGTCCTGCGACCGTTGCGGCCTGGACTATGGCTTCGCCGATCCGGCCGACGGCCCGGCCTTCTTCGTAATGAGCGGGGTCGGTATCGTGGTCATCGCCCTGTTCACCTGGGCCGAGGTCGCCTGGCATCCGCCGATCTGGGCGCATCTGTTGACCACTTTCCCGGCGCTGATCGTGGGCTGCCTGGCCAGCCTTAGGCCGGTGAAGGCCTGGCTGGTGGCCTCGCAATATTTCCACAAGGCCGAGGAGGCGCGGTTCTCCAGCCTGGGCGGCCACGGCGAGGGCGGTTTCGGCCTGCGCGGCCGGGCCCGCGATTAAAGTTCCGACGTCACGGAACGCACGCGAGGCTCGCGTATTCATGTGGTGCGAAGGCTTGGTCGCCCCCGACACCGCCTTCGCTTGAGCCCCGGATCTCCCCAAGAGCGCCGGGGCTCCCTCATGCCTGCGACAATCTCGCGGCTTGGCGAACACCGTCATATCCGCCACAAACACGCCATGTTTTGAAGACGTGGCGCCTCGGGGCGACAAGGTCTGCCTGTGGGGACAGGCGAGGGCGCTTCCGGCACGGCCGGAAGCGCCCTCTTCGTGTCTGGGGGGCGGATGGACGACAGGCTTGGCCGGCCCAGTCTCCTCCTCTCCACCCGTCCTTCGGGGGGAGAGGGTAGGGTGAGGGGGGCGTTTCGGCCGCACTGAGCTGGTTGATGGACCGCAGAGCGCCGCTTCGCGCCGCATCCCCTCACCCTACCCTCTCCCCTTTCGAGGCAGGGCTATCGCATATGGCCGAGGAGTGAGAGGAGGAAGGCGTCGTCCCATCCGGCTCGCTTGATCTTGCCCTTGATTGAGCTTTTCTCGGGGTGCTGGCGCAGGATGTTG
>NZ_JAUYOJ010000132.1 GCF_030697925.1 Phenylobacterium sp. | reverse complement strand
TCAGGTGGGCGTCCCTGTATCGCTCCCATGCGCCGCGGAGCGTAATCGCCCCGGGTCTGGGTTTGGCCGCTTCGCCGGGCCGCTCGCCCCGCGCGATCGACGCGAGCGCCTCCTTGGCCTTGGTGCGAGCCTCGCGAGTGGAGATGTCTCCGAACTCGCCTAGCTTGATCTGAGCGCGGATTTCGCGAACGCCATGGCGCCAGAACTCGCCTTCGACCATGTAGGTCTTGGAGCGCTTGCCAACCTGGACGAAGAACCCTCCAAGTTCGGTGTCACGCGCCTTGTATTGGCCTGACGTTGCGTACGGCAGCCGGATGATCGCCTTGTCGGTCAGCAGAAGCTGTTGAGATGCCATGAGGCCCCTCAGAGTTTTAGTCGGGGATTAGTCGGGGGAAATCGATTCCGAGCATGTTCTCAGTTCGATCACGCCAACATTCGCCAGACTACGAAAAACGCCATATGGAACAATGGCATAAATGTTCGGAAAGTGAAAGTGGTAGTACTGTAGAGTGTGGCAGAAAGCGGTTGGATATATTCTACGAATCTGAGGGTCGGACGTTCGAATCGTTCCGGGCGCGCCAATTTTTCAATGACTTAGCCCAACTGGGCTCCTCCAATATCGGCGAAAAAGTAGCACTTAGGTAGCAAGATCGCCCGCCTGTGCACCAGGTTTCGCGCCGTCTCAGTCGAATTCGCGGAACGCTTGGTTTAGCGACGTTCAACTAGCGGTGACTCGCCGCCGTCTGATGTTCTTGTTTTGTGCTCACCCTGTTGTGGGTGACTCGTGGGCACGAAAAACTTTGGCCTCCAGCTGGGCCGCCGTGAGCCCTGTGCCGCGCCGGCTTCCGCGCCAGGGCGACCAGACCTCGCCGGTCACGGTCGTGAAGACCTCCGCCGCAGTGTGGGGTATTGCTTCGGCATCCGTTCGGAGCGGCGGCTGTGCGAGGAGGTCCATCTCAACCTGGCTTACCGCTGGTTCTACCGCCTCGGCCTTGACGGCGACGTGCCGGACCACTCCACCTTCTCCAAGAACCGCCACGTCGCGAGCGGCTCCACTACCGCCGGGGAGCTAAACCACCACCAGGGACACGACCCCTTTGGCGGCATTGAGCACCCTCTGGCTGTCGGCTTCCAGCTTGCAAGTTCTAAACGGTTGAAAGGGAATAACCTGTTTTCAAACAGCCGCGCGCCTTGTTGTGCGGGCTCCTCTTCGTAATTCGTTGCCGCTATCATGGATGGAAGTTCGGCTGCTAGGGCCAGGTGCTCGAGCAGCCGTGCGAGCCCGACGGCGGCCGAGCTAAGCATAAGCTGCGCCAGCCGTGGTACCCGGTGGTGGAGAAGTACGGCTTCATCTGGACCTATACCTGAGCCCGCATTCCGCCAGCATGATCTGCGTGTAGATCGCGGTGCCTTCTGTCAGCGACGAGGTGCCGATCTTTTTACCCCTCAGATCCTCCATGGCGGTGATTTCCGGCCGAGCCACCAAGGACATGGGCAGCCGGTTTGAATTGGACGCGACGACCCGAGGTATAACCCAGACCTCGATGGCGACGGGGACGGCCTCGCCTGCGAGCCCTATAGCGGGCGCTGACACCGGTCCCTGAGGCTCCAGATCGGCGCGGGGGCCAGGGGTCAGAAATCGAAGGTCAGCTGACCGGTGGCGACCGGTCTGCGACGCGTGGCGCGTTTCGAGCGACGCGTCGGGACCGACCTCGCCGCCGGCTCTGGGGAGGCGGTGGCGGGCTCCGAGGCCTGGGTGACGTCGGCTTCCGGTTCGAAGAAGCGCGGCTGGGTCGGGGTAGATCGCGCGCCACGGGGAACAAGCGCGGTCTTCCAGGCCGTCACGTCGCTCTCGCGCCACCCGACACGTCCGGCGGAGATCACGACGGGCCGCGGGAAGTCGCCCGCGTTCTGCATGCGCCAGGCCGTCGTGCGGCTGATGCCGGTCAGCTCCTTCACCTTGCGCCAGGGCAGCAGACGGTCCGCCGAGGCCGCGGGGTCGAAGGTGTCAGGAGGGCTCGTGGTCATCGCGACCTCCATGTCTGATTGGGGCGGGCCCCCAGGGGATCCGGCCGCAGGCTTCGTCGGCGATGCGTTCCAGGGCGAGGGCCAGAAGGCCGGCGTCCTCGGCGGCGTCGACCGGGTCGCGGCCGACCCAGCTGCGGAGCACGGCCTTCAGCGGGGTGCGTACGGCTGGATCGGCGAGCAGGGCGCTGACGCTGGGGCGCGGATCGCGCGCCGGACCCGAACCTGGCTGGCGGGCTGCAAGCTTGGTCATGACGCTGGCCTGCGGGGTGCGGGGGCGTCGCGGGCCGAGCGGCGCAGTCCGGTGATTTGGCCTTCGGCCCAGTCGCGCACGCTCCCACGAGGGTAAAACGGCTTCGCCCGCACGTGGATGCAGGGCGGACCCGCGCCGCCGACCGACCAAATCCGCGCCAAGGTCGCGGGCTTCATCCTGATCTTGAGTGTCGCCAGAAAGGCCGAGGCCTCGGCGCGCGTGAGCAGGTCCTCGTCGCGCTCGACGGCTTCCGGCGCGGCGTCGGTGGCTTGCGGGATCATGGCCGGCCCTCTGCCGTGCGGCACTGGCGCGCGGCGCGGACGCCGCGGCCGGCGCTGAGCGCCAGGAAGCAGTCGATCACCGCGGCCACATAGGCCTGGGTCTCTGCGATCGGCGGCACGGCGCCGAGCCGCGCGACCCGTGCCGGGCCGGCGTTGTAGGCCGCGAGCGCCAGCTTGAGGTCCCCGAACCGCAGGACCTGGCGGGCCAGATAGTTCGCGCCGCCATCGAGGTTCTCCAGCGGATCGAAGCGGTCGACGACGCCGAGGTCGGCGGCCGTCCCAGGCATCAGCTGGGTGAGGCCGCCCGCGCCCTGCGGCGAGACCGCGTGGGCTTGGTAGCCACTTTCGACGATGATCAACGCGTGGAGCAGCTTGGGATCAAGGCCATGCCGGTCGGCCGCGTCGGCGACCGCCTGGGCGAAGGGTTGGCCCGGCGGCTGGAGGCGGGGCAGGGACGGGTCGGGAAAGGTCGGGCCTGGGGGAGAATCTGCGACCGCCCTTACGAACAGGCTCCCGCCGGCGCGGCTCCAGTCGGCGGGCTGGGCCTGGGCGGCGGAGGCGCACGTCGCGGCCAGCAAGGCGATGAGAGCCGGCCTCACCATGTCAGAGCCTCCCGATAGACGCCGTCCAGCTCCGCCCGGCGGACCGGCCCGAAAAAACGGCTGTCGAAGCTGCTGGGCGTGTCGCCCAGCAGGAAGAGTTCGTCAGGCGCGAGGTTGCGGCAGTCGCGCCAGGCGGGCAGAGGCCGGCCGCGGCGATCGCGGCGGGGGACGGTCACCCGGCGTTCGGGGGTCTGGACCTCGTGCCGGCCCGCGCAGACCCGCTCGCCGCCGACCGCCGCCACGCGCTTGAGGAGCCTGGCGCCGGCCGGCGCGCCGAGTTCCGAAAGATACGGCCTGGCCGCGGGCGGCGCCGGAACCGCCACGATGGCGCCGCGCTCGGCCTGGGCGCCGGGGGCGCGCAGATAGAGGCCGCGCGGCAGGCTCGCGCTCTCATTGACCACAGCCAGGGTGGGCGTGAACTGGCTCGACCAGGCCAAGCCCGCCAAGGCGAGGAGAGCACCTTCCGTCCGTGAGGGGCGGGGGATGCGGATCATGGCTGGTAGAGCTCCAGGATGAGGTCGCGGGTGATCAGCACCCGCACCGGGGCGCCGGGACGCAGGCGGATCGAGGGCGCCACGGTGAGCTCGCGGTCGATCAGGCGGCCGCCGACCCGCGCCCCCTTCGCCCACCGCTTGCCGGCCTCGGTGGCGGAGCGGTCCACCAAGGGGCGGCTCTCGGCCTATTACGGCCGAGTGCTCGCGCTCAGCCTGGCGGAACTCCGACCCCTGCTGCTGGAGGGCCGGCTCGCCCGGCAAGGCCTGATCGACCAGGTGGGCCTCGATCCCATACTCAGCGTCGAGCGCCTGCTCTGGCGCGGCGGCTATGGCGCCCTGGTCAACCTGATCATGCTGGAGCTCTGGGTGCGCGCGTGGGAGGCGCGCATCCACGCCTTGCGGCGACCGACTGCGGTCTAGCGCGCCTCGCGAGCGGCCCAGTCCATCACCGCTTTGCGCGCCTTGAAAAGCCCCAGGGTGTGCTCCGCGTCGTCGCGGGAGAGGCCGGTCTGGGACAGGGTCGCGAGCACGGCGGGCTTGCCGGTCAGGAGATCGAGGATGGTGAAGCCGTGGTCGTCCGGCCGCAGGGCGTAGCGTTCCATGGTGGTGTGATCATGGGGACCGGCCGTTGAGGTGTCATGCCGAAATCGCCGGTCGTCGCGGTTTGTCCCCAGTTGGTTTCGCCAGCCCGAGGCGCCCTGGGGCCTCCCTCTGACGGGTGAGCCATCCGGGGCCGACGCGGCCGCGGGGAGCTACCGCCGACACCGTCGTGCGAGCTCGCCCTGCAGCCTGTTGAGGGCGCAGTTCCCGCGATCAGAGATCGCCGCCTGGGTTCTGGCGCCGTCTGGCGAGCCGCCGCTTTGGATCGACGCTTCCGATCAGGACAACAGGTCGGCCGCATGGGTGAGCAACGCTCCGGCCGCTTGATCAGGCGTGGGCGGTCAAGCTTCCCGTGGGCGTTTCGGCGTCACGGTGAGGCGCTGACCCCTACTCGAAGGCGGTGTGTCGGTCGGACGCGTCGGTGGTCACGAGGCCCGATCGGTCCACGGAAGGGCGGCGTAAAGTTCGGCGGCGCGGTCGAAGCAGGCGTCAAACGCGGGCAGATCTTCGACCTCCAGGCCCAGGGTCTCCCAATCGGCCTCGGCGCGGCGCCGGACCTCGGGGTCGACCAGGGAGGCCGCCGTAGGCGTCATGTGCCGCGCTGCGCACTTCTCAATGAGGGTGCGATGGATAATGGCCCGATCCTGTTCGTCGAGCGCGTGCCGCGCGATGAGGAAGGCGATGTCGTAGACGTCCTGGCGTCGGAAGCGATTCCGGATGGGCTGCTGGAGCAGGGCTCGGAACTTCTCCGCCAGAAGTTCGTGGAGACTGAAGGCGCGGACGGCGACGCCGGCTTGGGCGAGTTGCAGGTTCTGGGACGAGTAGACGTGATCCCGGAAGCTGATTTCCACGTCGAGGACCCGCGGGGCGGCCCCGGCGTCAAGCCTGCGCGCCTCCGGCGTGTCTCGTTTCGCCGACCCGATCCGGACCAAGAGGGCCGGAAAGGCGTGATCGGCGAAATCGCGCGATCTTGGCATCTTCCGGACCGATTGGACCCTGCAGATCAGGTCCAGATAGCCGAGTTGGATCGCGGCCCTTGGCATCAGCCGGTTGAGGTCGGCCGTCATGGCCTCCTCGAACCCTTCTGGGTCGGCCATGGCGGTGAAGTCCACGTCGCTCGTCAGCCGATCGCTGGAGAACCCGAGCGCCATGAGGGTCCCGCCCTTGAGGACGAGGGTGCGGCTGAGGCTCGGCGCCAGGCCTATGGCGGTGAGCACGATCTCGGTGACCTGACGGTCGCGATAAAGCGCGGGATTGTGGGCGGCGGCTTCCACCCAGGTGCGAATGTCCACATCGACGACGTCGGCGGCCTCTGGATGAATTCCGGCGTCAGACATTCAGCGAGATCATCCAGGTTTCGGAATAGACGGGCTCATAGGGAGTCTCGGGATCCAGCTTGCGCGATCCGCCGCGCTGGGCGAAGGCGCGCCACGACGACACGACGGGACTTTGCAGGGCGAGCCGCTCCGACAGGATATGCCCGGCCCGCACCTTCACGATCTTCGACTCCGAGCTGTCGACGGCTGGGATGATCTGGTCGGCCCAGTCGCGGGCGTGACGATCCCACACATCGAGCACATGGTGCATTCCGCCGCACAAGGCTGGCTCGGACAGCATGTCGGCGAACGTATGGCCGATCGCGCTGATCCGGGTCAGTTCCCCGCGGACCTGGCTCGGGGGGGACGGGTGGCGCGTCTCATGGACCACGACCGGCCGCCGCCGAAGCTTTTCCTTGAACCCGAACCGCACCAACAGTGTGCTCGCTTCCTCGTCCGCGGCGATTTCGTCGGCGAGCTTCTTGTCTCGCAGGGTGTTCCACAGAGCGCGTGTCGGCGTTGTCAGGTGGAGCGCCGCGGGGCTGCGATCCGACAGGCCGTAGCGCTGCATGGCCGATAGATGGGAGACGTAGCAGAAGGGGTCGGCGATGCAGGCGACCTCCTCGGCCGAGCCGGAGCGGGTCGACTGCACGACGCGCCAGACGCCGGAGCGGAAGTCATGGTCCTGGACAAGCGCCTTGCGCATGGCGAGCCGGCTCAGGGCGCGTCTCAGCCGCAGTTCATCCCACGCCTTTGGCAGGTTCTTCATGGGGGCGCCCTGCCAGGTTCCAGCCGCCACCAGGCCCCTGCCTCGCAGATAGATGTCATAGTCCGTTACGACCGGACGATCGTCGGCGAGCAGCGCAAGTTCCAGAGCTTCCGTGAATGATATCATCTGCATGCCATGGCTTTATGTCCTCAGGACATAAAGCCATGGCATGCGTAAGTCAATTCGCCCCGGCCTTTGGTCTTGAAGCGCCGCGACCGCGAGTTCCAAGGTTTGCCTTCGTGCAGCGGATAGACTATGTCCTGAGGACATAGTCTATCCGCTGCAGTGCCGACCCACCTGCGCTCCCCCTAGGGGGTCTCGAAGCCGAGCCCGCGCGCGGGCGGCGGGAGATCGTCGGCGCGGAGCACTCTCAGGAGCCAGTCCAGGGCCAGACGATAGACCTCCCGGAGGTTGGCCGGACTCGACACGATATGGCCCTCGCCGAAAACGGTGATGAGCTCGGCGTCCTTGTTCGTTCGGTAGAGGGCCGAGAACATCTCCTGGGCCTCGAGGCTCGCGCCGATATCGGCTCGCTCTTCCGCAGGTATGGCGGTTGGTTGAGACGGGCCCTGAGCCGGCGCTTCGGGCCCGAAAAGGCGGAGGATCTCGTCCAGGAGACCTTTCTGCGCATGGGCCCCTATGAAGGCCAGGTGATCGCCCACCCTGCCGCCCTGCTGGCGCGGGTGGCGCAAAACGTGGCGGTTTCCGACCATCGCCGCGACCTCGCCCGCGGCGGCCTGGCGCTGCGCCTTTACCGGCGTGAGGATGTTCCGGACGTCGCCGTCCCGCCCGACCAGGCCGAAGGCGTTCTCCTCAAGCAAATCATCCTTTCGATGCCGTCGATCTACCGGGATGTGTTCGTCCTCAGCGCGTCGCGGGGCTCAGCTACCGCCGAGCATTTGGGACTCGCGGCCAAGACGGTCGAATGGCGGATGTCCAAGGCCCTGGCCCGATGCGCGGCGAAGTTGACCTTGGAATCTTAGCGCTCGGTAAAGCTGCATCGCGTTGCGTCTACGTGGGCTGAGGCCGCATTTGACGGCGACCACTCCAGGCAAAGGCAATTCAGATGGGCTCAGCCAAGCAACGCGCCAACGGGCCCGATCCCATCGACCTGCAGGTCGGCATGCAGATTCGTGCCCGCCGCAAATCGAGGGGCTCGAGTCAGTCGGCCCTCGCCGAGGCCGTCGGGGTCAGCTTCCAGCAGGTTCAGTAGTACGAGCGAGGCGCCAACCGCGTGTCGGCCTCGATGATGTCGCGGATCGCAAGTCACCTCGGGTGCCGGCCCGCGGACTTGTTGCCCAGCGGGGACCACGGCGATTCCGTCCCGTTGGACCTGGCTTTCATGAGCGAGACGGGCGGCGCCGACCTCGCCAAGGCGTTCATGAGCCTCCCGCCCAAATGAGGCGCGCAATTGTTGAATTGTAGCACCGGCCACCGCGTCGATCAAGATGCTGTTTTCATTCGTTTTTCTCGTTAAAAAAAGCAACCCTTACGTGACTTCATGCCACGTATGGAACGAGCCTATGTCATATGGTAGGTGGTCGTTGCGCCGGGGGATGACCGTCGGCTACAGGATGCCTTTTGCGCGGCCGTCCACTCATTGCCGATCTCGGGATGGGGTTTCAAGGACTAACCAACTCGACGGGATTGCCGACTTGCGGCGGCGATGTTGCCGGGAGGCGGATTGGCAGATTATGCCATAGGTGCTATCTTGGCTTCGCTATCCAGACCGAGGAGCCACGCGAAATGCCGACCCGCAATGTCGTTCTCACCGATCACCAACATCAGATCATCGAGTCGTTGGTCGGCTCTGGCCGCTATCAAAACGCCAGCGAGGTTCTGCGCGACGGCCTGCGCCTGGTCGAACAACGCGAGGCCGAAGAAGCCGCGAAGCTGCAAGCTCTGCGTGAAGCAGCAAACGTCGGGTGGCGTGACATCGAGGCCGGCCGCTATCGCGACGTGAGCCAAGAGGAGTTGGTTGACTACGTCGGCCAGCTCGGCGCGCGCGCCAGCAAACAGGTCCGCGCCCAAAGCTGATGGCTGCCTATCGCCTTACCGAGGCCGCTGAGACCGATATCGTTGAGATTCTGGCTTGGTCAGAGACGCAATTCGGCGGCGCGGCTCGCCGACGCTACGAACGCCTGATCGTTGCAGCCTTGATCGACATCGCCACCGATCCCATTCGTCCGGGCAGTATCGCCCGGCCGGAGCTGGGGCCCGACGTCCGAAGTTGGCATCTTCGCAGTAGCCGTGAGCGGGCGCGGGACTCAGATGGCGTGGTTCAACGGCCAAGACATTTTCTCATCTACCGCCGGGTGGACGCAGCATTGATCGCCATCGGTCGCGTCCTGCATGATTCGATGGAGCTTGAGCGCCACCTGCAGGGCCCTGGCGCGTGGGATTGAGGGGCGGTTAGGTCAAGCGTCTCGGACGTTGAAGCGGGCTCGGTCTGTCGGCACCTTCGCGGACCTGTTCGCTTGTCGCGCCATCTCGCGCAGTTTTTCCTGCGCAACGGTCGCAGGCGCCGAAGCCAGGGCACCCAGGACCACGCTCGCGGTTCCGATCTCAGAGGTGATCTCGACCATCAGGCCAACGACCCGCCATTGGGCCTTGTAGGTGCGACCATCAATAGCGATCCGAACTCGGCCAGCTTTCTCTACACCATTCAAAGGATCGTCCCTCGATCACTGAAATGCCGTGAGCATGTCCATTGCTGTTCCTAGCACACGGCTGAACGCCAAGTTTGCACCGTTCGGATTCGAAAGAGAGTGAGAGTTCGGCCGGGTTGGCCGCGATGGGTTGAGATCGCGAGAGAGGCTCGCGGCGCCCGTCGCGGAGATCCGCGATGTCACGCAACGCCGCGCGCGCTCGTTCCGGCCACGACAGGACGAGCCTCTACCAAGAAATCACCGATAAGATCATCGGCGAGCTGGAGGCCGGCCGCCTGCCGTGGGTCCAGCCGTGGGCCGCCAACAACGCGCCGCTGGCCATGCCCAGGAACGCCGCCACACGCCGCGGCTATTCTGGGATCAACATCCTGACCCTGTGGGGCGCCGTCATCGACCACGGCTTTAGCAGCCAGTCCTGGCTCACCTTCCGCCAGGCGCTGGCGCTGGGCGGCAATGTTCGCAAGGGCGAACATGGCGTGACGGTCGTCTTCGCCGACGGCTTCACGCCGGACAACGAGCGCCGCCGGGCCGAACGGCAGGGCGATGAGCCAGGTACGGTCCTCTTCCTCAAGCGCTTCACGGTGTTCAACACCGACCAGTGCGAGAATTTGCCGGACGGACTTGTCCCGGCGCCGGCGCCCGTCCCTGACGGCCTGATCGCGCCGCAGGCCGAGGCCCTGATCGCGGCGACAGGCGCCGACTTTCGGATCGGCGGCGACCAGGCCTTCTACAGTCCAACCCACGACTTCGTGCAGGTCCCGCGCCTTGACGCCTATTTCGAGCCGATCAACTGGCACCGCACGGCGCTGCACGAGCTCGGTCATTGGTCCGGTCATCCGTCGAGGCTGGCTCGAGACCAGTCCGGTGGGATGCGCTCGGCGCTCCACGCTAGGGAGGAACTGGTCGCGGAGATGTCCAGCGCCTTCGTCTGCGCCACGCTGGGGATCACGCCTACGGTGCGCCACACCGACTACCTCGGCGCCTGGCTGGAGGTTCTGCGCGAGGACAATCGCGCCATCGTCCGCGCCGCCAGCGCCGCGTCGAAGGCGGCGGACTATCTCTTGGCCTTCCGACCAGAAGCGCCGGCCGCGGTGGAGGCCGCGTGACCGGCGTCCAATCTGTGTCGCCGGGGTTGCGGATCGGCCAGAGAGGAAGAGATGGGCGGGGAGCTTCGTGACGGGCTTGAAGGTCGAGAGAAGGTCTCGCGGCCGGCCCGTCATGGAGCCTTCCCATGACCCAAGTTCAGAAGATCGTCCTCAGCGCCTCGCGCGACATCCCCTTCAACAAGCTGGTGCTGAGCCAGTCGAACGTCCGGCGCGTCAAGGCCGGCGTCTCAATCGAGGAGTTGGCCGAGGACATCGCCCGGCGCACCCTGCTGCAGAGCATCACCGTGCGAGCTGTGTTCGACGCCGACGGCGCCGAGACCGGCATGTTCGAAATCCCGGCCGGCGGTCGCCGCTATCGGGCGCTGGAACGGCTGGTGAAGCAGAAGCGCCTGGCCCGCACCGCGCCCGTGCCTTGCGTCGTCCGCACCGACGGGATCGCCGAGGAGGACAGCCTGGCCGAAAACGTCCAGCGCGCGCCCCTG
>NZ_JAUYOJ010000131.1 GCF_030697925.1 Phenylobacterium sp. | reverse complement strand
CGAGACCTTCCTCGGCACGGCCGGCGTGCCTTCCAACGTCCCGGCGACCTACTACATCGACCTGGACGCCACCTGGGGCGTCACGGACAATGTCGAGATCAAGCTTGGCGTGAACAACGTGGCCGACCAGCAGCCGCGTCTCTACGCCCCGAACGTCCAGTCCGGCACCGACCCGTCCAGCTATGACGTGATCGGCCGCCGCGCCTTCGGACAGATCAAGCTCCGCTTCTAAGCTCCAAGAGGCCCTACTCCGGGGCGGCGGTTCCCCTCCGCCGCCCCGATTTTTTCGCGATATCCGACACGCCATTGGGAGTTACGACCTTGACCGCTCTCGCAGAATCGCGCGCCCGGCGGACCCTGCGTCCGACTGAGGCGATCTTGGGCGCCGGGCTGCTCGCCGCGGTCCTCGACATCTCCAATCCGATCATCATCTGGAGCCTGAAGGGCGTTCCGGCCGAGCGCATCCTGCAGTCGGTGGCCAGCGGCCTGCTGGGCAAGGCGGCGTTCGCGGGCGGGGCGGCCACGGCGGCCCTGGGCATGGCGGCCCACACCCTGATCATGCTGGGGGCGGCGACCTTCTACTATCTCGCCAGCCGCAGGCTGCCGGCCATGAACCGCCATCCCTGGATCGCCGGCCCGGCCTTTGGATTCGGCTTCTATTTCTTCATGAACTACCTGGTCGTGCCGCTGTCGCTGGCCGCCTACAAGCCGCCGCACGGCTGGTTCCCGGTGTTCAACCAGATGTTCTGCCACATGGTGCTGGTGGGCCTCACCTTCTCGCTGATCATCAGCCGGGCGCGGAAGCCCGGCGATCCAGCCTAGGCCAGGTGATCGCCGGTGGCGGCTCAGCTTCGGTCCAGGTCTTCGTGGGCCTGGCCGCCCCGAGCGCGCGCTGGAGCGACCTCTCGGACACCAAGCTTGACAATTGCCCCAACAAGAAAGAAGTTTACTTATACTTAGAGTAAATAAGCTTGACTATTCAGCTTTGGTTAGTCGATATTTACCAATTCAGTCAATAGATCAAGTATTATTGATCGACGAACATTGTTGTCGGTGATATGACTTCCGGGCGTTTCTTGGAGGAAACACCCATGACTGCCGCTGTCGCAACGAAGGGGCGCTATGCCCAAATGAGCCTTGTGCAAGGGCTCGACAGTTCCGTCCTCAAGGTCTCGACCCCTGGGGACTTCGTCGACAAGGACTTCAGCATCGTCAGCAAGTCGATCCTGGAGCTGATCCACAAGCACACCGGCTGCAACTGCCTGTCCGGTCGCATCAAGGTGGTGATCGAGGACGATTTCGAGGACGTGATCCGCGTCGATCTTGGCCAACGCTTCGGCTGAACGCGTCCGGCCCCGCCCTCGACCCGCGGAGGGCGGGGCCGGATCCTTCAATAGCAAGCAGGATCGCCATGACCCGCCCCACCGTCGGACTGCTCTACAATCCGGTCAGTCCGCTGCTGATCGCCCAGGCGCCGGACCTGGTGGAGTATCTGGGCGTGATGCCCGACCGGCTCTGGTACGACTTCGGCCCGAACGCGCAGGGACGCCGCTTCCACCGCACCCTGGGCGCCATCGACGAGCTGCGGCGCTGCGCCGAAGGCCGGCTGACGGCCGGGCATGGCATCGGCTTGTCGCTGCCCAGCGCCATGCCGCTGGATGAGGCCTTCGTCGACGCGGTGGCCGAGCTCGCCGCCGACATCGGGTTTTCCTGGTTCAGCGAGCACCTCAGCGTCTTCATCACCCCCAAGGGCGCCGTGCCCAACGCCCAGGCGGGCCTGGGCCTACCCATCGCCTACGACGACGAGGTCTATGGGATCGTGGCCGGCAAGGCCGCGCGGCTACGCCAGGCCCTGGGCTGCCCCATCGCGCTCGAGAACGGCGCCTTCTTCACCCCGGTCCCCGATCCCGACATGACCGAGCCGCAGTTCCTCAACCGGCTGCACGCCGAGGGCCGCTGCGAGACCCTGCTTGACCTGCACAACCTCTATGTGAACTGGCGCAACGGCGGCGAGACGCCCGAGGCCTATATCGCCCAGCTCGACCCGGCCGCGGTGATCGAGATCCACCTGGGCGGCGGCGACGATTTCGCCGGCTTCTACATGGACAGCCATTCCAGCCTGACGCCGGAGCCGGTGTGGGAGACCGCCTTCGCCCACGTGGCCGGCTTCCCCAACCTGCGGGCCATCACCTATGAGTTCCAGGAGACCTATTACGAGGATTTGGCCGACGGCCTGATCCCGGAGCTGGAGCGGATGCACGAGCTCGCCGAGACCTGGGCGCCGCGCCGGAGGTTGGCCCATGCTGGCTGACTTCCAGCAGGCGCTCGCCGACCTCACGGCCTCGCCGGAGCTGTGCATGGCGGTGAAGATCGATCCCTCGTTGCTGATGCGCCGCTACCAGCTCACCGACCGGGAGGCGGGTAGGCTGGAGGGGATCGTACGCCATCCTGGCATGGCCTGCTCCTGCATGGTCTACAGGGCCAACCGCCTGGCGCCGCTGGCGCTGAACACGCCGCGGCTGTGCAAGGCGCTGGGCCATGACCTGCGGGCCGTGGCCTCCGACTACTGGGCCGACCATCCGCAGTCCAACGTGCATTTCTATGTGGAGGCCGACCGCTTCTGCCGCTTCGTGCGGCGCGAGATCGCGCGCGGCCGATCGTTCGGGCCGGAGGTCGGTTCCGCACTGGAGATCGAGAGCGCCCAGGTGGCCGCGGCCCTACGCGAAAGCCATACGGAAGCCGCGTGAAGCGGCGCTAGGCCAGCGCGCGCGCCCAGGCCTTCTTCAGCTCGGCGGCGACGCCACCCTGGGGCTCGTGCAGGTCGTGGCGGCGCAGCGAGCGGGCGCCGACGAACGAACCGCCGCGCCAGGCGACCTGGGCCTCGTGGCCGATGCCGCCCAGAATGTCGACCATCAGGAAGCGGTCGGGAACGGCTGGCCCACCCTCACCGAGATCGATGCGGAAGCCCTCGAGGGACCTGTCGACGATGGTGCAGGAGACCAGTTCACCGCCGGCCGACAGCAGGAAAGCCGGCAGGCTGACGCTCTCGCGCGGACTGGCGCGGCGATCCCCGGCGCGGGAAATCGACCGTCGTTCCAGCTCGCTGGCGTTATCGAGAACGAAATTCCGCACGCGTCTCTCCAAGTCGACCGAGTTAAGCACGTAGCCCTTACCCAAAGGTGTCAGAGCGTCGCAGTCTCGGCGTCGGGACGTCCGGCCTTAACCCATATTACCGCGAATTATGTTTGCCGGCGGTCGCTGAGGCGACAGAAGGAGCTTGTCGGACGGGCGCTGGGACGCCCGCCACGCTGGAGCTTGCCTGGTGATCGTGTTCGCCGCCGCCGCGTCCTTGCTCGCGGGCGCCCCGGAACTGCCGCGCCTGCCGGAGATCCGGCGCGATCCTCAGGTCACCTATGTCGACCGGTCCGGCGCGATGCTGGGCGTGCGCGGCGGACGCTACGGCCCGCCCGTCGACCTGGCCAAGCTGCCGCCCCATGTGCCGGCCGCCTTCATCGCCATCGAGGATCGCCGGTTCTACGAGCACACCGGCTTCGATCCGGTGGGCATAGGCCGGGCGATCATCGCCGGGGTCAGCGAGGGGCGCGCGACCCAGGGCGCCTCGACCATCACCCAGCAGCTGGCGCGCAACCTGTTCCTGACCTCCGACCGTACGGTCGAGCGCAAGGCTATGGAGCTGCTCTACGCCGTCCAGCTCGAGCGCACCTATTCGAAGCGCCAGATCCTCGCCCTCTATCTGAGCCGGGTCTATTTCGGCGGCGGGGCCTATGGGCTGGAGGCGGCGTCGCAGCGCTATTTCAACAAGCCCGCCGCGCGCCTGACCATCCAGGAAGCGGCGACCCTGGCGGGGGTGCTGAAGTCGCCCACCAACTACAATCCGGCCGAACAGCCGCAGCGCGCGGCCCAGCGGGCGGCCCTGGTGCTGAACGCCATGGTCGAGATCGGGGCCATCACCCCCGCCCAGCGCGCCAAGGCGAGCGCCCGGCCGTTGAAGGTCGCCCCGTCGGCGTCGAGCGCCTCGGCGCAGTATTTCGTCGACTGGCTGGACGGCCAGCGCCGCCAGCTGGTCGGCCAGCCCAAACAGGACGTGGTGGTGGAGACCACCCTGGACCTCGGCCTGGAGAGTGTCGCGGCGGCGACCACCAGCTCCGTCCTGGCGCGCCACCAGGCCCAGCAGGTGTCGCAGGCCGCGCTTGTCGCCGTGGACGGCCAGGGGCGGGTGCGGGCCATGGTCGGCGGCGTCGACTACGCCAAGGGCCCGTTCAATCGGGCGGTGACCGCCAAGCGACAGGCGGGCTCGGCCTGGAAGCCGTTCGTCTATCTGGCCGCCCTGGAGGCCGGACGGGTTCCCGATATGCCGGTGGTGGACGAGCCCCTGACTATCGGGACCTGGTCGCCGCGCAATTACAACGAGGGTTATCTGGGACCGATCACCCTGCAGGTGGCGCTGGCCCAGTCGATCAACACCGTGGCGGCGCGGCTGGCCGACGAGGTGGGCCGGCCCAATGTGGCGGCGGCGGCGCACCGGGTGGGCATCGTCTCGACGATCAACACCGATCCGGCCATGGCGCTGGGCACCACCCTGGTCTCGCCGCTGGAGATGGCCCAGGCCTATGCGACCTTCTCGAACGGCGGCTATCGGGTCAGCGCCTACGGCATCGAACGCATCCGCACCACCGGCGGGACCGTGCTCTACCAGCGCAAGGCCGCGGCGCCGCAGCCGGTGGTGGCCAATCCGCCGCTCAGCGACCTGAACCTGATGCTGCGCACCGTGATCGTCTCGGGCACCGGAACCCGGGCGGCGATCCCGGGCTATGACCTGGCCGGCAAGACCGGCACCACCTCCGACTACAAGGACGCCTGGTTCGCCGGCTATACGGGCGGTTTCACCACCGTGGTCTGGATGGGCCGCGACGACGGGGCGCCCATGGGTCGGGTCACCGGCGGCGGGGCGCCGGCCGAGCTCTGGCGCAGCTTCATGAGCGTGGCGCTGAAGCGGGTCCCGAAACAGCCGATCCCTGTCGGCCCGCCGGCGGCCGCGCCGTTGCCGCCGCCGCCGATCGCCGATCCGATCGACGCCTTGGTCCCGCCGGCGGCCGACACGCCCGAGCCGCCGGTCGAGGACCCTCCGATCGGCTAAGGCTACTGCCGCACCATCTCCGCGCGGACCTGGGCCTTCACCTCGCCCTTGGGCATGCTTTCCGGCGTCTCGAACACGACCTTGGCGATCTTGCCGGGATAGGCGAAGGGCGCGGCGTAGTCGTCGACCACGGGCGACAGGCTGCGGCCGAGGTCCATACCCGTCGATGAGACGATGAACAGCAGGCGCGGGACCCGGCCGCTGGCCACGACCTGGCCATCGACGGACAGGACCACATCGCCGCCGCCGTCGGCGGTGCGGGTCACGACCAGGCCGATTTCATGCGGGCCCGCCGTCAGCGGCGTGGCCGCCGTCAGCCGCGTATGCTCGTGGAACTCGTTGTAGTCGAAGACCAGCCGCCCCTGCTTCACGAACAGCACGAAGCCGCTGTTCAGGCTGCCGCGGGCGATGAGGGCGCCGTCGCCGTCTCCCGCCGGGTGTTCCAGTTCGAGGCTCGTGGTCCAGCCCCGCGCCGCCGAGGGGCAGGCGTCGGAGACCAGGTGCGAGAGCGGAGGATAGTAGACGAAGCGGTTGCGTGAGGCGGGCAGGCCCGGCCGCATCGAGGCGCGGAACAAGGCCATGGCCGGGCGATCGTCCAGCGGCAGGACGCCATGGATCTCGGCCTGGGCCCACCATAGGTCGACCATCTCCTTGAGCTTCTCAGGGTTCGTCTCGGCCAGGTCGTCGTGCTCCGAGAAGTCCTCGGCCAGGTGGTAGAGCTCCCAGCGATCCTCGTCGAAGGGCTGACCGGGCGTGTGGTGGGTGACCGCCTTCCAGCCGTCCTTCCAGATGCCCCGATGGCCCAGCATCTCGAAATACTGCGGCCCGCGATCCAGCGCGGCGCCGGCGTCGGCGAAGGTGGGCTTGAGGCTCACCCCGTGGACGGGCGTCTGCGGAACGCCGGCGACCACGGTGGGGGTCTCGATTCCCAGGGCGTCGATGATGGTCGGGGCGATGTCGATCACGTGGCAGAACTGGTCGCGGGTCTCGCCCCCGGCCGTGACGCGGTTCGGCCAGTGAACGATGAGCGGATCACGAACCCCGCCGCCGTGGGTGTTCTGCTTGTACCACTTGAGCGGGGTGTTGCCGGCCTGGGCCCATCCCCAGGGGATGTTGCAGTGGCTATTGGGGCCGCCGATGTCGTCCAGGCGCGACACCGCCTCGTCGACGCTCTCGCGGATGCCGTTGAACCACTTCATCTCGTCGAGCACGCCGGTGGCGCCGCCCTCCTGGCTGGCGCCGTTGTCGGACATGACGATGAGGAGCGTGTTGTCGAACTGGTCGATGGACTTCAGGAAGGCGACCAGCCGGCCGATCTGGTCGTCGGTGTGCTCCAGCATGGCGGCGAAGGCTTCCTGCAGCCGGGCGGCGAAACGCTGCTCGTTGACCGAAAGATCCGTCCACGGACGGACGCCGGGGTTATGCGGGGCGAGCCTGGTGTCGGGCGGGATGATTCCCAGCGCCTTCTGGCGGGCGAACCATTCCTCGCGGGCCACGTCCCAGCCAGCGTCGAACTTGCCGCGCCACTTGTCGAGATAGGCCTGCGGCGCCTGGTGGGGCGAGTGCATGGCCCCGAAGGCCAGGTAGAGGAAGAACGGCTTCTCCGGCACCAGCGAGACCTGATCGCGGATCATGCCAGCCGAACGGTCCACGATGTCCTCGGAGACGTGGTAGCCGTCCTCCGGACCGCCGGGGGCGTCGATGAAGTGGTTGTCGTGGGTCAGTTCGGGGAAGAACTGGTCGGTCTCCCCCTGCAGGAAGCCATAATAGCGGTCGAAGCCCTTCTGCAGCGGCCAGTTGGTATAGGGGCCGGCGGCGGAGCACTCGGCCATGGGCGCCAGGTGCCACTTGCCCGTGGCGTAGGTCCCATAGCCGTTGTCGCGCAGGATCTCGGCCAGGGTCGCGGCCGAGCGCGGGACGGCGCCGCGCATGTTCGGATAGCCGGTGTCGAAGTTGGAGATCGCCCGCATGCCCACCGCATGGTGGTTGCGGCCGGTGAGCAGGCAGGCCCGGGTCGGTGAGCATAGCGCGGTGGTGTGGAAACCGGTGAAGCGCAGGCCGCCAGCGGCCAGGGCGTCGATGTTCGGCGTGGCCAGGGTCGAGCCGTAGCAGCCGAAGTGCGAGAAGCCGGTGTCGTCCAGCACCACCAGCACCACATTGGGCGAGCCCGGCTTGATCTTGGACGCCGGCCACCAGGGCTGGGATTCCGGGATGGTGCGTCCGATGACGCCCTGGAAGTCTTCTCCGGCGGGGGTCGTCTTGCTCATGGCTTCAAGTCTCCGGGGGCCGGATCGGGCGCCAGCAGGCCGGCGGTCCCGTAGGCGGCGAGCTGTTCGATGAGGGCGGCCATGGCCGCGGGGGTCTGTCGGACCTTCGACGTGTCGCGGGCCCAGCGGGCCATGGCGAAGACCACGCTGTCGATCAACCACCTCAGGCGTTGGTCCACGAAGGCCGTCGAGACGTGCGGCACGACCTGGGCCAGCCGTCGCTTGGTCCGGCGGATGCCGCTCAGCAGGGCGTCGTCGACGCCCTGCTCACCCAGCAGCCGGGGATGGAAGGTCACCTGGGCCAGGATGCTGAGATAGTCCGCGCCCCAGGGCGCCTCGACCACCGCCAGACCCAGCGGGGCGATGGTGGCCCGAACGATATCCAGCGGCGCGGCGTCGTGCGGCAGAGCGTCGATCAGGGCTTCGCGCCTGGCGTTGATGGGCGCCAGCCGGCGGTTCATGACCGCCGCCAGCACCCCGGCGCGGGAGCCGAAGTGGTAGTGCACCGCCGAGCGGTTCTTCTGCCCGGACTCCGCGACGATGTGGGTCAGGGCCACCTGCTCGACCCCGCGCTCGGCGAACAGGCGCTCGGCGACCGACAGCAGTTGGTCGACCGTGCCCTCGGCGACGTCCTCGACCCGTGCGTTTCCCATGGCGGGCATTTAGCCGCTCCCGATTTAATACGATGTATTATCCGGGGCGAGGCGGGAGTCAATCCGGGCTTGAGCGGCCGGGTCTAGGCGCGGTCACGCTTGGGCGTGGTGAGCGAGAAGGGCACGATCGAGCGCTCCGACCGCGAGACGGTGAAGCCTCGGTCCACCGGCGGGAAGGCGCGCTGCTGGCAGTCGTCGCGCTCGCAGATGCGGCAGCTCACTCCGATGCGCTCGGGCGGCCCCTGCAGGTCGACCCCGTCGGAATAGACCAGGGCGTCGGCGTACTGGACCTCGCAGCCGAGGCCGAGCGCATAGCGGCGGTCGGGGGTCCCGTGGGCGCCGGAGCGCTTGAGGATGCCCCAGGCCAGGCAGAGATAGCGTGCGCCGTCCGGCATCTCGGCCACCTGGGTCAGGATCCGTCCATCGCGGCCGAAGGCCTCGTGCACGTTCCACAGGGGGCAGGCGCCGCTGAAGCGGGCGAACTGGAAGCGCGTGGCGCTGTGGCGCTTGGTGATGTTTCCGGCCGGATCGACGCGGACGAAATAGAACGGCACGCCGCGCGCGCCCGGCCGCTGCAGGGTGCTCAGCCGGTGGCAGGTCTGCTCGAAGCTGGTCTGGAAGCGCAGCGACAGCAGGTCGATGTCGTGACGCAGGTCCTGGGCCGCGTGACGGAAGGTCTCGTAGGGCAGCAGCAGGGCGCCGGCGGCGTAGTTGGTCAGGCTGATGCGGCAGATCTCCACCGCCGAGGGGCTGCGCAGTTCCGAGACCGCCAGCTCCGCCTCGATGAGCTCGCCCAGCTCCACGGCGACGATGTGGCAGGCCATCTGGAACGAGCGGGTCTCCGCCGGCTGGGCGGCGTTGAGCATCAGCTCGCGGGTTCCGGAGTCGAAACGGCGCATCAGGTCGCCGGCGGCGCTGCGCCGGACCCGCACCTTCAGCCGGTCGCGGAGATAGATCTCCAGCGCGGTCTCGAGCGGCAGGTCGGGACTAAAGCCGCAGCGGTCGTGCAAGGCCTCGGCCGCCAGGTCCAGGGCGTGGATGTAGTTGTTCTTGTAGTGGAAGAAGTCGCGGACCTCTTCGTAGGGCAGCAGGGCGCTGGCGGCGACGGTCTCGTCGAGCGCGATGGCCTCGTCGGTGGCGTTCAGGCGCTCGCCGGCTCGGCGGTGGGCGCGGTGCAGGTCGAGATAGTGGCGCGCGAAGTTCGGGGCGTTGGTCACCACATGCTTCAGCTCGGCCAGGGAGGGCGCCGGCGCCTCGTCGGTCCATTCCGCGGTGGCCTCGCGCAGGTCGGCGATCAGCCGTTGGTCATCGTCCGCGTCGAGGGATTGAGCGTCCACATCGAACACGCGCATCATGGCGATCAACACCCTGGCGGTGACCGGCCGCTGGTTGGCCTCGATCTGGGAAAGGTAGCTGATCGAGACGCCAAGCCTTGTAGCGCAAGGCTCAAGCTTCCATCCCCGGGCCTCGCGCAGGCGGCGAACCTTGGGGCCGACGAAGAGTTTCTGTTGCATTTGCAAATTCGCAGAATGTGTTTTTGTGAAGCACGAATTTTACAATAGCGCCTCTATTCACGTGACGTCACCTCCGCAGGCGCCTATCGCGGCGATGCGCTCCATTTTCGGGACGCTTCAACCCGGGTCATCGCCGTGAACAAACCCGTTGGCAGTCTGGCGACAGCTGGCGCCAAGCAAGTGCTCGAAGAGCTAGAGCGCCGTCGTTCGGAGGCGCGTCTTGGGGGCGGGGAGCGTCGGATCGCCTCGCAGCACGCCAAGGGCAAGCTGACGGCGCGCGAGCGTCTGGAGCTGTTGCTGGACGAGGGCTCGTTCGAGGAGTTC
>NZ_JAUYOJ010000126.1 GCF_030697925.1 Phenylobacterium sp. | reverse complement strand
GGAGTTGGCCGATGCGGCGCCAGGTGGCCTCGACGGTGCGTTCGGCGGCCTTGCGCAGCAGGGTCTTCAGCTTGGCGAAGACCTGCTCGATGGGGTTCAGGTCGGGGCTGTAGGGCGGCAGGAAGAGCAGGTGGGCGCCGGCCCGGCGGATGGCGCGTCGGACGGCCTTGCCCTTGTGGCTGCCGAGGTTGTCCATGACCACCACGTCGCCCGGCTTGAGAGTGGGGACCAGGGCCTGCTCGACATAGGCCCTGAACCACTCGCCGTTGATGGGTTGGTCGAGCACGACCGGGGCGGTGATCTGGTCGCAGCGCAGGGCGGCGACGAAGGTCATGGTCTTCCAGTGGCCGTGCGGGACCTTGGCCACCAACCGTTGGCCCCTGGCGCAGCGGCCGTGGCTGCGGGTCATGTTGGTCTTGGCCCAGGTCTCGTCGATGAACACCAGGCGGCGGGGATCAAGCCTGGCCTGGTAGCGTCTCCAGCGGTCGCGCTTCCTGGCCACGTCCGGACGGTCCTGTTCGACGGCGTGCAGGCTTTTTTTTGAACGTCACGCCTTGGCGCAGATAGAAGCGCCACACCGCGTCGTAGCTGACCATCACGCCGCGATCCGCCAGCTCGGCCCGGATCGCTCGCAGCGTCAGGTCCGGCGCCTCGGCGATCCGTCCCATGAGCCAATCTCGCTCACCGGCCAGCACCAGCGGCCGGGCTCCGCCCATGGGACGCGCCGCAGCGCTGCCCGTGGTCCGCAACCGCTGCGACCAGCGCACCGCCGTCGCCACGCCTACCCCGAACCGCTCCGCCGCTTCACGGCAGGTCCCGCCCGCCACCACGAACCGAGCCACGCGATCCCGAAGATCCAGAGAATACGGCCGACCCATCCAAGCTGGCCTCCTGCCCAGCCTGGACCTTGAATCATGATCCGCAGATATCCGGAATCCCGATTCAGCTAAGAGCGGTCACGCTCTAGCCGATTAGCGCCACTGGATCTTCTCGCCGACCTTGCGCGGCCAGAAGGATTTGAAGTCCTCGACGATGTGGCGAACGTGCTCAGCCATCAGGCGAGCGGCCTTGTCGGCGTCGCCGGCGATCATGGCTTCGGCCAGTTGGCTGTGATCGTGGACGATCCTCTCCTCCAGCTCGCCGCGCTCGGCGTTGGTCAGCACCTGCTCGGTGACGATGTAGCCGATCGAATTCAGGACCAGGGCGAGGACTGGATTGGCGGCGAGGTCGGCGACGCGTTCGTGGAAGTCCAGCCCCTCGACGACCTCCCACTTGCCGTGCTTGCCGCCATGGTCCTCGGAGAGGAACGGTGTGAGGGTCTCACGCACCAGGGCGCGATCGGGATTCTGCGCCGCCAGCCGGGCCAGCATCGGCTCGCTGGCGCTCCAGGCGTTGAGCAGCTCGTCATAGGTCGCGCCCGACATGTGCAGATAGAGGGTGAGCGTGCGGGCAAGATTGCCGGGCAGCACCTGGCCGACCACGGTGCCCGAGCCCGGCCCGGGGCGGATGGCGATCAGGCCCTGGACCTCGAGCAGCCTCAGGGCTTCGCGCAGGGAGGAGCGGCTGACCCGGTACTGGATGAGCATCTCGGCCTCGAGCGGCAGGCGATCGCCTGGCTTGAGCTTCTGGGAGACCACGTCGCGGACGATCTCCAGCGCCACGATCTCGGACGTTTTGGAGGTTCGGCGGGTCATCTCCCAGGCGCCGAGCGGTCGCGGGGCCTTCGGCGGCGGCGAGGCCGGCATCGTTTTCTCCTGACCGCGAGCCCTTGGACGTGGCGGCATGGTCGCAATCCCCTAACAGCTAATCCCGTCTGACGGCCCGCCCTTGGTGGCGGTCCGAACCAAGCCGGCGACGTACCCTAATTAGGACACACGGAGACTTCCCGCCAGCATCGTGACATTGACATCGAGCAACTCAAGTTCATAATGATGATTATAACGGACGAAGGCGAACTTCGGCGCCCCATCGGTCTCCAGGAGGCCGGGCCGCGGCTCGCAAACAACCATGTCCGAGCGGAGGAGCCCCGGTCCGGGCGCAGTGATCATGCAGCAGCAGAGCGCCTCGGGCGCCCCCCATCTCTCATCCCAGATCGCCGCCGATTCGCGTCGGCCTAGGGCTCGCCAGGGTCCGCTGGCCGGCGTGCGGGTGGCCGATTTCTGCTGGATGGGGGTGGGCGCCTGCGCCACCCGCCTGCTAGCCGATTTCGGCGCCGAGGTGATCCGCATCGAGGACCGCAACCGGCTCGACATGCCCAGGCGCCTGCCGATCTATAAGGGCGAGGCCCGGACCTATGGGGAGGAGGACGCCAATCCCGATCCCAACAAGGGCGGCCTGTTCAACAACTACAATCGCAACAAGCTGGGCGTGACCATCAACATGCGCACGGCCAAGGGCCGGGCGCTGGCCGACCGGCTGATCGCCGCCTCCAGCGTGGTGACCGAGAACTTCGCCCCCGGGGTGATGGAGCGCTGGGGCCTGGTCTATGACCGGCTGAACGAGCTGTCGCCCAACGTGATCTTCGCCCGGATGAGCGGTTTCGGCCATTCCGGGCCGCACGCGGAATACCGCAGCTACGGGCCGGTGGTGCAGGCGGTCAGCGGCATCTCCCACATCAGCGGCCTGCCGGGCGAGGAGCCCTCCGGCTGGGGGCTGTCCTACATGGACAACGAGGCCGCCTTCTTCAACGCCTCGGCCCTGCTGACGGCGATCTACCACCGCAACATCACCGGCGTCGGCGCGGAGATCGACGTCTCGGCGGTGGAGGCCGGGATCAACCTGCTGGGCCCGATCCTGCTGGATGTGGCGGTGAATGGCCGCTCGACCCGCGGGCCCGACTATCCCCCCGGCAACCGGCTGGAACACCCGGACGCGGCGCCGCACGGGGTCTATCCCTGCGCGGGGTCCGATCGCTGGATCGCCATCGCGGTGTTCAACGACCAGGAGTGGCGGGGTTTGCGCTCGGCGATCGGCGACCAGGACTGGACGCGCGATCCGCGCTTTTCCAGCCAGGCGGCGCGCTTCGCCAACCAGGAAGCGCTGGACGCTCGGCTGGCGGAGTGGACCCGCGACAAGGACCGCCACGAGCTGATGCACGCCCTGCAGGCGCGGGGCGTGGCGGCCGGGGCGGTGCAGACCACCGAGGACACCATCGACCATGACCCGCAGATCGCCGGCCGCGGCCTGTTCTTCGAGCTGGACCATCCGGTGATCGGCGAGGCGCTGTTCGAAGGCACGCCGGTCCAGTTCTCGCGAACGGTGCAGGAGAACTGGCGCTCCGCGCCGCTGCTGGGCGAGGACAACGCTCATGTCTTCAAGACCCTGCTGGGGGTGGAGGACGACGAATACGAAGAGCTGGCCGCCGAGGGGGTGATCTGAGATGCAGCCGCAATCCGGACTGCCGCACCCCCTGACCGGCCTGAACGTGATCGAACTGGCCGAGGATCCGGCCGGCGAATATGTCGGCCGGCTGCTGGCCGAGATGGGTGCGCGGGTGATCAAGCTCGAGCCGCCGCAGGGCGCGCCGTCCCGCGCGGTCGGCCCTTTCGCCAGGGGCCAGACCGGGCCGGACGCCAGCCTCAATTTCTGGTTCTACAATTCCAACAAGGCCAGCGTGACCGTCCACCTGGGCGGACCGGACGGGACCGCGCCGCTGGTGGCCCTGCTGGGCCGCGCCGACATCTTCGTCTGCACCCTGCAGCCCGCCGCCCTGAAGGCGGCTGGGCTCGACCTCGAGGCCCTGACGCAGACCTTCCCGAAGCTTATCGTGCTGTCGGTGACCGCCTTCGGTCTGACCGGGCCCTGGGCGGACTACAAGTCTTCCGACCTCGTGGCCCTGGCCGCGGGCGGGCCGCTGAACAGTTGCGGCTATGACGACCACTCGATCCCGCCGATCCGGCCTGGCGGCAATCAGGGCTACCACTCCGCCGCCAGCTTTGCCCACATCGCGGTGATGCTGGCCCTGCTGGAACGGCAGAAGACGGGCCTCGGCCAGCTGCTCGACGTCTCCATGCACGAGGCCTGCGCGGTCAATGTGGAGCTGGCCAATCCCTACTGGTTCTATCCGAAGGTCCAGGTGAAGCGGCAGACCTGCCGCCACGCCCAGCCCTCGCCGACCCAGCCGGCCCTGTTCCGCTGCGCCGACGACCGCTTCGTCTATTTCGTGCTGATCGTCGCTGAGCCCAAGTCCTGGGAGGCCCTCGTTCGCTGGATGGACGGCCACGGCATGGCCGCCCAGCTCACCGAGCCGGACTTTTCCGACGTCGCCTACCGGCAGGCCAATTTCGACCAGATCCAGGAGTTGGTGGAGTGCTTCTTCCTCGTCCACGGATCGGACGAAATGTACAAGGAAGGCCAGGCCATGGGCCTGCCCATCGGTGTGCTGAACGCGCCTGAGGACCTGTTCGCCGACGAGCATCTGATCGCCCGAAAGTTCTTCGTCGACGTCGAGCACGAGGGCGTCGGGACCGTCCCCTATCCCGGCGCGGCCTATCGCTTCTCGACCTTCGGCGAGGTGGCGCGCACAGCGGCGCCGAAGCTGGGGGCCGACACCAAGGCCGTGCTGGCCGAGTTCGCGACCAAGACCACGGAGCACGCCTGATGCTGGACGATGAGACCGCCTTCCTCGGGCGCGACAAGTGCGCCGTCGCCGGGATCGGCCAGACGGCCTTCGCGCGGGACTCCGGCCGCAGCGTCCTGTCGCTCGCCACCGAGGCCGCGCTCAAGGCCCTGGAGGACGCCGGCCTGACCGTCGACGACGTGGACGGCATCGTCCGGGCCGACGTCGACACGGTCACGCCCTACAGCCTCGCCGCGGCGCTCGGCGTGAACAATCTCAGCTACTGGGGCGACACCGGGCCGGGCGGGGTCGCGCCCTGCATGATGATGGGCCTGGCCATCGGCGCTATCCTGTCGGGCCAGGCCAAGACGGTGATCGCCTTCCGTTCGCTCAACGGACGCTCCGAGGCGCGCCTGGGCGGCTCGGGCCAGCGGGTCGGCGCCGAGACGGTCGGCGGTTTCGGCACCTATGACGAATACTACCTGCCCTATGGCCTGCTGAGCGCGGGGCAGACCTTCGCCCTGATGGCCCAGCGCCACATGCTGGAATACGGCACCACGGCCGAGCAACTGGGCGCGGTGGCCCTGGCCTGCCGCGAGCACGCCAACCTGACGCCGCACGCCCAGATGCAGTCCAAGCCGCTGACCATGGACGAGTACCTGTCGGCCCGGATGATCTCCACGCCCTTGCGGCTCTTCGACTTCTGCCTGGAGTCCGACGGCGCCTGCGCCGTGGTGATCACCACCGCCGAGCGGGCCCGCGACCTACGCAAGCCGTCGGTGCTGATCTCCGGCGTCGCGGGCGGCGCGCCGCCTGACCGGCGGGCGGGGATGATGTTCCCGGTGGTGACGCGGCAGGACATGACCGACCTCGGCGGCCGCCGCGCGGGCGAGACGCTATGGAAGCGCGCGGGCCTCGGTCCCTCCGAGATCGACATCGCCCAGCTCTATGACTGTTTCACCATCAGCGTGATCCTGCAGCTCGAGGCCTATGGGTTCTGCGCCAAGGGAGAGGGCGGGCCCTTCGCGGCCAGCGGGGCGATCCGCCGCGACGGCAGCCTGCCGATCAACACCGGCGGCGGCCACCTGTCGGAGGGCTATGTCCACGGCATGAACCACATCGTCCAGGCCGTGCGGCAACTGCGCGGCGAGGCCGACATGCAGATCGCGGGGGCGGAAACCTGCCTGGTCACCGGCGGACCCCTGCCGGTCGGCTCAAGCGTCGTCTTTCGAAAGGCGTCATGATGACCATTCATCCTCTGTTCCCGAACGTCACCGATCGAGAAACCCACGAATTCTTCGAGGCCGCGGCGGAGGGACGCCTGGTCTTCCGGGCCTGCAACGCCTGCGACCACGCCCTGCATCCGCCGACCGCCCATTGTCCCTATTGCGGGGCCTGGGACACCGCTTGGCGCAACGCCGAGGGGACCGGAAGGCTGCACGCCTGGACCACGGTCACCCATCAGATCCACCCGGCCTTTCCGGCGCCCTACACCCTGGTGGTGGTGGAACTGGACGACGCGCCGGAGGTACGTCTGATCGGCCATATGGACGGGACCCCGCCACTGGTGGCCGACATGCCTATGGAGGTCTGGTTCCAGGCGCTTCCGAACGGACCGACCTTGCCGCAATGGCGACCGGCGGCGTGACAAAACAAGAAAATCGGGGAGTGAGACAATCGTGAGCCGCAGACCCACCGTCGGGATCACCACCTACAACTATTCGCCGCAGGACATGATGAACCTCGCGGTCCACGCGGATCGGTTGGGCTTCGAGGGCCTGTGGTTCGGCGAGCACTACGTGATCCCGGAGAACTACGGCAGCCACCACCCGACCAAGGAGGGCTCCGCCAGCGAATCCAAGATCATCGCGCCCGACGTACGGATCTACGATCCCTGGTTCCTGCTGGGGGCGGTGGCCGGCGCCACCAAGCGGCTGAAGATCGGCACGGCGATCTGCATCGTGCCGATGAACAATCCGCTGATCCTGGCGCGCCACACGGTGACCGCCCACGACATCTCCGGCGGCCGATTCCTACTGGGAACCGGGGCGGGCTGGCTGAAGGAGGAGTTCGACGCCATCGGCGTGCCGTTCAACGAGCGCGGCGCGCGACTGGACGAGACCATCGAGATCCTCAAGAAGGCCTGGGCCGGCGGCTTCTTCGCCCATTCCGGCAAACACTTCGCCTTCGAGTCCCTGCAGATATCGCCCCACGCGGTGAAGGTGCCGCTGGTCTGCGGCGGCAACACCGGCCCGGCCCTGCGCCGGGTGGCCGAGGTGGCCGACGCCTGGATCAATTCGGCCATGGTGTCGCTGGAGGAAGCGCTGGAACTGCGCGCGGTCATCGAGCGTGAACGCCAGGCGCGGGGCACCGCAGGGCGGCCGTTCGAATACTATGTCCGTCCCCACTCCGCCGATCCCGACGAGGTTGGCGGGTTCCTGCGCGAGGGCTTTGACAATATCGTGCTCTGGGGTCCGAACGTCTGGCCGAACACCGACGAGCTCAGCCTCGAGGAAAAGATCGCCGGCCTGGAGCGGGTCGCGCGCGACCTTGGCGTCACGCCGCAGTTGGAGGCCGTCGGAGCATGAACCTGAAACCTGGCTCGCGCTGGAAGAGCGCCGTCTGCGCCGCCGAGGCGGTGGTCGTGCGCCCGCCGAACGCCGAGGTCGTGCTGGCCTGTGGCGGGGTCCCGATGCTGGGGCCGGCCGATGAGCGTCCGCAAGGCGCCACGGTCGCCCCGGACCATGCCGGGGGCAGCCTGCTGGGCAAGCGTTACATCGACGCCGAGACTGGGCTGGAGGCGCTCTGCGCCAAGGCGGGCGAGGGCTCGCTGTCGGTCGACGGCCGCCCGATGGTGGTCAAGGACGCCAAGAAGCTGCCGTCCTCGGACTGATAGGATGCACACAGCGCTCCTCCTCGAAATGGCCGCCGAGGCCTTGGCCGACCGTCCCGCCATGGGCCTGGCGACGGCTCCGGTCAGCTATGCCGAACTCTGGGCCCGGACCCGCGCGGCGGCGGCCGACCTGGCGCGCCGGCCGGGCGACAACGTCGTCTTCATCGGGCTGAACTCCACCGCGGTCCCCCTGGCGATCTTCGCCAGCGGCCTGCTGGGCCGGCCGTTCGCGCCGCTCAACTACCGGCTGCCCGACGAGGACCTGCGCCGGTTGCTGGCGCGGACCGCGCCGGCTGTGGCGGTGGTGGATGACGACATGTTGAGCCGGGTCGAAGGTGTGCCGGGGGTCGAGATCATCCCGCGCAGCCAGTTCGAGGCTGCGGCCCTGGCCGGCGCTGGCCGCGACCATGAACTTCCCGAGGTCGAGCCCGACATCGCCGTCCTGCTGTTCACCAGCGGCACGACCGGCGAGCCCAAGGCCGCCGTCCTGCGCCACCGGCACCTGGCCTCCTACGTGATCTCCACCGTGGAGTTCGCCGACGCCGAGGAGGGCGAGGCAGCCCTGGTCAGCGTCCCGCCCTATCATATCGCCGGCGTCTCGGCGGTGCTGACCGGCGTCTATGGCGGCCGGCGCATCGTCCACCTGCCGGCCTTCACGCCTGAGGCCTGGGTCGAGGCCGCCGTCACCGAGAAGATCACCCACGCCATGGTCGTGCCGACCATGCTGGGCCGCGTCCTCGACGTGCTGGAGGCGCGGGGCGAGAGCCTGCCGCACCTGCATTCTCTGTCCTATGGCGGCGGGCGCATGCCGCCCAATGTCATCGAGCGCGCGCTCAACCGGCTGCCGCATGTGAATTTCGTCAACGCCTACGGCCTGACCGAGACCAGCTCGACCATCTCGGTGCTGCGGCCGGACGATCATCGCGCGGCCCGCACCTCGGACGATCCGGCCGTGCGCCGCCGCCTCGGTTCCGTCGGCCGGCCCCTGCCGGGGTTGGAACTGGAAATCCGCGGTCCGGCCGGCGAGCCCGTGCCGCTGGGCGAGAGCGGCGAGGTCTGGGTGCGGGGCGAGCAGATCTCCGGCGAATATCTGGGCCGCAAGCTGATCCGCGACGACGGCTGGTTCCCCACCAAGGACAGCGGCTGGCTGGACGAGGCCGGTTATCTGTTCATCGAGGGCCGGCTGGACGACGTCATCGTGCGCGGCGGCGAGAACATCTCCCCCGGCGAGGTCGAGGACGCCCTGCGCGCCCATCCCTCGGTGGCCGACGTGGCGGTGCTGGGCGTTCCCGACGACGAGTGGGGCGAGCGGGTGGCGGCCGTGGTGGTGTCGCGCACGCAGGCCAATTCCGAGGAGCTGAAGGCCTGGGTCCGCAGCCGGTTGCGCTCCACCAAGGTTCCCGCCGATATCCTGTTCCGCGCCGAGCTGCCCTATAACGAGACCGGCAAGCTGCTCCGCCGCGTTCTGAAGGAGCAGATCGTCTCGGCGAAGGATCATGAGGATGCGGCCGCCAGCTGACGCGATCCTCGCCGCCGCCCTCGACCCTGAAGGCGGCGAGAGCCTGTCGGCCCTGGGCGGCGAACCCCTGATGGCCGTCGCCGTCGAGGACAGCGCAGCCGTGCGCCAGGCCGCGGCCTCCCTCCGCGCGGGGGCGCCGGTCCTCGTCGGGATCGACACGGTTGGCGGGACGCCGGACGGCATTGCCGACGTTTTTGACATCGTGTTGACAACTGCTTCACATCCGCCGCGACCCTGGGTGTCGGTCGGGGATCGCGGCCTGGAGAGCGTGCTGTCGTCCCTGCGCGGAACCGTCCAGGGCAGTCCGGCCGCCGCGGCGGTTTTCGCCAGTGTGTTGCGGCTGGGCGACCAACTCGATTTCGAGGGCGCGCTGACCCTGGAATCCCTGGCCTATTCCGCCCTGCTGGGCGGGGCGGATTTCCGCGCCTGGCGGGCCGGCCGACCGGTCCGGGAACGGCCGGTCTCCCCTGCGCCCCAGGTGCGCCTGGAGCGGCGCGAGGACGCCCTGGTCATCACCCTGGCCCGACCCGAGGCGCGCAACGCGGTCGGCGCGCGGCTGCGCGACGAGCTCACCGAGGCCCTGCGGTTGGCCCGCCTCGATCCGTCCATCGCCCGGGTGGAGCTCAGGGGCGAGGGGCCCATTTTCAGCGCCGGCGGCGATCTGGACGAGTTTGGCCAGGCCGCCGACCTGGCCCTGGCCCACATCATCCGCACCCAGCGCTCGCCGGTGCGGCTGGCCGACGAGCTGGGCGAGAGACTGACGGTGTTCGTTCAGGGCGCCGCCATCGGCGGTGGGATCGAGATCGCCGCGGCGGCCGCCCGCCTGGTGGCCGATCCCGGGGCCCTGTTCCGGCTCCCTGAGGTGGGGATGGGCCTGATCCCCGGGGCTGGGGGCACGGCGAGCCTGCCGCGCCGGATCGGTCGCCACCGGACCTGTTTCATGGGCCTGAGCGGCTTCGACATCGACGCCCGTGAGGCCCAAGCCTGGGGACTGGTCGATCATCTGGAGCCGGTCCGATGAGCGTGGCGCACCTGGCGCCCGCCTCCGCGCGGTGGGCCCGCTCGGGCCTGGCCCTGCTGACTGGAGACGCCACGCCCGCGCTGCCGCGCCGCGACCATGCCGGACGGATCGAGGCCCTGCTCTCCGCGGCGCGGACCGCTGGCGCCGAGGTCGACATGAGGCTGTTCGGGGAGCGGGCCGCGGAGCTGGGCCTGACGCGACGAGGTCGGACGTCCGCCAATGGAACCGCGCGCCTGATCGAGACCGCCGACGGCTGGCTGGTGGCGAACCTGGCCCGCATCGACGACCTGCAGGCGGTCCCCGCCTGGATCGGCTGCGGCCTGGGCGAGGAGCCCTGGGCGGCGCTACAGCGTGCGGCGCGGCGGCGGGCGGCGGCCGACCTGGCCGACGCCGGCCAGGAACTCGGCGTTCCCGCCGCCGTTGTCGGCGGGCGGGACGACGCCCAGCAACGCGCGCGCGGGGAGGGCTCACGGGTCGTCCGCCTGGCGCCGGGGCGCGGGGAAGCCGTGCGTCAGCCGCTGGTCATCGACCTGTCCTCCCTGTGGGCGGGGCCGCTTTGCGGCCAGCTGCTGGGCCTGGTCGGGGCGCGGGTGGTGAAGGTGGAGAGCGCCGGGCGTCCCGACGCCGCGCGCCGTGGCCCGCGCGCCTTCTTCGACCGCCTCCACGCCGGCCACGAATCCGTCGTGCTCGACTTCGCGACGCCAGAGGGCCGGGGCCAGCTCGCCCGGCTGATCGCTCGCGCCGACCTGGTCATCGAGAGCAGCCGCCCCCGCGCCTTGGAACAGCTCGGCGTCGACTTGGAAGCGGCCTTCGCGGCCAGTCCCGCCCTCGTCTGGGTCAGCCTCACCGCCTATGGCCGCACGGGGCCCTGGAAAAACCGGGTGGGGTTCGGAGACGACGCGGCGGCCGCCGCTGGCCTGGTCGCCTGGGACGGTTCGGGCCGGCCGATGTTCGTGGGCGACGCCCTGGCCGATCCGATCGCCGGGGTGATGGCCGCGACCGGCGCGCTCCAGGCCCTGGCCACAGGCGGCGGCATGCTGGTCGATGTGGCCCTGCGCGAGGCCGCCGCCTTCGTGGCCGCCGCCGATCCGATCGCCGAGGCCGAGCTGGGCGAGGTCGTGGGAGGCGAGGGAAGGTGGCGCTGGAACGATACGCCGCTCGCTGCGCCCCAGGCGCGACCCGAGCGCCGGTCGGCCTCGGTCATGGGCGCCCACACGGCCGCGATCTTGGCCGAGTTCGCATGAGCCGCGACCTGCTGATCCGCGAGGTCGAGGTCGAAGGCCGGCCGGGTGTCGATGTTCGCGTGGCGGGAGGGCGGATCGTCGAGATCGGAACGGGACTCTCCGGCCGGGAGCCCGACCTCGATGGCCGGTGCGGGGCCGTGCTGCCCGGCCTGATCGACCACCACATCCACCTGTTCGGCCTGGCGGCCCAGGGCGCCTCCGTAGAGCTGGATGGTCAGACCTCCGCCGAAGGGATCAGCCGGGCCCTGCGGACCAAGGCGGGCGAACTGTCGCCGGGCGAGTGGCTGCGGGGCGTCGGCTATCACGAGGCCGGCGGCGAGCCGCTGGACCGTCGCGCCCTGGACGCCATGGTCGCCGACCGTCCCGTGCGCATCCAGCATCGCACCGGCGGCCTCTGGATCCTGAACTCCGTGGCGCTGGATCGTGTCGCCGATGGAGAGACTCCACAGTGCGTCGAGCGCGACGATCACGGCGCGCCCACGGGGCGCATCTGGCGCGGCGACGACTGGCTGCGCGGGCGGCTCGCCGGGAACCCCCCGTCCCTGGCCGGGGCCAGCGCCGACCTCGCGCGGCGTGGGGTCACCGGCGTCACCGACGCCAGCGTCACCAATGACCAGGCCCAGGCCGGCGTCTTCGCCCAGGCCGTCGCGGCGGGGGAATGGCGTCAGCGACTGATGCTGATGGGCGGCGGGTTCCTGGAAGCTCCGGCCGACGGCGGCTTCCAGGTCGGACCGGTGAAGGTGCTGCTCGACGACGACCGCCTGCCGGACCTGGACGCGGTCTGCGCGATCATCGCCCAGGCGCGCGCCTGGGGGCGGAAGGTGGCAGTCCACTGCGTCGCGGCTGGGGAACTGGCCTTCACGCTGGCCGCCTTCGGGCAGGCCGGCGTCGAGCCCGGCGACCGCATCGAGCACGGCGGGATCATCTATCCAGACGCGGCGCGGGAGATCGCCGGGCTGGGCCTCACCGTCGTCACCCAGCCAGGCTTCGTGGCCGAGCGCGGCGACCGCTACCTGGCCGAGGTGGACGCGGCCGATCTCGCCGCCCTCTATCCCTGCGCCAGCCTGATGCGCGCCGGCATCAAGGTGGCCGGGAGCAGCGACGCCCCCTATGCCGCCGCCGACCCCTGGACGGCCATGGCCGCGGCGATCAACCGGACCACCCGGAGCGGCCGGCTTCTGGGGGCCGACGAACGCCTCTCCCCGCGCGCGGCGCTGGATCTGTTCCTGGGCGACTTCGCCGATCCCGGCGGCCCAGTCCGCCGGGTGGAGGTGGGCGCGGCGGCCGACCTCTGCCTGCTGCGGGGTCCCCTGGAGGCCGCCCTGGCGGACCCGGACGCGTCGTGGGTCGCCGCCACGGTGGTCGGCGGCGAGGTGATCTACCGGGCCTAGCTCAGTCCCGCCGGTAGACCGGGTCGCGCCGGTCGCGCCGCCCGCGTTCGCTCGCCGGCTGGTCGAAGAAGCCTCGGTCGCTGGCCGGCTCGTAGCGCAGCCATTCGTTCACCCCCTGGCGGTGCGCGATGCGCCAGGCGCCGTCGCGGCGCTCGAAGCGGTCGACATAGCGCCCGCCCATGATGCGGTCCTCGCGCGGCGCGCCGCCCGGCGGCGGGTCGGCGCCGAACCGGTGATAGGAGGTGAAATAGCTCTCCACCCAGGCCCGCTCGCCGTCGAGCTCAATGGAGACCTGGCCAAGCTGGTGGTGGGTGAGGACCAACTGGCGCACCGCCGCCAGGCCCAGGGCGCAGAAGTCGCGCGACAGGCCCTTGAACGCGCCGTGCTCGTGGGTGGCGTCGGGGTGGAAGCAGCTGGCCAGCAGGGCCTCGTCGCAGCGGTCGAAGGCGCGGCAATAGCGGGCCGCCACCTCGGCGATCTCCGCCCGGCTGACGAGGTCCTCGAGGGTCATGCCGTCAGGCCGTCGCCTTGGCCGCGGCGGCGGCCAGGGCGACGCCCAGGATCTGCTCGGCCTCGGCGAACAGGGCAGGGTCCACGCTCCGCTCCGAGGCCGCGACGTTCTCATCGACCTGGTCGGGCCGCGAGGCACCGATGATGGCCGAGCTCACCTGGTCGTTGGAGAGCGTCCAGGCGATGGCGAACTGGCCAAGCGTCAATTCGGCCTCAGCCGCCAGGAACTGGAGATGCTGGACCGCGCGCAGCACCTCCGGATTGAACCAGTGGCGGGTGTACTTGCTCATCTCGACGCTGGCGCCGCGCAGGCCGCCGGGTGGCCCGGCGTCGGGGGCGTACTTGCCGGTCAGCACGCCCTGGGCCAGGGGCGACCAGATCAGCTGGCCGATTCCCTGGGCCTGGCAGAGCGGGAAGACCTCCGCCTCCGGCTGGCGCCAAAGCAGGGAGTATTGCGGCTGGCTGGAGACGAATCGCTCGGTCCCGACCATGGCCTGGGCCTCCGCGATCCTGTCGGCGGGCCATTCGCTGAAGCCGAGATAGCGGACCTTGCCCTGGCGGACGATCTCGCTGAGCGCCTCCATGGTCTCCTCCAGGGGCGTCTCATCGTCGT
Organism: Phenylobacterium sp.; assembly: GCF_030697925.1. GTDB lineage: Bacteria > Pseudomonadota > Alphaproteobacteria > Caulobacterales > Caulobacteraceae > Phenylobacterium. Next base: position 59,904 of record NZ_JAUYOJ010000126.1, on the reverse strand, counting down.
AGCGGTGGCACTGGTAGAGATCGACATGGTCGGTGCGCAGCCGCGTGAGCGAGCCGTCGATCTGTTTGAACACCTGCGCCCGCGACAGCCCCCGGTCGCCGTCGGCCATCGGGCCCCAGAGCTTGGTGGCCAGGAGGTAGGAGTCCCGCGACCGCCCGGCGAGCGCCTCGCCCACCAGGCGCTCGGACTCGCCGAAGCCATAGACATTGGCGGTGTCGATCAAATTGACCCCGAGCTCCAGCGCCCGGTGCAGGCAGGCGATGTGCCGCGCCCGGGCCTCGCCCTCGCCGAAGCTGAGCCAGGTTCCCAGTGAGATTTCCGACACCATGAGATCGCTGGAGCCCAATCGGCGATAGCGCATGCGGTTTCCCCTCAATTTGCCGGTCATGACGCCGGCCCGGCGCCTGACGTATTGACAGGCCTCGGATAATTCATCGTAATGATCATAATGTACAAATGGCCGCGTTCAAGCGGCCGCGTGCGATCGCCGCGCGCTCAGCAAGGGACGGAACGACATGGCTTGGGACTTCGAGACCGACGCGGACTTTCAGGCGAAGCTGGACTGGGCCGACGCCTTCGTCCGTGAGGAGGTCGAGCCGCTCGACCACCTCCTGGGCGCGGTCTACGACGTCAAGAACCCCAACAATATCCGGCTCGTCCGCCCCCTCCAGGCCAAGGTGAAGGCCCAGGGCCTGTGGGCCTGCCATCTGGGTCCCGAGCTCGGCGGGCCGGGCTATGGCCAGGTCAAGCTCGCCCTGCTGAACGAAATCCTGGGGCGCAGCGACTTCGCTCCCGTGGTGTTCGGCTGCCAGGCGCCCGACACCGGCAACGCCGAGATCCTCGCCCACTTCGGCACGGCGGCGCAGAAGGCGCGCTACCTGCAGCCGCTGCTGAACAACGAGATCGTCTCCTGCTTCTCGATGACCGAGCCGCAGGGCGGGGCCGATCCGCTGGTCTTCACCACCCGCGCCACGCTCGACGGCGACCACTGGGTGATCAACGGCGAGAAGTGGTTCTCGTCCAACGCCCGCTGGGCCGACTTCCTGATCGTCCTGGCGGTGACCGACCCCGACGCGCCGCCGCATGCACGCATGTCCATGTTCATCGTGCCGTCCGAGACCCCGGGGATCGAGATCCTGCGCAATGTGGGCTTCCAGGGCGAGCGTGAACCGGCCCACGCCTATGTTCGCTATACCGACGTGCGGGTGCCGCTGGACCACCTGCTGGGCGACCGCGGCGACGGCTTCGGGGTGGCCCAGACCCGGCTCGGCGGCGGGCGGATCCATCACGCCATGCGCACCATCGGCGAGGCTCGCAAGGCGCTGGACATGATGTGTGAGCGCGCCCTGTCGCGGACCACCGCCGGATCGCGCCTCTCCGAGAAACAGATGGTGCAGGAGAAGATCGCCGACAGCTGGATCGAGCTGGAGCAGTTCCGCCTGCTGGTGCTGCGCACCGCCTGGCTGATCGACAAGCACCAGGACTATCGCAAGGTCCGCAAGGATATCGCCGCGGTGAAGGTGGCCATGCCCAAGGTGCTGCACGACATCGCCTCGCGCGCCCTGCAGATCCACGGCTCGCTGGGGATCTCCACCGAGATGCCGTTCATGAACCAGATCGCGGTCTCGTTCATCATGGGTCTCGCAGACGGCCCGACCGAGGTCCACAAGGTCACCGTGGCCAAGCAGGTGCTGCGCAACTACCGCCCGACCAACGACCTGTTCCCGGCCTACAACCTGCTCTCGGCGACGGAGCGGGCCCAGGAGATGTATCCCGAACTCGAGGAGCTGGTGGCCGCCGAGGTCGCCTGACCGCCATGGCGGCCTTGGGGAGGATCTGGGCGATCGCTGGCCTCGCGGCCCTGATCCTGGTCGGTTGCTCGCAACCTGGCGCCCGGGACGTGGACGCCGTCCGGCTCGCAGCGGCCGCCGACAATGCGGACGACTGGCTGACCAACGGGCGCACCTATTCCGAAGACCGCTACTCGCCTCTCGACCAGGTCACCACGACCAATGTCGATCGCCTGGGCCTGGCCTGGGAGCAGAGCCTGGAAAGCCGCGGCTTCGGGGTCGAGGCCAGCCCGCTGGTGGTCGACGGGATACTCTATGTCACCTCCACTTGGAGTCGGGTGTTCGCCTTCGATGCGGCCACCGGCAGGCGGCTCTGGGCCTATGACCCTGAGGTCCGCAAGGAGCTGCTGCGCGACGGCTGCTGCAAGGCTGTGAACCGCGGCGTCGCCTTCTGGAAGGGCAAGGTCTATGTCGGCGCCTTCGACGGCCGGCTGATCGCGCTCGACGCCAAGACCGGCGAGCCCGTCTGGTCGGCCGACACCACCGGCGGCGTCAAGCCCTACACCATCACCGGCGCGCCGCGGGTGGTGAAGGGCAAGGTGGTGATCGGCAACGGCGGCGGCGACTACGGCGCGCGGGGCTTCTTCTCGGCCTATGACGCCGAGACCGGCAAGCTCGCCTGGCGCTTCTTCACGGTTCCCGGCGACCCGAAGAAGCCGTTCGAGCATCCTGAGCTCGCGGTCGCCGCCAAGACCTGGGACCCGAACCGCGACTGGTCGATCGGCGGCGGCGGCACGGTGTGGGATTCCTTCTCCTACGACCCCGACCTCAACCTACTCTATGTCGGGGTGGGCAACGCCGGCCCCTACAATCAGAAGGTCCGCAATCCGGGCGGCGGCGACCAGCTCTATGTCTCCAGCATCCTGGCGGTGAACCCCGACACCGGGCGGCTGGCCTGGCATTATCAGACGACGCCGGGCGACAACTGGGACTTCACCGCCACCCAGAACATGGTGCTCACCGACCTCACTATCGGTGGACGCAAGCGCCAGGTGCTGATGCAGGCGCCGAAGAACGGCTTCTTCTATGTCCTGGACCGCAAGACGGGCGAACTGCTAGCGGCTGACAAGTACGCCCGGGTCAATTGGGCGAGCCATGTGGACCTGAAGACCGGCCGTCCGGCCGTGACCCCGGCCGGGGATTATTCCAAGGGGGCGCGGCTGGTCTTCCCCAGCGCCTATGGCGCCCACAACTGGCAGCCGATGGCGTTCAATCCCAAGACCGGCCTGGTCTATATCCCGGCCCGCGACCTGGGCTGGGTCTGGGGCGCCAAGAGCTTGACCTGGTTCTACGAGGGCGCCGATCTCGCCGCCCTGACCAAGGACGACGTGCGCAAGGCGACCACCGGCGTGCTGATCGGCTGGGACCCCGTGGCCCGCAAGCCCCGCTGGACCGCGCCGCAGCCGACCCTGATGAGCGGCGGCGTCCTGACCACCGCCGGCGATCTCGTCGTGCAGGGGACCCAGGACGGCTGGATCGAGTTTCGCGACGCGGCCAGCGGCAAACGGCTGCGGCGGATCTTCGTCGGGACGGGCATGGTCGCGCCGCCGGTGAGCTACGCGGTCGACGGCGTCCAGTACATCGCCATCGCGGCCGGCTGGCACGGGGTGAGGACCGCGCCGGACGCCGCTGACGCGCCGCCGCCCCGCGACAATGCCGGACGCCTGATCGTGCTCAAGCTGGACGGCGGCGAGGCGCCCGTGGCGCCGGTCGTCGAGGACCAGCCCTTCCTGGCCGGCGTGGGCGCGCAGCCGGCGGCCCTGGTCGCCACGGGCAAGGCCCGCTACCAGCGCTATTGCGGCGGCTGCCACGGCCTGTTCGGGGAGCGCAGCGTGCTGCCGGACCTGCGGCGCATGTCGCCGGAGACCTATGAGGCCTTCGACGACATCGTGCTGGGCGGCGCCTACAGGGAAGGTGGCATGGCCAGCTTCGCCGACGTGCTCACCCCGGACGACAGCCGCGCCATCCGCGCCTATGTCGCCGATTGGGCGTCACGCTCGGCCGCCGGATTGCGCGCAGAGGCTGGCGCGGCGGGGAGAGCCAAGTAGTCTGTCCTCAAGGCCCGACCAGAGGCCCGGGAGGACACGCTTGATCGATCTCTATTACGCCGCCACGCCGAACGGCTGGAAGATCTCCATCATGCTGGAGGAGTGCGGCCTGCCGTACGAAGTCCATCCGGTGAATCTGGGGCGCGGGGAGCAGTTCGCGCCGGACTTCCTGGCCATCAGCCCCAACAACCGCATCCCGGCGATCATCGACCGGGATCCGCCGGGGGGCGGCCCGCCGGTCAGCGTCTTCGAGACCGGGGCGATCCTGATCTATCTGGCCGAGAAGACCGGGCGGTTCCTGCCCGTCGATCTGCGCGGCCGCAGCGCGGCGATCGCGTGGCTGATGTGGCAGATGGGTGGTCTGGGGCCCATGCTGGGCCAGAACGGCCACTTCAAGCTCTATGCGCCGGAGAAGATCCCCTACGCCATCGACCGCTACGAGCGTGAGGCGGCCAGGCTCTATGGGGTGCTGGACGGCCAGCTCGGACGGACCGGGGCCTATGTGGCGGGCGATGAGTACACCATCGCCGACATGGCCTGCTTCCCCTGGATCATCACCCACAAGGCGCAGGGCTTCACCCTGGACGACTATCCGAACATGAAGCGGTGGTTCGCCACGGTGCGGGCGCGGCCGGGCGTGATCGCCGGCACGGCGGTGGGCAAGATGGCGCGACCCGGTGAGATGGACGCCGAGACCAGGAAGAACCTGTTCGGGATCGCCAGCGAGAAGGCCGCCACATGATCGAGTGCTTCTTCGACTGCTCCAGCCCCTGGACCTATCTGGCCTTCCACAACCTGCAGTCCTTGGCCAAGGAGCTGGAGGTGGAGGTGACCTGGCGGCCGATCCTGGTGGGCGGCATCTTCAACACGGTCAATCCCTCCGTATACGAACAGCGCGCCACGCCGGTGCCGGCCAAGGCCCGCTACATGGGCAAGGACCTGAGGGACTGGGCGCGTCACTCGGGGCTCGCCATCACCTTCCCGCCCAAGGTCTTCCCGGTGAACAGCGTCAAGGCCATGCGCGGCTGCATCTGGCTGGCGCCTCAAGGCAAGCTGGTCGCCTTCGCCACCAAGGTGTTCGAGGCCTATTGGGGCGACAATCTCGACATCTCGCAGGACGCGGTGCTGGCGGAGATCTGCCAGGCGGCGGGCGTCGATCCCCAGGTCTTGCTGGCGGGGATCGCCACACCGCAGATCAAGGAGCAGCTTCGCCTGAACACCGAGGAGGTCATGGCCCGCGGCGGCTTCGGCTCGCCGACCATCTTCGTCGGGAAGGACGATATGTATTTCGGAAACGACCGCTTGCCGCTCGTCGCCGCCGCGGTGCTGGCCCGCAAGGCGCAGACCCATGACGCGTGACCTGTCCCCGGCCACCCCGGCGCAGGTCGGCCTAGCCCCCGCCGGCCTGGCGGCCATCGACGCCTATCTGCAGGGCCTGGTCGACAAGGGGGTGCTGGCCGGCCTCGTCACCCTGACCGCCCGCCATGGCAAGGTCGCGCGCGTCAGCACGATCGGGAGGAAGGACCTGGCTACCGGCCAACCCATGGCGGCCGACACCATGTTCCGCATCTTCTCCATGACCAAGCCGGTGACGGCCGTGGCCATGATGATCCTGCACGACCAGGGCCTGTGGTCGCCGGACGACCCCATCGCCAAGCACCTGCCCGAGTTCGCTGATGTGAAGGTGTTCGGCGGGATGGACGCGGCGGGAGCAGTCACCCTGCATGAACCCGACCACGCCCCGACCCTACGCGAACTGCTGACCCATACGGCGGGCCTGATCTACGGCCGCGTGCCGATGGACGGCCTGGAGACCCTGTACGAAGCCGCCGACATCTGGCGCTCCGCCGACCTGGCGGAGATGGCGGCCAAACTGGGCGGGCTGCCGCTGGCCTACCAGCCCGGGACGAAATGGATTTACAGCCTCGCCATGGACGTCCAAGGCGCGATCATCGAGCGGCTGAGCGGCCAGAGCCTGCCCGACTTCATGCGGGAGAGAATCTTCGAACCGCTCGGCATGATCGACACCGCCTTCCACACCCCGCCGGACAAGAAGCCGCGGCTGGCCACGCTCTATCGCTCTAGCGTGAGCCGGGGCCTGGTCCCGCTGGCCGCCAATCCGCTGCTGCCCGACCACGCGGCGCCGCCGGCCCTGGCCTCGGGCGGTGGCGGGCTGATCTCCACGGTGGGCGACTATGCCCGCTTCGCCCAGATGCTGCTGAACGGCGGCGAGTTCGCCGGTGAGCGCATTGTCAGCGGGGAGGGCCTGAAGCTGATGATGACCAACCAACTCTCGGACCAGATGCTGGCCCAGGGCTGGGGCGTCGGAAAGCAGCAGATCCGGCCTGGCTTCGGCTACGGCTTCAACGGGGTGGTGTTCACCGATCCCGAGGCGGCCGGCATACCGGTGGGCCTTGGGACCTATCACTGGGACGGGGCGGCCGGGACCTGGTTCTGGGTCGATCCGGCGCACGACCTCATCTTCGTCGGCATGGTCCAGCTGCTGAGCGAGACCGCGCCGGCGTTGCAGGCGACGACCCAGACCCTGATGGCCGACGCCATCCTGCAGGAGGCCGCCGCGTGAACGAACCTATCCTCGAGCCCGACCTGCCGATCGTCGATCCGCATCATCACCTGTGGGACCGGCCTGCGGCCCTGGTCGCCGCCCTGCCGCCGCCCAAGCACGGCTTCGAACATGTGATCCGCAGGGTCCCGCGCTACCTGCTGGACGAGCTGCTGGCAGACATGAGATCCGGCCACAACGTGGTCGCGACCGTCTACATGGAGTGCGGCTCCATGTACCGGAGCCGAGGGCCGGCGGCGATGCGCCCGGTGGGCGAGACCGAATTCGTGAACGGGGTGGCGGCCATGTCGGCGAGCGGCCTCTATGGCGAGGTCCTGGCCTGCGCCGGCGTCGTCGGCCATGCCGACTGCAATCTCGGCGGGGCGGTCGCCGAGGTGCTGGAAGCCCACATCGCGGCCGGCGGCGGCCGGTTCCGCGGCATTCGCCAGAGCGCCTCGTCCGACCCGGACAAGGACGTGCTGGGACCGCTCGCCCGGCAGGGCGGCGGGCTCTACCTGTCGCCGACGTTCCGCGAGGGGTTCGCCCAGCTCGGCCCGCTCGGCCTCTCGTTCGACGCCTGGATGCTGGAGCCGCAGCTTCCGGATCTGCTTGAACTCGCCAAGGCCTTCCCAGGGACCCAGATCGTTCTCGACCATGTGGGCACCCCGCTCGGCATCGCCAGTTACGCCGGCCGGCGGGAGGAACGCTTCCCCATCTGGCGGGAGAACATCCTGAAACTCGCGGCCCTGCCCAATGTGGCGGTGAAGCTGGGCGGACTGGCCATGGTGTTCCCGGGATTCGCCTCCTTCATGTCCGACCCGCCCGCCTCGTCGGAGGCCCTGGCGGCGGAATGGAAGCCCTATATCGAGACCTGCATCGAGGCCTTCGGCGCCGAGCGCTGCATGTTCGAGAGCAACTTCCCCGTCGACATCGGCAGCTGCGACTACGACGTGCTCTGGAACGCCTTCAAGGTGCTGACCAAGGGCTGTTCGGCCGACGAGAAGACCGCCCTGTTCTCCGGCACCGCCGCGCGGATCTATCGCCTGGAGCTGTGAGGCTGGGCCTGGTCAACAGGCGCGGCCATGCGAGATCATTGCCAATAACGCAGGGCGGCCCAGTATCCGTAGACGTCGTCGCGCCACGGTAGGTCGCTCTCCTGCCCGTGATCGCCTTCGAGCGACCGCACATCGCGCAGCTTCCGCTCGTCGACCACATAGCCCTTGAAGTGGGTGTCATAGCTCAACATCGACCAGGGAATGGGGAAGCGTCCGCCGCCCACGCCCAAAACGGCGCCGCAGGACATTGTCGCGCAGGTAATCTGGCCGCTGACCTTCTCGATCATCAGGTCGTTGATGTTGCCGATCAGTACGCCGTCCCGGGTGAAGATCGGCGTACCCTCCACCCTGTGCGCCGAGATCACGGGATGCACAGGTTGCTCGCCGCGCGTCGGTTCTTGTGTGTGCCTGGCGCTGGACATCACGCCTCCTGGCCGCCCATGCGTCGCGGGTCAGGGACGCCGCGGCGCCGTGCAGCAATGAAAAATCAACGCCGTGCGACACCTTCCGTTCCCCGCCGGGCCAGCCCTGCTAGTTTGGGGAGCCAACCACTGGGTTGAGAGACCGCGATGAGCATGCGCTGGCCTTCATTGCAGCTTCAGATGCTGATCGGGTTCCTGATCGGCCTTGGCGCTGGGCTCGTCGTAAACGCCACCGCCGCCCCCGACGCCGCGTGGGTCGCCGCCCTTACCACCTACGTCACTCAACCGCTAAGCCAGGTCTTCCTGCGCCTGCTGTTCATGCTGGTGATTCCTCTGCTGTTCGCAGCCCTGGTCATGGGCGTGTCTGAGATGGGCGACCTGGGCTCACTAGGCCGGACGGGCTGGCGCACCTTGGCCTTCACCTTGGCGCTCTCGGCCGTCGCGGTGTGCATCGGCCTCGCCGCGGTCAACCTCCTGAGGCCCGGGGAGGGCGTCGATCCAGCCCTGGCGGGGAGGCTGCTTACCGGGGCGGCCGGATCCGCGACCGCCATTCTCGAACGCGCGCCGAGTTCGCTGGAAGGATCGGCCGCCATTGTCAGCATCATTCCAAGCAACGTGGTCGCTGCCGCCGCGGAGAATGAGATCCTTTCGGTCATGTTCTTCGCGCTGGCGTTCGGCATCGGGCTGGTGCTCGTGCAGGACCGCAGCCCCGCGGCGGCCACCCTGAGAGCTTCGATCCAAGGGCTCTTCGAGGTGGTGATGACCTTGATCAACCTCGTCATCCGGCTGGCGCCCATCGCCATCGCGTGCCTGATGTTCAATATGGCGGCGCTCTTCGGCTGGGAGCTACTGGAGCGGTTGGGCGCCTATGTGGCGGTCGTCGTCCTGGCGCTGGGCCTGCAGATGTTCGGCGTCTATCCCTTGGTCGTCTGGGCGTTCGGGCGAATGTCGCCCCTGGCGTTCTTCCGGGGTTCGCACGAGGCGATCCTGGTGGCTTTCTCGACGGCGTCGAGCAACGCAACGCTACCGACCGCCCTTCGCGTCGCTGAGACACGGCTGCGCCTGCCGCGCCACATCTCGCGCTTCGTCCTGACCATCGGCGCTACGGCGAACCAGAACGGCACCGCCCTGTTCGAAGGGGTGACCGTGCTCTTCCTGGCCCAGTTCTTCGGGGTGGAACTGACGCTTGGGCAGCAGGTCACCGTGATGGCGGTCTGCATCCTGGGCGGGGTCGGTACGGCCGGCGTGCCGGCAGGTTCGCTGCCCGTTGTGGCGATGATCCTCGGAATGGTCGGCGTGCCGCCGGAGGGGATAGGCCTGATCCTGGGCGTGGATCGCCTGCTGGACATGTGCCGCACGGCGCTGAACGTAACGGGCGACCTCGTGGTGGCGGTGGCGGTTTCGCGCGGAGAGCCGTGCGCCGAAGCGGACCCCACCGGAACAAGCCTACCCGACCCGCCGAAGCCCTCTATGTGACGAGATCCCTGAAGCGGCGGACAAGCCGGTCGGGGTGTTGGCGGTGCTGTCAGTCTAACGCTTATTCGTCTCCACTCATGGCCATGTGGCCAGGATGGAGGCGACCCCGACGCACGGCAGCCTCAGTGCTGATGAGCTTGCGCTCAGTAGAGCAACTTGGAGGCGTCCATGGCGTACGACGACAGCGCCTCGAAGCGACCCGCTCGGATCTTCAGCAGCCAGTCGGGGTCGGCCAGAAGCGGACGTCCAATCGCGGCGAGATCAAAGTCACCGCGTTCGAACCTTCGAGCCAATTCCTGCAAAGAGCCGAGATTGACAAGCGACTCGCCGCCACCGAAGTCCGACATCACATCCCGGCTCAAACCGATCGAACCCACGGTGATTGTCGGTGTCCCGATCGCCTTCTTGACCCATCCCGCTAGATTGAGGTCCGAGCCGGGGAACTCAGGCTCCCAAAATCGTCGTTGGGAACAGTGGAATATGTCCACGCCTGCCGACGCCAACGGGCCGAGCCACAATTCCAGTTCGCCAGGATCGCGCGCGATCTTCGTTTCGTAGAAGTTGGTCTTCCATTGGGAGACCCGCAGGATGAGCGCCAACTCGGATCCGACCGCCTTGCGAAGTTCGCGCACGACATCGGCGCCGAAGCGCGCGCGGTCCTGCACCGTGGGGCCGCCGAAGCGATCGGACCGCCGATTGGTTTCAGACCAGAAGAACTGGTCGATCAGGTAGCCGTGTGCGGCATGGACCTCGATGGCGTCGAAACCCAGCCGCTTGGCGTCCGCGGCCGCCCGCCCGAAGGACGCCACAACGTCGGCGATATCCTCCTGCGTCATGGGTCGGCCGCCCGGGAGGTTCGGGCCGATCAACCCCGAGGGGGACTCCAAGCCGTCCGTCTCGGTCGAGGGCTCGTAGAAGTCGGGTACGCCGCCCACATGCCATAGCTGGGGGGCCATTGCCCCCTTCGCCTGGTGAACCCCCTCAAGAATCCGAGCCCAACCGGCCAGGGGCTCGCGTCCATGAAACTTCGGGATTCTGGACATGTTCCGCGAGCTCAACCGGTCCAGCCCAACGCCCTCGGAAATGATCAGACCCACGCCGCCTTCGGCGCGCCGACGGTAGTAGTCGGCCATGTCCGTCGTCGGCGCTCCATCCGGCGCGAACTGACGCGTCATCGGCGCCATGACGAAGCGGTTCGCTAGGTTCAGCGACTTGTGCTGAAAGGGCGCTCCAAGCGCCTCCAAGATGTCCATGTCCGACTCCGTCGTCCCAAGCTGCGGTTCAAGCCGATCAGGTGGCGAGGAACTTGTGCGCATCGAAGCGGACGAAGTTCATGATCTCGCGCGCGCAGAGGTCCGCAGCCTCGAGCGGCAGCATGTGACCCTCATCGGAGAAGATCACTTCCTTGGAGCGGCGAAGCCCGCGCGCCGTCAGGTGCTGTTCTTCCGGCGGGACGACCGTGTCCCGCGCGCCGTTCACCAGCAGGACGGCGGAGCCGATCTCGGCAATGCGGTCTTCGAGCGACGCCGACTGATATTCGGGGAAGAAGGCCTCATGCACGCTGGGGGCGATGACGCTGCAGGCGGCGGCGGCCGAACTGGCGCCGCGCGGATCACGACGAAGGTACATCGGCCCCAGCGTGTCGCGCATCACCGCCTGATCGCTGCCATGCTGGATGAAGGTGTCCGCGATCCCCTCCGGATTGCTCCGCCCGCCGCTGGCGGGGCCCGTCGCCAGTAGGCACAGAATCGAGAAGGTCCCGGGATGGCGGATCTCTGTGAGCATGCCGATGTAGCCGCCGATCGAATGCCCGGCGTACACGGCGCCCTGCAGCCCCAACTGTTCGACAAGGCTCGCCACGTCGTCGGCGTTCGCCGCGAGCGACCACGGCCCACTCTCCGGGCCATTCGAACCGCCGTGACCTCGCAGATCGATCGCATAGACGACGAACTCGCGAGACAGTTGGGCGAAGAGCTTCTCGTATAGGTCGCCGCTGCTTCGCAACGCATAGCCGTGCACGAACACGAGCGGTGCCGAACTGGTCGCGGTGCGGTGCTCGACGTAGGCCAGTCGCACGCCGTTCACGTCCACATGCTTTGGATCAAGGCCCATCGCTGTCGTTCCTTCCTGGGGGTGCGGAGGGCTAGAACCGATAGCCGAGCGACGCGCCGATCTGCCGGCCCGGCGCGAACTGGCCGATGGCCAAGGAGCCCAGGATCGCGGAGATCACATATTCCTGGGAGCGGACCCGCTTGTCGGTCACGTTTCGGGCGAAGAGGCTGGCCGTGAACCGCTCGTCCTGGCTGGCGTAGTTGACCGCTAGATCCAGGCGGCCGGCCGCCGCCTGGCTGTTGATGGGCAGGTTGAACTCGCTGAAGTAGCGGCGCGCCTTCCAGTCGTATCGACCGCTGAACGTGAGCATCCCACTGGAGATCGGCAGGTCGTAGTAGAGGCCCGCGCTGCCGGTGAAGCGGGGCGCGTCGGGGAGGCGATTGCCGGCGAGGTCGATGACCCCAAGGGCGGGCCGCGACGAATCCTGCGTCAGGAACTTGTCGAACTTGCCGTCCAGGTAGGCGCCGTTGGCCTCGATGCGGAGGCGAGAGGAGATCCTGGCCACCAGCTCGATCTCCCCGCCATCGATCGTGGCCTTGGCCGCGTTGGTCACCGCGGAGGATACGCCGATGATCTGGTTGACCTGGAGGTTGTCGTACTTGGTGTGGAAGGCGGCGAGGTTCGCCTGGAGCTTGCCGTCGAAGTAGGACCCTTTGAGCCCGACCTCCATGTTCTTGTCTGTTTCCGGATTGAACGCCGGCGCCAGCGACCCGGACGAGAAGCCGCCGCTCTTATAGCCGGTGGCGTATTTCACATAGCCGGTGATCGCGCGGGAGAGATCATAGGTCAGGCCCGCCTCGTAGGTGACCTTCGCCCAGGACTTGGACTGGGAGAGAGTTCCCACGAAGTTGTTGAAATCATCGATCGACTTGGCGTCGTGCGAGTACCGGACGCCGGCGAACACCTTGCCGGCGGGCGAGAAGGCGTACTGGGCGTGGCCGAAGGCGGCGTAGGATTTTGTCTCCACGTCGCCGCGCAGGTTCACCGGCACCGGGAGGAAACTGATGGCGACGGCGATGTCCTGGAAGACCTGTTCCTGGAAGTAGTTGGCGCCCACGACGAAGGTGAGGGCCTTGCTGGCGTCGGAGGCGTAGAGCGCCTCGGCATAGTGCTGGTGGGCGTGCTGGTGGAAGATGGCGCTGGCGAAGGCGACCGGGGTGCCGTCGTCCTCCAGGTTGGTGAACTGCCGCGTCCGATTGTAGGAATACGAGGTCTTGAGGTCGCCGCCGGCGACCTGCCAATCCGTCGTCACCAGGACGAACCGCGAGCTGAGCTTGCGGGCGCCGACGTTGGCGTAGGCGGTGTTCTTGTCCGGGTCGCCGGTCGGCGCGCCCAGCAGTTGCGCCGGCAAGGGTTGCGCCGGGTCAGGCGTGCCGAAGAGGTAGAAGGCGCTGCCGTTGTCGTTGGCGTTCTGCGACTCCACTTCCAGGCGGGCCGTGAAGGTCTCGTTCGGGAGCCACTGCAGTTGGGCGCGGCCTGAATAGGTGTTCTGGTCGCCGAGACGCCGAGGTCCGTTCGGTGCAAGGTTCTTGTCGAAGCCCTGGTTGTAGTTCTGCTGCAGGGACAGGCGTCCGCGCCAGGCGTCGGCGCTGTCGAGCGGACCGCTCACGAAGGCCGACGTCCGGACCAGGGCAGGGTCGGCGCCGAGCGTGGCGTTGGCGCCGTAGCTGAGGTCCGCGGTCGGAAGGTTCGGCAGGACATTGATCGCCCCACCGGTCGCGTTGCGGCCGAACAGGGTGCCTTGCGGTCCGCGCAGGACCTCGACCCGGTTGATGTCGAGGAAGGTGCTCGTGACCAGTCCCGACTGGGCGAGATAGACCCCGTCGAAATGAAGGGCGACGCCCGGATCCGATCCGGCGGTGACCTGGCTGTTCCCGATCCCGCGAATGGTGACGTTCGAGGTCGTGTTCAACGAACTGATCTGGACGTTGGGCGTCATCGGCGCGAGGTCGGACAGGTCGGCGACCTGCGCCTTGGCCAGCGCCGCGCCGCCGAAGGCCGACACGGCCGTTGGCGTTTCGCGAATGCTCTCGTTCCGCCTGGAGGCGGTGACGATCACCTCCTCGAGCTGAGCGCCGGTCGGCGCTTTCGGGACGGCGGCCGGGACCGTCTGAATGGCCTGGGCGCTCGCGCCGCCCGCCACGGAAAGCGCCATGGCCGACAGGCCCATGAACCAGAACGTCTTATGCATCTTCGTTTCCCCGCCTTATTTTCGCGCAGGGTGACGGAGAGTCTCGCCCGTGGGGATGACGCGACTGCGCAATCGGAGGGTCACGATTTCGCTCACCGGAGGGCCGTGGGGCGCCCTAGGCGGCGATCTCCGTTCGGCGGTTGGCGCGGTAGATGCTGGGCGAGACACCCAGCCAGGCGTGGCAGGCGCGCCAGAGACTTCTGCGATCGGAGAGACCGAGTTCGGCCGCCACGTCGTCGAGATTGTCGTCCGAGGCCAGCAGCCGAAGCAGCTGCCGAAGTTTGGCGGCCTTCGAGATGTCTCGAAAACTCGTCCCGGCGTCCGCGAGGCGTCGGCGAAGCGTCGCGGTGCTCAGGCCAAGACTGCGCGCCGCATCCGACTGCGAGATCGGCTGGCCGGCGATCAACTGCTGGACCTGCTCGACGGTCGGACACTCACGGTCGTGGACTTCATAGTCCAGAAGCGCCACGAACTGCAGGAAGGTGCTCGTCTCGTGGCTGCACCAAGCCCGATACTTTCGAACCCCAAGCGGCTTCTCGAGGTCGGCGCGCGGATAGACCACGGTCACGCCATCCTTCTGGCGCGTCCGCCGCCGGCTCAAGCCGGAGAGGAGGCTTCCGTGCGCGTCGGCAAGGCGCTCGGACAGCCGAACCTGCACGGGCCGGAGGGGCTCGCCCGTGACCCACAGCAACACACAGTGAAACGCAAGCGCGATGCTCTCGACGTAGCACTCACGACGGGCGGCATCGCCTCCAGTTCCCGTCGATCGGAAATTGAGGTGCGCGCCCGCCGCGCTGTGGGTCAAGGAAATCTCGATCTCCGCGGGAATGATGGCGCTCAGCTCCGCCAGCTTTCGCAGGCCCTCGCCCAGGGTGTCCATCTGATTGACGGCCGAGAACACGGTGGCCCAGGTCCATCGCGCCACGGGCCTGGCCGCGCACCCATTGGACTCATCGCCCGTCAGCTCCATCGCGGCGACACAAAGATGCCAGAACGCCACCTTGCTGATCGTGGGGGGCGCCAGGGTGCCATCCGGCCAAAGGCCGGCCTCTCGCATCAGCCGGCGAGTCAGGGGCGCGCCGAGATAGGTTTGGGCATAGGCCGTCGACAACAGTCCCGGCGGGGGCGCGTTCGTGGCCCCCTCCGAAAGCGCGCGACCCGCGCGCGCAGGTTCAAGCCACATCATCTTTCTCCCCTGGCCTTTGCGGCCCTTGTCTCTTCTGCTCTGCGCCATTGCGCGCACCTGTCAGCGGCGACCACCGCGACTATTCCAGGTCGGCCAGGTGAACCTTTTCGAGGGCGCGGATGCGATCGGTCGCGCCGGTTCGGCTGCCGTTGGCCCAGTTGGGGTCGCCATGGTTCATCTCCCTTGCGCCTCATGCGCCGCGGGCCATGCGGCGGAGGCCGTTTCCTCTCCGATTGGATTGATAAGCCGGCCGACGCGCTCCACGGCGACTTCGCAGACGTCCCCCGGCTTCATCCAGAGCGGTGGCTTGCGGGCGAGGCCGACGCCCGCCGGCGTGCCGCTGACAATGACATCGCCGGGGGCCAGCGTAATCGCCTCCGAGAGAATGGCGATGAGCCGGGCCACATCGAAGATGAGGTCATCGGTCGAAGCGCTCTGCACGACCTCACCGTTGAGACGGGTTTCCAACCGCAGGCCCTTGCAGCCGGGCGGCAGTTCATCGGGGCTGACCAGTTCCGGCCCGAATCCGCCGGTCGCATCGAAGGTCTTGCCGACCGTCCACTGTGGCGACTTGAACTGGTAGTCGCGAATCGAGCCGTCGTTGAAAACGGAGTAGCCGCCGACGTGGTCCAGCGCGTCCTCTTCGCGGATGTGGCGGCCGCCCCGGCCGATGATCACCGCCAGTTCGCCCTCGTAGTCGAGCTGTTCTGAGCAGCCCGGCCGGATGATCGGCGCCCCATGCGCCACGAGGCTCGTGGCGTAGCGGGCGAAGACCGTTGGATAGGCGGGCGGCTCGAAGCCGCTCTCCTTCGAGTGGTCCGCATAATTGAGCCCGATGCAGATGATCTTGTCCGGCGAGGGGATCGGGGGGAGTAGGGTCACCTGACCGAGGTCGATGACCTCCCCGCCCGCGAGCTGCGCCGCCGCCCTGAGAAGCGCGTCCGGGCCGCGCGCCATCAGCGCCTTGAGATCCGCGCCCAGCGCGGCGGTGGAGAGCCCCCGGTACCCGTCGGCCGCAGCCACAGCCAGGCCTTCAGCGCCGGACGATCGATAGCTGATGAAGCGCATGGTTCCTCCGGGATCCGGCGTCAGGACGGCCGAGCCTGCGGCGCGGCCAGTACGGGCTCGGCGGCGCCCGCGGCGGCTTCGAAGCGGAAGCCTATTGGTGGTGACCACCGCAACTACTCCAGGCTGGCCAAATGAACTTTCTCGAAGGCGCGGATGCGATCGGTCGCGCCGGCCCGGATGTCGTTGGCCCAGTTAGGGTTGCTGATGAGCGCCCGGCCGACGGCGACGAGGTCGAAATCGCTGCGCTCAAGCATCGCGACCACCCTATCAAGGCTCGCGGGCCCGGCGAAGTCGCCCAGGCCGCCCGTGTTTGGCGAAGGCCCGTCATCCGCCTCCGGTCGTCGGACGCCGGCCTCGAACAAGTCGCGGTCCAGGCCGACCGAGCCGACGGTCATGGTGGGGACGCCGGACAGTTTCTTCACCCAACCGGCGAGATTGAGGTCGCTGCCCTGGAACTCGGGCGTCCAGAACCGGCGGGTCGAACAGTCGAACAGATCGACGCCTGCGTCGATCAGGGGGCGAAGGAAGGCTTCGAGCGCCTTGGGCTCCTCCCAGAGACGGGCGGCATAGTCCTGCTGCTTCCACTGTGAGATGCGCAGGAAGATGGGGAACGCCGGCCCGACCCGGCGGCGAACCTCGCGTACGACCTCTTCGGCGAGGCGTGTTGGATGCGCCCGCCCATGACCATCCTCGCGCCGGTTAAGGGTCGGCCAGAGGAACTGGTCGAGCAGATATCCGTGGGCGGCATGCAGGTTCACGCCGTCGCATCCCAGGCGCTGCGCGTCGGCGGCGGCCTGACCGAACGCGGTGACAACGTCTGCCAACTCGGACTCGGTGGCCGGCCGGCCGTTCAGCTGCGGAGGCTCGCCTGTCCCCGTGGCGGGTTGGTAGAGCCCGGATGGGCTGACGGCCGGGGCGTCCGGGTGGGGCAGGTCCCCGGCTCGGCGCAGGCCGCCGACATGGAACAGCTGCTGCATGTACTTGCCGCCCGCGCCCTGCACCGCCGCCGGCACACGGCCCCAGACCGAGAGCGGGCCTTCGCCATGGTAGGCGCTGTAGGTGGGAGCGTGCGCCGCCGCCGGATGCGGAACGGGCGTGGCCTCACTGGTTACGAGTCCGACACCGCCGGCGGCGCGGCGCGCATAGTAGGCCACGTAGTCGTCGCTGGGTCGGCCATCCCGCGAAAAGTGCCGGCCCATCGGCGCCATGGCGATGCGGTTGGGCAGGGTCAGACCATTGACCGTGAAGGGCTCGAAGAGCGGAGCAATCGCAGCCTCGATCTGGCGCGGGCGGTCACAGACCTCCGTTTGTCGGCAATCGGCAGGTGAGGCTGGCATTGGCTCCCGCGGCGTTGATCTGTGTTGCCTCACACCACGGACTGAGATATTGGTTGTGTCAATATACGATTGCTAGTATCAAATAATGATACCCACAATCGAGACGTTCAGCGGGAGATTCCTGATGCTATCCGAGTCCTGGGGGACGCCCGCCTGGCTTGAAGCGGTCGGCGCGGCCTTGTCGCCCCCCGCGTGCCCCGTGTTTTCGCGGCCGCAGCCGCCACACGGCCCGCAGCTGACCTTTCGCCCACCGCCCCGCGCGCGGCGCGGCGGCACTGATCCGGCGTCGGCGCCACCCGCGTCAGCCGCCATATCGGCTGTGGGAGCGCCTTCATGACCTCGCCGGCGGACGACCACCTGGGTTTCAGCCCCGACGACGATCAGCCCATACGCTACATCGACCGGACGCACGCCTGGTACGAGACCCTGGGATACGGCAATCCCTATCGGTACGCCCACTACGCAGACGTGCCTTTCACGCCGCTCGAAAAACCCTTGGCCGAGGCCAGGATCGCGCTGCTCACCACCGCGGCCCCCTTCCGCGAAGACAGGGGCGACCAGAGCGCCAAGGCCCCCTACAACGCCGCCGCCAAGTTCTACGAAGTCTATTCCGGCGAAACCGCGTGCGACCATGACCTGCGGGTGTCCCACGTGGGCGTGGATCGGGCGCACCTGAGCGACGATTCCAGCTGCTGGTTCCCGCTGCCGGCGCTACGACGCGCCGTCGCTGCCGGCCGCGTGGGCGGGCTCACGGCCCGCTTCCATGGCGTGCCGACGAACCGCAGCCAGCGCCATACGATCGAAGTTGACGCGCCGGAGGTTCTGCGGCGCTGCCGCCAGGACGGCGCTGAGGCGGCGATCCTCGTGCCGAACTGTCCCGTCTGCCATCAGACCATGAGCCTGATGGCCCGGGCCCTGGAAGCCGACGGCATCCCGACGGTGGTCATGGGCGCGGCCAAGGACATCGTCGAGCATTGCGGTGTCCCGCGCTTCCTGTTCAGCGACTTTCCGTTGGGCAATGCGGCGGCGCGGCCAAACGACCTCGCCTCGCAGGACGCCACCCTGGAACTGGCGCTTCGGACGCTCGAAACCGCGCCAGCGCCGCGCACAACCATCCAGAACCCTTTGCGCTGGCCGGGTCCGGCGACCTGGCGCGTCGGATTCATGAACGTGGCGGCGCTTTCCGCCGAGGAGATCGCCAAGCGCCGCGCGGAGAACGACCAGGTCAAGCAGGTGGCCCAGGCGGTCCGCGACCAGTCTCTGGCGGCGGGGAGCCAGCTGTGAGCGCGCCGCCCTTCGCCAATGTCCGCGTCCTCGACTTCACCCACTTCCTTTCTGGGCCATTCTGCACGTTCCAGCTCGCGATGCAGGGGGCCGATGTCCTCAAGGTGGAGCCTCGGGGCGGCGAGGCCGCGCGTGGCTCGGCTGTTCGAAGTGAGTGGTCCGAGCGGCGCATGAGCCCCTCCTGGATCGCCGTAAACGCCGGAAAGCGCAGCCTCACGCTCGACCTGGCGAAGCCCGAGGCCATCGAGATCGTGAACCGCCTGGTGCGCGACGCCGACGTGGTGGTGGAGAATTTCCGTCCGGGCGTTATGAACCGGCTGGGTATCGGCTATGAGCAGCTGTCTCGCATCAATCCGAACCTAATCTACTGCGCCATCTCCGGGTTCGGGGCCACCGGCCCGGAAAGCGGCACGCCGAGCTTCGATGGTAAGATCCAGGCGATGTCGGGGCTGATGTCGCTCACTGGCGATCCCGAGTCTGGGCCTATGCGGGCCGGGTTCGCTGCCGCGGACGTGACCGCCGGCCTGACCAGCGCTTTCGCCATTTCCGCGGCGCTCTATCAGCGGACCCAGACCGGGACGGGCCAGTACATCGACGTGGCGATGCTGGACTCGTTGATGAACATGTTCGCCGGCTTGATCGCGGAATACACCATCACCGGTGTGCTGCACCGGCAGTTCGGGAACCGCTCGGTCAGCCGCCTGCCCACCGCCGACCGGTTCCGCTGCGGCGACGGCTACATCGTGCTCGCGGTCCTGACGGAAAAGCAGTTCGTGAGCCTGATGAACGTGCTCGGGCGCGCCGATGTGCTTGCCGATCCGCGCTTCGCCGACTGGTCCACGCGCCTTGAGCACGCGGCTGCGTTGCGCGAGGTCATAGAAGCCGCCATGGCCGACGCGGGGCCCGCCGCCTGGGAGCAGCGGCTCACCGAAGCCGGCGTCCCCTGCGCCACGGTCTACACCCTGGAGGAGATCATGGCGCACCCCCAGGTGGCCCATCGCGGAACCCTGCAGACGTTCGAGACCCCGCACGGCCCCGTCGAGCTGGTGGGCCCAGGCTTCCGCTTGGCGCACGGACAGGGCGCCATTGGCGCGCGCATCGCCTCGCCCGGCGAGCATGCGGCCGAGTTGCTGACCCGCCTCGGCTACGACGCGGCGGCGATCGGCGATCTGCGTGCGCGGGAGGTGATCTAATTCAAGGCTCCGACCCGACACCGCGTGGCGATGTTCCTCCCCTAGTCGCTACGCGACCTGTCGGCCGAGCGCGCTTGCGCTCGGCCGACCTCCCTGCGCCCACTCAAACGCCGGACCGCACGGGCCGAGACCGGCGGGCGGGGAGCAGGGATTTGGCCGCGGGAAATCAGCCGGGCGCTTGGCGGGCGCTGCCCATCCTGGTTGTCCTCTATGCCCTATCGCTGCTCGATCGGCAGGTGCTGAGCCTGATGGTCGGTCCGATCAAGCGCGACCTTGGTATTTCCGACTTCCAGATCGGCCTCCTCCAGGGCCTCGTGTTCGCGCTGTTCTACAGCGTCGCGTCGGTGCCGATCGGCTGGTTGGTGGATCGCTTCCCGCGACGGCCCATCGTGTGGTGCGGGGTGACGATCTGGGGGATCTGCGCGGCGAGCTGCGGACTGGCGCAGACGTTCGGCCAGCTGCTCGTCGCCCGCCTCGGCGTCGGGGCGGGCGAGGCGGCGCTCGCGCCGGCCGCCTATTCGATGCTGGCCGATCTCTTCCAGCCCTCTCGGCTGGCCTTCGCGCTCTCGGTGCTTCTGGTGGGCTCCACCCTGGGCAATGGCCTGGCCGTAGGACTGGGCGGCGCGATCGTGAGTTTCGCCGAAGCGGGACACGTCCATTCTCTGCCGTTCCTCGGCGAAGTCGCGTCGTGGCAATATGTCTTCATCGTCACCGGACTGCCGGGGCTCGTGCTCGGCCTGTTGATCTTCCTGCTCCGGGAGCCGAAGCGCCGGGACAGGCTGCACGCCACCCACCCGCCGCTCTCGGCCACGTTTCGCTTTATCGCCGAGAGGCGGGGGTTCTTCGCCTGCCACTTCATCGGCTTCGGCCTGCTAGCGATCGTCGGCTGGGGCTTCACCAGTTGGCTGCCGGTCTACATGATCCGGAGCTTCGGATGGACGATCGGCCAGGTCACCCTGCCTCTGGCGCTGATCCTCGGCCTTGGCGGCAGCGTGGGGGTCCTGGCGTCCGGCTGGCTGGTCGACCGGCTTTTCGGCGCTGGTCGGGCGGACGCCCACCTGCGGGTCTACGCGGCCGTGGCCGTGCTGATCACCGTGACCGGCCTCGCCGCCTTCCAGGTGCGCGATCCGGTGATCTTCCTCTGGCTTGCCGTTCCGATCGCAGCGGCCATTCCCCTCGGGGCGACGGCGGCCGCAGCCTTGCAGATCGTCACGCCCAACGAGATGCGCGGCCAGATCGGCGCCATGTTCCTCCTGGTCAGCAATGGCCTCGGGCTGGGCCTCGGCCCGACCCTGGTGGGCGGGCTCACCGATTTCGTGTTCCGGGATGAGGCGAAGCTGGGATCCTCGCTCACCCTGATGTTCGCCGTCCTGGGACCGGCCTCGGCGATCCTGCTGGCCCTCGGGTTTCGCAGCATGCGCCAGGCCGTCCAGCTGGCTGAAGCCTGGCGGAGCCCGACGGGCTAACCGGCCGGTCTCGACAGCCGCTCGTCAATCAAAGAGGTCCGGCTCCTCCTCGCTTACGACATCCCAATAGGGCTGGAACGAGTAGAGCGCGCCGAGCTCGGTTCCCACCTGGCTCGCGGTGAGCCGGGCCACCTCGGGGGGCATCGGGCGGGTCTGCCCGGCGGCCTCAGCCAACAGCTGGGCCTGACAGGCGTTCTCGAGCGCGATGTAGCGCCAGACGGCGGCCTCCACCGTCTGGCCGACCGTGAGGATGCCGTGGTTTTGCAGGATTACCGCCTTCATCGGCCCCAGCGTCCGGGCGAGCTTCTGGCCCTCGCTCGCATCGAGCACGACGCCGGCGTAGTCGCAGAACAGGGCGTGATCTTCGTAGAAGGCGGCGGCGTCCTGGGTGAGGGGGTCGAGCAGCCGCCCGAGCGCCGACCAGGCCTTGCCATACAGCGAATGCGAATGGGCGGCGGCGACCACGTCGGGCCGGGCCCTGTGCAGCTCCGAATGGATCGCGAAGGCGGCCCGGTTCAGCCGCGGCGGCCCATTGGCGGGCGGCTGCACGATGCGGCCCTCGTGGCTCACGAGCATGAGATCCGAGACCCTGATCCGGCTGAAATGCATCCCCGCGGGGTTCAGCCAGAAGTGGTCGGTCATTTCCGGATCGCGAACGGTGATGTGACCGGCTCCGCCGAGGTCGAACCCGGCTCGGGCGAACAGGCGATAGCCGGCGGCCAGGCGTTGCTTGCGGTAGAGCCGTTCGGCCTCGACCGTGGGCTGCACGGGAATTGCCGCGGAGAGGTCGAAGTGCTCCGGCAGCGCCGAAGGGAGTCTCGCGGGGTGACCGCCCCGAGCGGCGGCGTGGGGCGGAAGGGCTGGGGTCAACGGCGGCGTCCTCTTCAATAGCCGCGCGCGGGATCGACCACCCCGATCAAGGGGGCGTTCGCGCGGAAGCGATCCAGGTTCTCGGCGAAGTGGGCGAGGAGATTGGAGAGCGTGTCGGGCGTGTGCACCGAGGTGTGCGGCGACAGGCGCACCCGCGGATGCAGGTAGAAGCGGTGATCGGCGGGGAGGGGCTCGGGCAGGGCGACATCGAGGCTTGCGAGCGCCACGCGACCTTCGTCCAGCGCCTCCAGCAACGCCTCGTCGTCGATCAGGCTTCCGCGGGCCAGATTCACGAGGTGCAGGCCGGGTTTCGCGCGCCGCAGAACCTCGCGGTCAACCAACCGGAACGTCTGCGGCGTGGCCGGGGCCGCAAGGACCACGTGGTCCGACTGTTCGAAGATCTGGCCCAGGTCGTCGAGGCGCTCCACCCCGGGGGTGCCGATCGGGGCGGCGGAGCGCCGGGTCGCCAACACCTTCATGCCGAGCGCCTGGGCCCGGGGGGCCAGCGCCTCCCCCAAGGCGCCAAAGCCCACTAGGCCGAGGGTTTGCCCCTGCACCATGCCGAGGGGCGAGGGCGCCCAGTCTGCGGCGGCCCGTATCCAGATGTCGGGCAATCGCTTCGCGGCGGCGAAGATCGTGGCGATCGCGAACTCCGCCAGCGCCACGGCTGACGCGCCGCGAGCCGCCGTCACGACCGGCCCCCGGAACAGCCAGGCCGGATAGGCGTCGATCCCCACCGAGACGAGTTGCACCCACCGGGCGTCGAAAGGCCAGCCCGGCGGCGGCGCGGCTGGCAGGCCTGCGCCCGCCGCGCCTGTGGGCGAGGCGATGAGCACTTCCACACCGTCCGGCAGGCGCAGGGGCGGGTGCTGTGGGACGGGCAGGATTTCCACGCCCGGGAGATCGGCGAAGGCCTGGTTGAGCGCTCCGTTCAACTGGCTCGCGACACGGATCGAGGTCACGCTGTGGGCCCCGACAGCATCAGATCACGACAAAGCCGTGGGAGGCGTCACGCGCGAGTTGCTCCACGAGACCGTGTTCCCAGTCGATGTAGGCCCGCATCGCGGCGTGGCCGTTGCCTACGCCCTCGTAAGGCCGCTTGTAGACGTCGGTCGTGGGGCTGAGCAGGTCGCCAAGTCCCGCCTCGACCGGCAGGCCGCGGGCGCGCCAGGCGGCGAGACCACCCTGCAGCACCATTGGCGCCGCCCCGGTCAGCGCCTCGACCTCGGGCGCCGCGAAAGCGGCCAGCACACCGTCGGGGGAGCAGAGCACGAGGGGCTTGGGCGGTCCCAGGGCCTGTAGCGCCTCGGCCATCATGGACCGGATGACGAACCAACTGCCGGGGATGTGGGCGCGCGCGCGCTCAGGACTAGGGCCGAGGTCGAGCACCTGCACGGTTTGCGCCGAGAGCTTCTCGGCGAGCGCGTCGGCGGCGATGAGCCCGTGCTGTGGCAGGGGCGGGAGTTGCGGACGGTCCGGTCCCGTCGCCTCGCACGGAGCCAGGTCGTCGAGGACATAGGTGTCCCACCCCATCTGGGCGAGCCAGGAGGCCGTCATGTCGGCCCGTGCCCCCAGGGGGTCGTGCAGCACGATCCGGGCGCCGCGCACGGGCGCGCTGACGTCGGTTTCCTGGACCAGCTGTCCCCCCGGCGCATTCCGGAAACCCGAGGCATGTCGCGTCTCGAACTCAGCGGGCTGCCGCACATCAAAGCAATAGGTGGTGCGTATGGGGTCGCCGCGGAGGAAATCGAGAGTCTCGACGTCGATGTGGCGGACGCCGGCGCGATAGGCGACCTCGCGCGCGCGTCTGCGCATGGCGTCCGTCTCTTGCAGGGGAGTCGAATCGGAGCGGCGCGCGGCGCCGTGCTCCAGATCCAGGCCCGCGAGGCTCCAGCCGATGGCGCCGTCGCGAAGCGCCGCGACGCGGCCGTGGAGACCGGCGTTGAGCAGCGACTGCGCGCCGATAATGCTGCGGGTGCGGCCGGCGCAGTTGACGATGATCCGTGTGGCCGGGTCGGGCGCAAGGCTGGTGGCGCGCAGGACCAGCTCGGCGCCCGGCGTGCTGACCGCGCTCGGGATGGTCATGGTCTGGAACTCGTCGAACCGACGGCTGTCGAGCACGACGACGTTGTCGCCGGAGTCCAGCAGGCGGCGTAGCTCTTGGGGCGGGATGGAGGGCGTGTCCCGGCGGGCCTCCACCAGCTCGCCGAACGCCTTGCTCGCGCTGTTGACGTCCTGGAACAGCTGGTACCCCGTCTGGCGCCAGCCTTCGAGCCCGCCGCAGAGGGTGCGCACGTCCGAGTAGCCCAGGCGGCGAAGGATTTCCTGCGCCCGCAGGGAGAGCCGCCCGTCGTCGTCATAGACGACGATCGTTGTGGAGCAGCGCGGCACGCGATCCAGAATCTGCAGCTCCAGCTGGCTCACCGGAAGCGACGCGGCGAGCAGCGGATGCGCCTGGGCGTAGGCGCCTTCCTCGCGGACGTCGAGCAAGGCGACCTCGTGGCGGGTGACCATGAGCCGCCGTACCTCGCGTGCGGAGATGGTAGCGTACTCCGACGACGCCGGGCCGCGGGATGACTGGTGATGCGAAGGTTCGGACGCGTCGTTCATTCAGGCCTGCTGTTCGGTTCGCGATGGCGCCGTCGGATGGCGCGGCAGACGCTCGGCCGTTCTGTGCCAGCTTCCGTCATGCCCGCGCCGCTTGTAGGCAGATCAGCGGGAAGTATCAAGATGCGACATGATGTATCAAATAATGAAACGTCCGGTTCATGCCGCAGCTGCGCCCCAGACATTCGGCAGGAAGCGATTTGCGTACCCGGTGGCGAAGGTCCGCACCTCCCCGTCCTCGGAGTACATGTGGCGCTGAATGGCTCCGATATCGCCGCCGTAGACGTGGATGCTGATGGACACCCGGTCGTCGAAGGCGTTGCGGACCCGATGGATGTCACCGTGCCTGGGCGACAGCGTCACCACATCGCCTGGCTCCAGGCGCGACTCCCCGCGCTTCACGGGCCGACCCTCTTCCAGCGCGAACGTTTCCTCGAGTTCGGCGCCGCGAAGCACCCCGACGAGACCCCAGGTGGTGTGGTCATGGATCGGGGTGTCATGACCCGGACCCCAGACGACGCTCACGACCGAGAAGCGACGCAGGGGATCGCAGTAAAGGAGGTACTGGCGCCCGTGCTCCGGGTCCGGCTCGCCGAACTCGTCATCCAGCCAGTCGTCGTGCGACACGAGCGCCTGCAGACAAGGCGCTGCGCCCCGGAGGACCGCAGCCTCATCGTCGCCGGCTTGCGCCACCTGCGCGGCGAGTCCGGCCAGGAACACCTTGAGCCGTCTGCGGCCCGTCAACTCGGTGGGCTCAGCTTCGACCATCTGCGATCCTCGCCAGTTGCGTATAATGATACTGTGAGTTATACTGTGATACCAGTGTCGGACCGGAACGCTTGCAGGTCAAGCGGCGGTCGCGGTTCTCCGTGACGAAGCGGCGAGGCGGGCGCTAAAGACGCTGCGGGGCAGCGATAGAGGCTTCGCCCGGAGGGCTCGCGGGGATCCATGGACAAGACGCTGCTGAAAGGGTTGCAGGTGCTGGACTATGTGGTCCGCGCCAACCGAAACGTCCGGATCATCGAGGTCGCTGCGGAACTCGATCTTACGAAGAGCAATGCCTATCGCGCGCTGAAGACCCTCGAGAGCGCGGGGTACATCCGACAGGACCCCAGCACCAAGGATTTCACGCCCAGCCTGCTGCTCTGGGAGCTCGGCGCGCTCGTGGTCGAGCGGTTCGACCTGCGAGGCCGCGCCAACGAAACGCTGCACTGGCTGTCCGCTCAGTGCCGCGAAACGGTCCACCTGGCGGTTCGGGACGGAACCGAGGTGGTGTTCATCGACAAGATCGACAGCCTTGAGCCGGTAGCAGCCTACAGCCGGCTCGGCGGGCGCGCGCCGGCGGCGGCCGGCGCCACCGGCAAGGCGCTGCTGTCGCAGCTTCCCAGGCCGGAGCTGGACCGGGTTCTCGTGAACCTCACTAAGTACACCGACAACACGATCACCGACCCGGAGCGCCTGAAGGCCGAACTCGCCCGCGCTCGCGAGCTCGACTACGCGATTAATCGCGGCGAGATCCGCGAGGGCGTCTGGGGGCTGGGCTCCGTGATCCGGTACCCGAACGGGACGCCCGCCGCGGCGGTCGGCATCTCCGGCCCGCAGTTCCGCATCGACAAGGACGGGCGCTGCGCGGAACTCGCGGAACTCGTCAAGACCGCAGCCCAGCGGATTTCTGCGGCCCTTCGCTGATTTCGGCGACCCCGGCGTGCGACCCGCCAACCGGCGGGCTTGACGTGTCCTGCCCATCGTATCAACATGTGCGATAGAAGTTCAACATATAGAACTTGACTTGCCCCAGCGGGAGCAAGCCTGCTGACGTCCGGGATTGGACCCATGTCCGACATCAAGACGACACCCGTCGATCCGCGCATGGCCTGGGACGGCGCCGAACTCCAGCAGACCAGCGGTTGGATCGACACCGTCGATGCGGCGGAGTTCGATGAACTGCGACGGGCTGCGGACAGGCTGCCGTCGGACCCGGCGCAGTGGCCCTGCTATGGCCCCGGCGAGCTTCCCCTGCCGACCTTTGGCGCACGAATCGCGCGTATGGCCGACGAGCTCGAGAACGGGCGCGGCTTCATCCTGATGAGGGGCCTGGACACGCGCGGATCCGAGGCCGAGCTCCGCCGCTGGTACTGGGTCATCGGCGCGCATTTCGGCGAGATGGTCGCGCAGAACGCCAAGGGCGACCTGATCGCCGAGGTGACCGACCGGGGCGGGCGCTACGGTGAGGACCCGCACGCCCGGGGATACACGAGCAACGCGGAGATGCGGTTTCACTCCGACGTCGCCGACGTGGTGTCCCTGTTGTGCGTGCGGGCAGCCGCAGAGGGCGGGGAGAGCGAGATCGTCAGCACGATGACGATCTACAACCGCCTCCTGGATGAAGCCCCCCATGTCCTGGAGACGCTCTATCGCGGCTTCAACTACTACGTTCGCCTCACCGAGACGGCCCCCGGCGGCGAGGAGAAAGGCCGGGTCGGCCCGGTCCGGGACGCGGCCTACATCCACGCCGATGGTCGCCTGACGGGCGGCATCAACCCGCAATCCATCCGTTCCCTGCCCGAGGTGACGGGCGAGCCGATCCCTGCCGAAGAGCTGGAAGCCCTCGAGACGGTGGAGCGGATCGCCGAGAGTCCGGGCCTGTCGCTTCGGTTCGCCATGCGGCCGGGGGACCTCCTGCTGGTCGACAACTACATGGTGCTGCACAAGCGGACTCAGTTCGTCGACTTCCCCGAACCGAGCCGAAAGCGCCTGCTGCTCAGGCTTTGGCTCAATCTCCACAATGGGCGGGCGCTTCCGGTCTGCTCAGCGAAGGCGATCCATCGCGAGGCCTTCGGCAGGCCGGCCAAGGCCCGCACGAACCTCCCTGGGAGCTAGGCCATGAAACCTACAGCCACGATGGACGGCGGGTCGCCAGCTTCCGAGGTCTGGATTCAGCCTACAGGCGCCGCCCTCGCGGCGGACGTCCACGGGGTCGACCTGTCCTTGCCACTCGACCCCGAGGCGGTCGACGCTATCGGCCAGGCGTGGACAGAGCATCTGGTGCTGCGGCTCTCCGCTCAGCGCCTCAGCGATGCCGATCTGGTGCGGTTCAGCCAGATGTTCGGCGAACTCGACGTGCACCCGCAGTATCGGCCAAGCCCCGGCGAGCTGCCTTATGCCCGCTGGGTGATCTCGATCTCGAACATCGTCGTCGAAGGGCGGAAGCTAGGCTCGCTGGGCTATGGCGAGGCGGCCTGGCACGCCGACATGACCTACAATCCCGCGCCGCCTCGGGCGAGCCTGCTCTACGCGATCGAGTGTCCCCCTGAGGGCGGCTCGACCTGGTTCGCCAACATGTACGCCGCCTTCGAGGACCTGCCCACCGAGGTCAAGGCGCAGATATCGACGCTGAGCTGCGTGCACGACGCCAGTCGGGACTCGTCGGGTCGGCTGCGGAGCGGATATGCGCCGGTAGACGACCCTCGCGCCACGCCAGGCGCGCGCCACCCCTTGGTGAGCGTGCATCCCGTCACCGGCAGGCCCTGCCTTTTCCTGGGGAGACGGGCTGGGGCCTATGTCGTCGGCCTGACTCTCTCGGACAGCGAGGCGCTGCTCGATCGGCTCTGGGCGCACGCCACGCAGGATAGGTTCGTCTGGAAGCAGCACTGGCGCGTGGGTGACCTGGTGATGTGGGACAACCGTTGCGTCCTGCACCGCCGCGACGCCTTCGACAATCGCCAACGGCGGCTGATGCATCGCACGCAGATCGTGGGTGAGCCGATGCTCGGCCTTGAACGCCCCGCTAGATCGTGACCGGTCCTGGATGAATCGGGATTTCCGATGCCGCAGTACCTACTGCGGGAAAAGAGCCAAGCATCTCCAACAATATAGTTAGTATAGGAGACGCAGTAATGCGGAGTCCTGAATATTACAGGTGCCTGGCTGATCTGACGGACCAGGCTGCGCATTGGATCTCGCTGAGTACAGACAAGGAGTCTTTGCTGGCCACGGCCCGGGCCCTGCGCGAGCGAGCTGACGTCATGGAAGCTGAGCGCGACCAGGCGGCGTTCCGCGAGCGGGCGGCGCGTCTGGAGCTCAACGGCTCTCAGCCTAGGGAGCCGAGGTCACCGGATCATGATTGAAGATGCGGCTGGTCGGGAGGCGCGGTGGGCTTAAGTCGGCCTTTTTTCCCCGTGCGGATGCTCCAGGCTGAAACGGTCGCGCCCTAGTGCGGAACCCCCGTAAGTCGCGCGAACCGTACCCAAATACACGGCGCAACCTGGGCGCGCTTGACCCCACGGGAGGAATGTAGTCGTATCAAGATACAACAACGCGTATCAAATAATGATACTACGGGGAAACGAGAAATGGGCACCACAATTCGCCGCCTGCTGCTTGCCACGGTCGCGTTGACAGCGCCGCTGGCCGCTGTCCCAGCCTTCGCCGAAGCGGGGTCGTCCGCGCCGGTAGACATCAGTGAAGTCATCGTCACTGCGCAGAAGCGCTCGGAGAGCGTGCAGTCGGTGCCCGCCTCGATCACGGCTCTCAACGCGCAGACGCTTCAGGAACGGGGCGTAAACCAGGTGTCCGACCTGCGGTTCATGGTCCCGAGCATGCAGGTCGGCAAGCTGGTAGGAAACACCAACATCAGCATCCGGGGCATCGGGCTGAACCTGGTCGTGGCCGCAGGCCCCCCCGGCGTCGCCATTCACGTCGACGGCGTCTACCAGCCCATCGCCGCCATGGGCGACCTCGCCCAGATCGACCTCGAGCGGGTCGAGGTGCTTCGCGGGCCGCAGGGCACGCTCTATGGCCGTAACGCCAATGCGGGCGTGGTCAATTTCATCACCAAGGCCCCGACCGATGAGTTCGAGGGTTACGTCCAGGCCGGCTATGCGACCTATGACGAGAGCCGTTTGCAGGCGGTAGTCAACGTGCCGGTCAACGAGCGGGTCCGCGCCCGGGCCGTGTTCGACTACATGGACCGGGACAAGGGGTTCGTGAAGAACGTCCTCCCGAACGGTCAGGACGTCATCAAGGGGCAGGTCGCTTCCGGTCGCCTTCGCGTCGATGCGGATCTCACGGAAAACCTCACGCTGAGTCTGACAGCGGCAGTCCTGGAATCGTCGGGGCCATGGGATTCCTTCACCCTGCGCGGAATCCCCACGCCGCCGTCGTTCGCCGGGGGCTTGGCCCCGCAGGAGCCTCGGCGGACGGCGGTCAATACGCCCACCAACACCGACATCAACTTCACATTCGGGGCCGCGACGCTCAGCTGGGATATCGGCGACTTCAATCTAAAGTCGATCACGGGTTGGCAAAGGCACAGCTACGACCACTTCGGCGACGACGATGGAACCAGCAAGGCCCTGTTCCTCCCGTATCGAAACTACCTCACGACGGCGTTCACCCAGGAGTTCAACGTCGGCGGCAGCCTGGGGCCGGTGGATGCGGTGGTCGGCGCCTTCTACATGGACTTCGAGCAGGAGGTGTACATCCACTTCGACTTCCCGCTGGGACTGCCGCCGCTGCCGCCGAACAGCCAGCAGCAGTTCGAGGTCCGGCCGCTGGAAAACTCCGCCATCGCGGCCTTCGCGGACGCCACCTGGAACGTCAGCGATCGGCTGCGGCTGATCGGCGGCATCCGGGTTTCCAAGGACAAGATGACGATCACCCAGAACAACTTCCTGGTGTTTGGAGTGGGCGCGCCGCAATTGATCACCTGCGCGAACCGCACCCGAACGATCGAATTCAACTCGACCACGCCGCGGGTCGGGGCCCAGTACGACCTGGCCACGAACAGCAACGTCTATGCGACATATTCGAAGGGGTTCAAGGTCGGCGGCTTCAACCGCAATCAATGCAATCTCGGATACAATCCCGAGAAGATCACCGCCTACGAGGTCGGCATCAAGAACCGGTTCTTCGACAATACGGTGACCTTGAACGCATCGGCTTTCTACTACGACTACACCGATCTGCAGCTGGCCCAGCAGGTCGGTCTCGCGCAGCAGATCACCAACGCCGCGGCGGCTCGCGTGAAGGGCCTCGAGGTGGAAGGGCTCTGGCAACCCAATTCCCATTGGACGTTCAACGCCAGCCTGTCGCTGCTCGACGCCGAGTATACCGACTTCCTCAACGTCGACCCGTTGGCGCCGGCGCTCGGCCTGCAGGATCTATCAGGCAACCGCCTGAACGACGCCCCGACGGAGTCCGTGAACGCGGGCGTTTCCTATCGCACCGGTGACCTTGCGTTCGGACGTCTGACGTTCCGGGCGGACATGGCGCAACGGACCAGGATTCACTTCCGCGAGTTCGGCGGGCCGTTGAACGAACAGTCCGGTTACACGATCCTCAATCTGGCGATGATCTGGGACAGTCCGGACGACAAGTACCGGGTGCGCGTCTACGGCAGCAACGTGACCGACAAGGAATATATCACCACGCTGCAGGGATCCCAGGCCAATGGGTCTCGCTTCACGACCTGGGGCGCGCCGCGACAAGTCGGGGTCGAGCTGCGGGCGAACTTCTGAAGCGGGCCGGCTGCGACCCGCGGCCATCGGGAGTCGAGCATGGCGGATGAATCCGAGCGGTCGCCCAAGGACCCGTTCCGGTTGCCTGAAGCGGCGGGTGCCGCCGCAAGAATGGGGCGGGCGGGCGGCCAGCTTTTCTGGACCGTGGAGACCACCGCCGGGCGCGTCCAGGGCATCGCCAACGGCGACATCAAGCAGTTCAAGGGCGTTCCGTACGGCGCCTCCACGGCAGGATCCAACCGTTACATGCCGCCGCAGAAGCGGGCGGCCTGGAGCGGGGTTCGTGACTGCTTCGGCTACGGCCAGGTCTCCCCGCAGGTCCCGATGGACCTGGCCTACGAGTACTCCATGCTGATCAACTGGGACGCCCATGTCGGTCCCGGCGGGATGGGCGAAGACTGCCTGAACCTCAACATCTGGACGCCGGGCGTGAGCGACGGAGCCGGCCGGGCGGTGCTGGTCGCGTTCCATGGCGGCGGCTGGACGACCGGTTCCGGCAACGCGCCGATGTACGACGGGGCGCAGCTTGCCCGGGCCGGGAATGTCGTGGTCGTGACCGTAAACCACCGCCTGGGCGCCCTGGGATACCTTGCGTTGGCGGAGGTCGGTGGGCCCGAGTTCGCCAGCGGCGGTGTTTGCGGCGTCCTCGATATGGTCGCCGCCCTCGAATGGGTGCGCGACAACATCGGCCGGTTTGGCGGCGACCCGGACCGGGTCACGATCTTCGGCCAGTCCGGCGGAGGATCCAAGGTCAGCACATTGATGGGGGCTCCTGCGGCGGTGAAGCTGTTCCACCGCGCCGTCGCCCAGTCGCCGCCGCCGGTCGGCGCCTGGACCCGGGACGAAGGCGCCGGCCAGGCCGAGCGGCTGCTGCTGCGCCTGGGGCTCGGCAACGACCGTGCCGTCGATATCCGGAAGCGGAGCTGGCAGGAGATCCTCGAGGCGCAGGCAGCGGTGGGCGATTTCCGGCCCGTCGTCGACGGGCAGGTGCTGCCCGAGGCGCCGTTCGCGTCTTCGGCTCCGGCCGTGTCGGGCGCCATCCCGATGATCGTGGGCACCACGCTGCACGACCGATCGAACTTCTTCGAGAACTTCGATGTGGACGACGCCGGGGTCGTGGCGGTGTTCCGCCAGACCTGGGGGGATCGCGCGGAGGCCATCCTCGCCGCCTATCGCCAGGAGAGTCCCGATGAGCCGGCGTTCCTGATCCAGGGCAAGGCCTACACCGACCTGACGCGCGGCGTCACCCTGCTGCAGGCTCACCGCAAGGCGGCGCTCGGCGCGGCGCCGGTCTACCTCTACGAGTGGGACTGGGTCAGCGACGCCTATGACCGTCGCTACGGCGCCTTCCACGCGGAAGACCTCGACGCGTCCTTCGGCCTCTATCGCAGCCCGGCCTGCGGCTCCGGCCATGCGGAGGGCCGCCTGATGGTCGACCGCATGGTCGCCTCGCTCGTGGCTTTCGCCAAGACCGGAGATCCCAACAACGCACTCATCCCGGCGTGGCCCGCCTACGATGGCCAGCGTCGCGCGACCCTGGTCTTCGACAACGCGATGCGTGTGGTCGACAACCACCGGGGCGACATGGTGCGCACCGTGGCCGAGCCGACAACAGCGCCGCCCGCGCCGCAATGAGCGCGCGCACCTATTCGGCCGCGCACTGGGGCCTCTACGAAGTTGAGGCGGGGGCTCGCGGCCAGCGACCGACCCTGCATCCCTGGAGCCTCGACCCCGACCCGTCGCCGATCGGCCTGGATCAACTCGAGCCCGAGGTCCAGCGCCTGCGGGTCACCCGTCCGGCCGTGCGGCGCAGCTGGCTTGAGCAGGGCCCAGGCGCCGCGCCGCGGACCCGCGGTTGCGAAGCCTTCGTCGAAGTCGACTGGGACGTCGCTCTGGATCTTGTCGCGGCGGAACTGCGGCGTGTGCGGGCGGCGTTCGGGAACACCGCGGTCTTTGGCGGTTCCTATGGGTGGTCCAGCGCCGGGCGGTTTCACCATGCGCAGAGCCAGGTGCATCGCTTCCTCAACCAGTGGGGCGGGTACGTCCGGCACGTGGACACCTATAGCCTCGGCGCCGGGCGGGCCCTGATGCCGTACATCGCCGCCTCGATGGACGAGTCCAACGCCTCGCATACCTCCTGGAGCGTCCTGGCCGAGCATACCGAGCTCTTCGTGGGCTTCGGCGGCGTTCCGGTGAAGAACGGCCAGGTGTCGCCTGGCGGCCCCGGACGGCATCGGCTGGCGGAGGGCCTTCAGCGCATGGCCAGGGCGGGCGTTCGCTTCGTTAACATCAGCCCCGTGCGGGACAACCTGGTCACCGGTGGCGAGGTGGAATGGATTCCCATCCGCCCGAACACCGACACGGCCCTGATGCTCGGGCTCGCTTACGCGATCCAGCAGGACAACCGGTTCGATCGCGGTTTCATCGACCGCTGCACCGCGGGCTTCGATCGCTTCCTGCCGTATCTGCTCGGCGATACCGATGGCGTCCCGAAGACCCCCGAGTGGGCCGCGGAGATCACCGGCGTTCCGGCCGACCGCATCGGGTGCCTGGCGCGGGAGATGCTGTCCGCGCGGACGATGATCAACGCCGCCTGGGCCCTGCAGCGCGCGGCACACGGCGAACAGCCGTTCTGGATGCTGGTCGCCCTGTCCAGCATGGTGGGCCAGGTGGGCCTGCCTGGCGGCGGCTACGGGCTGGGCTACGGCGCCGCCAACACCATGGGCAGCTCACATGTCCACATGCCCGGCCCGGTGTTCCCGCAAGGTCAGAACCCCATCCCCGACTTCATCCCTGTCGCGCGGATCGCGGACATGCTGCTGAAGCCAGGCGAGAGTTTCACCTACCAGGGCGGGGTGTATCGCTACCCCGAGATCCGGCTCGTGTACTGGGCTGGCGGCAATCCATTCCACCACCACCAGGATCTGAACCGGCTGACCGACGCCTGGTCGCGGCCCGAGACGATTGTGGTCCACGAGCAGTACTGGACGCCGACGGCGCGCTTCGCCGACATCGTTCTGCCGGCGACAACCTCGTTGGAACGCGACGATATCGGCTTCGCGGGCCGCGAGGGCTACATCCTGGCTATGCGCAAGGCGGTCGAGCCCTTCGGGGAGGCGCGCGACGACTATCGGATATTCGCCGACCTGGCTGCGAGGCTTGGCGTAGCGGACAGCTTCACGGAGGGCCTGGACGCGCCAGGCTGGCTGCGGCGCATCTACGCTGAGAACCTTCCGCGGGCTCGGGCGGTCGGGATCGACCTGCCCGACTTCGACGCCTTCTGGGCGCAAGGGGTTGTAGACCTCGCCGGTCACGACCGACCCATCGTCATGCACGAGGCGTTCCGCACCGACCCCGATGGCAACCGCTTGCGGACTCCCTCAGGCAAGATCGAGATTTATTCCGAAACGATCGCCGGCTTCGGCCTGCCGGATTGTCCGGGTCACCCGGTCTGGCTAGAGCCTTTCGAGTGGCTCGGGCACGAGAAGGCAAAGGCCTACCCCCTGCACCTGCTGTCGGACCAGCCTAGGCGGCGGCTCCACAGCCAACTCGATCACAGCCCCTACAGCCGCGCCGGCAAGGTGGCGGGGCGGGAGCCGATCTACCTCAATCCGGCGGACGCGGCGGCGCGTGGGATCGCCGACGGCGACCTGGTGGAAGTGTTCAACGATCGCGGGCGCTGCCTGGCCGGCGCGATCGTCAGCGATGACATCATGACGGGGGTCATCCGCCTCGCCACGGGCGGATGGTACGACCCGGCGCCCGACGGCTTGGACCGCAACGCCAACCCGAACAGCCTGACCTTGGATCGCGGCACATCCTCATTCGCGCAGGGATGCTCCGCGCAGACCTGCCTGGCGGATGTGCGCCGCTTCGACGGCGTTGCGCCGCCAATTGCAGCCTATGAGTCGCCCCAGATCGAGATCCAGGACTGACCGCATGGACCCAAGCTGGCTCAAGACCGATGCCGAGGCCGCGCATCTGGCCACGACTTGGGACAGTATGGAGGGACTGCCTCCCACCCGACCTCCGGGGAACCGGGTCGTCGCCCTGTTCCTGGCGGCTTACCCGGGCCTCCTCGTCGCGAGCGTCATCGCCATCGCCGCGGTTTGGCTGTCGCAGCACTACGGCGCGCCGGTGATGCTGTTCGCCCTGACCTTCGGGATGGCGTTCCACTTCCTGCACGAGGAGGGCCGCTGCATCCGAGGCGTGGAGTTTGCCTCCAGGACGGTGCTCCGCACGGGGGTGGCCCTGCTCGGCGCGCGGATCACCATCGAACAGATCATGAGCCTCGGCTGGACCCCCATCGTGATGGTGGTGGTTGGTGTGACGACGACGCTGGGCCTGGGTCTCGTGCTGGGCAGGCTCCTTCGCCTGGGCCCGTCCTTCGGTCTTCTGTCCGGGGGGTCGGTCGGCATCTGCGGGGCGTCGGCGGCGCTCGCCATTGCTTCGATTCTGCCAAAAACCAAGGAGAGCGAGCGCGACGTCATCCTCGTGGTCGTCGTGGTGACCACGCTGTCGACGGTGGCCATGATCGTCTACCCGGTCCTGGTCAGCGCACTGGGGCTCGGCGAGGTTCGCGCCGGGCTCTTCCTCGGCGGCACCATCCATGACGTCGCCCAGGTCGTGGGCGCCGGATATATGGTCTCCCAGGTCACGGGCGACACGGCGACCTATGTGAAGCTTCTGCGCGTGGCGCTGCTGCTCCCGGTCGTCTTTGCGATCGCCGCCGTCATGGCGCGTCGTCGCGTCGGTGGCCCGACCGCGGCGCCCTTGCCGGGGTTCCTCATTGGGTTCGCGCTGCTGGTGGCGCTCAACAGTCTTGGCGTCCTGCCGAAGGCAGCGAGCGATCTCGCCGGCGAGGCGTCGCGCTGGTGCCTGGTGGTGGCGATCTCCGCGCTGGGGATTAAGACGTCCTTCAAGGCGGTCCTCCAGGCTGGCTGGCGTCCTGTCGCCGCCATCGTTCTGGAAACCGTGTGGATCGCCGGCCTGGTGTTGGTGGGCGTCGAATGGCTGACCTAGCGCAATGCGTCCCGGGGCCTTGATCGTCCTATGAGCGACCATCCCGTCGGCCTCCACGGCCGCCTCACCAACGCGCAATCGTTCGCCCCCTGTCCGGAGGCATATCTGCAGTCGAGGGTGACCGGAGCTGCCAGAACTCGCACGGAAGGAGTCGGCCAGTGGATCTGCAGTTGAAGGGCAAGGCGGTGATCGTTACCGGCGCCTCCCGCGGCATCGGTCGCGCCATCGCGGAGGCCTTCGCGGATGAGGGCGCCGACGTGGCGATCTGCGCGCGGAACCCGGAACAGGTGGCCGAGGCGGTCACCGCGCTGCTGGCCAAGGGCGTCCGGGCGTGGGGTCGGGCGGTGGATATCGCCGATGGGGCCGCCTTGAAGGCCTTCGTCGAGGCCGCCGCCGCGGCGCTGGGCGGCGTCGATGTCGTCGTCTGCAACGCGAGCGCCATGGTCCAGGGCAATGGCGAGGCCGCGTGGCGGAGCCTCTTCGAGGTCGATACGCTTGGCGCGGTGCGCACCTTCGAGGCGGCGCGGCCGCATCTGGAAACCGCCGCCGGGGCCTGCGGCGACGCGGCATTCCTCCTGATCGGATCCACAGCGGCGGCGGAGACCGAGGCGCCGAGCGCCTACGGCGCTCTGAAGGCGGCGCTCGTGCATTTCGCCAAGGGGATCGCCCGGGAAGGCGCCGCCAAGGGGGTGAGATGCAACGTCGTGTCGCCCGGTACGGTGTTCTTCGAAGGGGGTGTGTGGGCCCAGGTCAGATCGGACCATCCGGCGCTGTTCGAGCAGACCCTGAAGCGCAATCCGACCGGCCGCATGGCGACCGCGGAGGAGATCGCAGCGGCGACGGTCTTTCTGGCGAGTCCCCGTTCGGCCTTCACCACGGGCGTCAATCTGGTGGTCGACGGCGCGTTGACCCGCCGCGTCAACTTCTAGAGCGGCAACGTATCAGCGCGCCAATCCCAACACCGCCTTGCGCCGGTCGCCCTGAACACGAGGCAGCGAAGAGTGCGCTGACGCGCTCCGGTCGAGACGATCTGCGGCACGTGAAAGGCCAATTGGCTGGTATTGAGCCGTCGGGGTCGCCGGCCAGCTCAGTTGCTGTGCAATCCCGGCACACGCACGTGGGAGTGCGCCGGGACTGGCAGAAACCGTGGAAGGCGAAGCCGGCCGCGGTGCTGTCAGGTTAGCCGCACAATTGGCCACGCAAACGATTATTAGGCCACTCGCGGCCTGCCGGGGTCGCTGTGTGGGTGCTGAAAATTCTGCGCGTCGGCGTCGGAGCCGAAATGCAATTGTGGCGCTAACCTGACATCACCGCATCAGCCATCTAGCGTTATGCGAAATCAGAGCTAGGTTCGGGCGCCGCGGTCCGGGCCGCCACCAGCGCCTTGAGCTCCTCCATCGTCAGCCACGGCCGCTTGGCGTGAACCATGCGATGGCAGTTGGCGCAGAGCACGGCGAGCTCGCTCAGCTTGGTGCGCGCGCCGGGCTGCAGCGTCTCCAAGGGCTTAGTGTGATGCACCTCGATAAAGCCCACGCCCCGTTCGCCATAGGCGGCGGCGAAATCAAAATCGCAGGCCTCGCAGGTCAGCCGGCCGTGCTGCGCGAGCGCTTGCGCCTTGCGCTTGTTCGGCAGATCGCGGTCGCGTTCCCGATAGTGGTGCAGCCGCGTCAGCACGGCGCCCTCGGCGGCTTCGGCGTCGGCGCTTGAGTCGGCCAGGGCGGCGATCTCGGGCGCTCGCTCCAGCACCCGCCGAATGGCGCCGGCGACAGCCTTTAAGTGCGGTCGATCGGCTTCGAACTCCGTCCAAATCTGCTTCTCGAGCCGGCCGCCGTGCGGCAGACCCTTGCGGCCACTCGCCAGGTATTCCGGGTCGAGGCCTTGGAAGTTGCCGAGTTTCATCGAAACGCCGGCCGGGTTGCGCAGGGTCTTGCGATCCAGCTCCGTCGCCGGCCAAAGCCGATTGAGCAACACCGACAGCTCGCCGACCACGGCGCTGTGCTCGTCGGCCATCGGGTTGTCGAAGTAGAGGTCGAGGGCGAGGATCAACTCGTCGCGGGTCCAGTTGGGATTCCGCGATCGCTTGGTTTCGGCGGCCCTGGGGGCGGCGATCACGCTCGCAGCGGTGATCTCGAAACCGGGTCTGCCGCCGTCACAGGACGGGCAGCGGCGGATGGCGATGTCGCTGCCGTTCGCCCCGTACACCTGGGCGCAGCGCTGGCATTGCAGCACATAGATCTGTTGGCCGTGGTCGGTGCCGGGGAGGCCGGTGGGGCCGAGAACCCTTTGGTCGTTGGGATTGATGAACCCCGCCTGCGTGCTGAACGCCATCGTCTTCCTCGTCTCGCCGTCGCCAAGGGATGGCCTCGCGTCGCCCCGGGTGTTTCGGGCCGGGCCAGCATCGCCAGCGACTCAGCGGCAGCCTTTACGCGAAAAAGCTTGACTGTGGTGAAGTAAAGTGATAGTATAGATTGAGGTTGGAGATTGTCTCCGACCTAACTTCACGTGAAACGCTCGCGTCAACCGTCGAGGTAATTATGTAAACATGAACAGGAATAACAATCAATGTCTAACAGTTTTATAGAAGATATCTTCAATTCTCAACAAGCCCGCAATGGCGGCATCGTCCGCCGCAGCCTCGCGTGGGTCGAGCGCTTCGCCTCGGTGTTCGCGTTGAAGGCCGAGGTTCAGCGTCGCGGCTTTCATATGGTGATCTCCGGCGATCAGGCGGTCATCTTCTGCAACGATGGCGATATCGCCATAGCGTGCTGACTGGTCGGGGTCGGAGCATGTCTTCGACCCCTCCCGCTCTTACACGCGGCGCAATTCCAACGCCCGTGACCTACTCCGCGTCAATGTCGCTTAAGGTTGACTGACATCGCGACTCAACGTGCTCCTTCGAGGATCTCACACTCGTCGATTTTTGACGACCTGCGTCCGGGCGCCCAAGGGCGACCCAGCTGACAGTAAGGATGATCGGCGAGGCAAACGTGCCAAAAACCATTGCCACTGACGAAGTCCTTGTATTCGTTTCCTATTGTCACAAGGACGCCAAGGCGCGGGAGCAATTCGACATTCATTGCGCTCAGCTCAAGAGGGAAGGCGTTCGATTTTGGTTTGATGGCGACATGATCGCCGGCGCCGAAATCGATCCCGACATTCGGCGCGCCCTACGAACGGCGGACGTTTTTGTCGCGTTGGCGAGTCCCGACTATCTCCACTCAACCTACTGCTTCGAGAGGGAGTACGGCCAAGCGCTTCGCAAGGCTAAGCGTGGAAAGGTCCATGTGGTCGTTGCGCTGATCAAGCAGTGCCAATGGCGGCACACTCGGATGGCTCACTACAAGCTGCTTCCAAGAGACGCCAAGCCGGTCGCCCAATGGGTACCCCGCGGGGATGCCTACGAAAACATCGTGGAGGGCCTCCGCGACGTTGTTCAGGCAGTCCGCAACGCGAGGGCGGGCGTCAAGAACGCCGCGCCAGCTGTCGGCGCGGCTTCCGCAAAGCACGTCGCAAGGCCGCGGGTAAAGGCCAGTGCAGCACCCGCCAAGCCGAAGAAGCCGGCGCCTGTTCGTGTGAAGCCGCGGGTTGCGAAAAAGCCGGCGCCAAAGAAGGCGCTGACCGCGAGGCCACGATCCAAGACCCGAGCCAAGGCCCCGCGAAGGCCCGGCAAGTAGGGCAGGAGTTGCTGCTATTCCCATCCCTCGCGAATGTCAGTGCGATGGCAGTCGGGGCAGTGGACGGGTGACGTGGCTTGCCGATTTTCTCGGAGACGTTGAGCCTCCTCGCGTGACAGCGCTTCCGCCTCAAATTGCCGCCCGCAATTGTTGCATCGAAACCTCCGTCTCTCGCTCATGCGCCACCTTCACGGCTCTCGCTGTGGAATAGCGCGCAGCAATACTGCTCGCCAAAGTGTAAGAGTTGTCACGATTCTTGAACCTTCGGTACGAGGTCGTCAGTATTCGCGGGTTGTCCACCGGCGGCGTACGTTCGTCCCGCGTGGCTACGTGCACCAAGGGCGGACGTACAAGAGCCTCTCGGCCGTGGCGCGCGCCATCACCGGCACGCGCTGGAATGGGCCTAGGTTCTTCGGCCTGCGCAACGCTGGGGAGGCCGCCTGATGGCGAGGCTCGCCACAACGCCGGGGGTACGATGCGCCGTCTACACCCGCAAGAGCAGCGAAGAGGGGCTGGAGCAGGCCTTCAACAGTCTGCATGCCCAGCGAGAAGCCTGCGAGGCCTACATCAAGTCGCAAGCGGGCGAAGGCTGGACGTGCAGGCCGGCGGCATACGATGACGGCGGTATCTCCGGCGGCACCATGGAGCGTCCGGCGCTGCAGCGGCTGTTGGCCGACATAGAGCGCGGCCTGATCGATTGCGTGGTCGTCTACAAAGTCGATCGGCTCACCCGCTCGCTGACCGACTTCGCCCGGATCATCGACGTCTTCGATCGCAAGGGTGTGTCGTTCGTTTCGGTCACCCAGGCCTTCAACACCACCACCAGCATGGGGCGTCTCACCCTCAACGTGCTGCTATCGTTCGCTCAGTTCGAGCGAGAGGTCACCGGCGAGCGGATCCGCGACAAGATCGCCGCTTCCAAGAGGAAGGGCATGTGGATGGGCGGCGTGCCGCCCTTAGGCTACGACATCCCCAAGGATCAGACCTCGCGGGCGCTGGTGGTCAATTCGGCCGAAGCCGAGCAGGTCCGCGACATCTTCCGCCGCTACCTGCGCCTAAAATCGGTCAATGCGGTTCGGGATGAACTCGCCCGCGACGGGCAGCGGTCCAAGATCTGGACCACCCGCAGCGGCCGGCATATGGGCGGCGTTGCGTTCAACACCGGGTCGTTGTTCCATCTGCTGCGAAGCCGCGTCTATGTCGGTCAGATCGTGCACGGGGAGGAGCGCTACGCTGGCGCGCATCAGGCCATCGTCGAGCGCGACCTCTTCGAAGCCGTGCAAACTCAGCTCA
This sequence comes from Phenylobacterium sp., assembly GCF_030697925.1. GTDB lineage: Bacteria > Pseudomonadota > Alphaproteobacteria > Caulobacterales > Caulobacteraceae > Phenylobacterium. The sequence goes on along the minus strand of NZ_JAUYOJ010000126.1, from coordinate 18,669 downwards.
CAGCCAACGCTCGCGTGCGCCGGGCTCGTCCGACCGCGGCGGCCACGCTTCCGCTGCAGGGCCGCATCTTCGACGCCGAGGGCCAGCGGATGGGGCCGACCTTCGCCTACAGCAAGAGCGGCAAGCGTCATGCTTATTATGTCTCGGTCCCGCTGCAGCGGGCGATCAAATCGGGCCCCGAGGTCATCGGCCGCCTGTCGGCTGGGGCATTTGAAGCCCTGGTGCTGGAACGTCTGCGTGGCCTGAGCGCCAATCCCGACGCTGACTGGCCTGACTTGCTGCCGATCCTTAGGCGCATCGATGTCGAAGCTCATGGCCTGCGCCTTAGTCTCGACCGCACGGTTCTCCTGCAGAGCGGCGGCAAGGCGGCGATGAGCCAGCTGCAGTCGCGTGTGGTGGCCGGTGATCAGCTCGCATCCGACACACGCAACGCACACACTTTGCAGCTTATGGTCCCGGTGCGGCCGGTGTTTCGCGGGGGACGCACGTGGATGGTGCGGCCGGACGGCCAGGCCGCGACCGCGCGAGCTGCGCCCGACCGGCAGCTTCTGAAGGCTTTGGCCCAGGCGCACGCCGCCTTAGCGGCGAGTGATGCGGCGCCGTCGATGTCGGCTGAGCAGTGGCGCAGGGCTCGCAGCTTGCCGGAGTCCTACCTGCGCAAGATGGCGGGGCTGGCGTTCCTCGCGCCGGACATCCAGCGATCGATGCTTGAGGGCCGCCAGCCGGCAGGCCTGACCGGTCAACAGCTGATGCAGCAGGGTGTGCCCCTCGCCTGGGCGGATCAGCGCGAGAGGCTCGGGTTTTAGATCGGAACGCGTTCCCGGCTTTTCCCTGATAAGCGGCTTCGAATTCCCAGTTGCTGAGCGGCGTCGACTGACGCGCCAGCTACCACGCGGCTTGCAAGCTGTTGACGACATGCCGGTTATCGGCGTGGGCCGCTCCGGGCGGCGTGTTCCCGCGCGAACAAATTCCCAGCTAATCCCGGATAAACCGGGAATTTGGCAAACCGGAGTGCAGCTATTCGGTTCGGAGACGCAACGGGAGTTTTCGGCGACTTGGACGCAAAGTCGCGCTTTGAGCCTGTCGCCTTTACAGATGGGCGGGAAATAGCCGGCCATTTTTCGACGGTTAGCGCCGCCCGTCTGGCGAGAGCGGCGATTGCCATGTCGGTGGCGGTGAGAGAGGGATTCGAACCCTCGTTACGGTTTCCCGTAAACACGCTTTCCAAGCGTGCGCGATCGACCACTCCGCCACCTCACCTCACCGAGGGTGGCCTTGGCCCCCAGCGGAAGGCGCGCAATATACTCATGACGGCCACGCGGGCAAGCGGCGTTACAGCGCGGCGGCCAGGGTTTTGGAATCCAACAGCGAACGGCGCTCGGCGCGGCGCAGGCGGGCCTCCAGGACCGGGGTCCGCGCCTGCCACCGGGCCAGTCGCGCACGGGCGTCCGGGCGGGCCTCGCGCAGGGCCTGGGCGATGTCGGCCAGGTCGCGATCGGCGCGGCGCAGGGCCGCGCGTTCGGCAGTGAGGCGGGCATAGCGCTCGTCGAGCAGGAACAGCCGCGCGCGGGCGGCGGTGACCAGGAAGACGGCGGTCTTCGCGTCCTCGGCGGCTTGGGCGGCGGCGACAGCCCGGCGGACGTCGGCCATCAGGTCCTGGACGGCGACGGGGCGGGTCGCGGCGGCGGGGCAGGCCTGCGGGCCGAGCACGCGGACATAGTCGGCCAGGCCCTGGAGTACGGCGGGCGAGGGCTCGGGGCCGTCGAACTCCTCGACGATCAGGCCGCGGACGAAGGGAGCGACATCCCCCGGCGCCACCTTCAGCGCCGCGCGCGGTCCCGAGAGATCCGGAATAGGCTTGGGATCGTCCACCCCGTTGCCGCGGTGCGACGAGAACAGCGAGGACGTGACGTCGGCGGTGCCCGGCGCGCCGGAGATCCCGGGGAAGCGGAAGTCGGGATTGGCGCGGCCGGCGCGGTGGCAGCTCTCACAACTGATCCCGGCCCGCGCCGCCTGGCCGCCCAGCAGCAGCGGCGTGCGAAAGGCGGCGCGGCCGACCTCCACCGATCGCGCCAGGGCGGGATCGGTGGGCAGGGCCAGGCATTCGGTCGGCTCTCGGGTGAGCAGGGCTACGGGATCGGCGCCCAGCGCCAGCCAGCGCATCGCCGCCAGCGGAACGTCCGCCGCTGGGGCGGCGCCCGCCGCAAGCAGGGCGGCGGCCAGCCCGACTACTGGGTGGGTTCGCCGCCGGCGTCGATCCAACGGCGCAGCTCCTCGGCCTCGGCGCAGCCATAGGCGCAGGACCGGTCGAGCCGGGCCAGCATGACCTTGGCGCCGTCCACATCGCCGCGTTCGACCTTCAGCTCGCCATAGTACTCGGTCGCGCCACGATGCTGAGGCGCGATGGCCAGGGCCTGGCGGTAGTAGGTCTCGGCCCGGTCGAGGGCCCCCTTCTTGCGCCAGGCATAGCCCTGGTAGGTGAGCACGTCGGGGTGCGGGCCGAAGGCCTCGCGGGCCCGGTCCAGCGAGGCCAAGGCCTCGTCGTAGCGCTTCTCGTTGATCAGCCCGACCGCCTGCAGATAGGCGCGGTCGCCGGCCTGGGCGAACAGCAGGGGCCTCTGCAAGGCGGCGTTGGGTGCGGCGGCCTTCGCGCTCTCCACGGCGGTGAGCGCCGCCTTCAGCGCCGCGGCGTCGCCACAGGTCCCGGCGCAGGCGTCGGACTTGGCCTTCAGCCAGTCGAGTTGCTCCTGGACCTTGGCGTCCTTCAGCCCCGCCAGCGAAAGCCCCAGGCCCTGGCGTGCGGCGATGTCGTCGGGCCCGTGCTTCACGGCCTTTTCGTAAGCCCGTTTGGCGCCCTTGAAATCGTTCTGCGCCAGGTTGGCGACACCCAGCAGGCGCCAGGCCTCTGCGCTGGTGGGTGCGGCCTCGACCACCCGCTTGAAGGCCTTTTCGGCGTCCTTGTAGTTCTGGCCGTTCAGGGCCGAGACGCCCTTGGCGTATTCAACGGCCGGATCGTAGGTCGGGCCCGAGGCCGAGGGCATGTCCATGCCGCCGCCTCCGCCACCGCCGCCGCCCGCGGCGAACGCCGCGCCGCCGAGCGCTAGGCTGAACGCCGCGCCGGCTGACAGGATCTTACGAAACCGCGTCATGTCGCGTCCTCCCTAGGGACTTTCGCCAAGCTTGCCACGAAATCCGGCCGTCGTCAGCCGACGCCGACGAGTGCAATCGCCACCGACTGCTCCTATGTTGGGATACCCGATCGCGAACAGGCGCCATTATCATGTTCTTCGGCAAGAAGCCCCTCGACCTGCCCACCACGGCGACCGCCCTGCCGGGCCGCCAGAGCCCGCTGCCCACCGCGGAGACCCACTTCATCAACGGCCGCCCGCTGAAGGGTCCTTATCCCGACGGATTTGAGCTGGCGCAGTTCGCCATGGGCTGTTTCTGGGGGGTGGAGCGCAAGTTCTGGCAGGTCCCCGGCGTATATGTGACCGCCGTGGGCTATGTGAACGGCGTCACGCCCAACCCGACCTATGAAGAGGTCTGCTCGGGCCGCACCGGCCATACCGAGGCGGTTCTGGTGGTCTATGACCCGCGCGTCGTGACCTACGAGGACCTGCTGAAGGTGTTCTGGGAAGGCCACGATCCGACCCAGGGCATGCGCCAGGGCAACGACATCGGGACCCAGTACCGGTCCGGCATCTATCCGTATAACGACGCCCAGGCCTCGGCCGCGGCGGCCTCGCTCGCAACCTACCAGCAGGCGCTGGCCGACAAGGGCTATGGCCCGATCACCACCGAGATCGCCGAGGCCCCGGAATTCTTTTTCGCCGAGGACTACCACCAGCAGTACCTGGCCAAGAACCCGGCCGGCTATTGCGGCGTGGGCGGCACCGGCGTGACCTGCCCGATCGGCGTCGGCGTCCAGGCGTGACGCCGGAGGCTTTCGGCGCCGCCGGGCTGACCTGCGAGTCCCGGGTCGAGCTGGGCCTGCCCGCGTGACCCGCGCCGAGCTCGAGGCTTTCGCCATGGGCCTGCCCGCGGTGACCAAGGTGATCCAGTGGGGCGGGTCCGACGTCTTCAAAGTCGGCGGCAAGGTCTTCGCCATTTCCGGCGACGTCTCGGTGTCGTTCAAAGTGACCGAGATCGCCTTCGTGGCCCTCACCGAGACCGGGATCGGCCGCCAGGCGCCCTATTGCGCCAAGGGTCAGTGGGTCGCCGTCGACACCGCTTCGGTCTCCGACGCCGACCTCTCCTCCTGGCTGACCACCGCCCACGGCCTGATCGCCTCCAAGCTGACCAAGAAGGCGCGCGCCGAGCTGGGCCTGGCGTGACGCCCTCGCAGTTCGAGGCCGCGGCCCTCGCCCTGCCGGCGGCGACCAAGGTCGTGCAGTGGGGCGGCGCGCGGGTCTTCAAGATCGGTGAGCGGATCTTCGCCATAGCGGGCCTGGGCGGGGCGATCTCGCTCAAGGTCACCGACCTGGCCTATGAAGTGCTCGTCGAGACGGGTCAGGCGCGGCCCGCCCCCTATCTGGCGCGGGCCAAATGGGTGGCGTTCGACGAGATCGAGAGTCTCGACGACGGCGAGGTGACCGACTGGCTGAAGACGGCCCACGCCCTGGTCGCGGCCAGGCTGACCCGCGCCCAGCGGACTGAACTCGGCCTCTAAGGCTTGTCGAGCAGGCGCCGCACCTCGGCGATGGCGCGGGCGGCGGGTGAGCGGCGCTGGCGGGTCACCAGCAGGGCCACGGCCAGGAAGGTCAGCAGCAGGAAGACCTGCGGGCCGAACAGCCAGCCGGCGGCCGCCAGTGCGAAATAGTAGCCGCGCACGCCGCGATTGAATGACGACAGCGCCGGGTTCAGCAGCCGGGCCGCAGCCTCGCCATACGGTTCGGTCGAGGGGCGATCCTCAGTCTCCGGCGCCGCGCCGATCACCGCCAGGCAGTAGTTCATCTGGCGGATCGACCAGATGAAGTCGAGCAGCCCCCGGGCCAGGGTCAGGACCACCAGCGCCACCTGGGCCTCGAAGAGCAGGCGCGAGGAGGTTTTCAGCACCATCAGGCTCGACGCACTCTCGAAGGTCCGCTCGCCGCCGAACAGGGCGCCGGCCGCCGCGGCGATCAGGATCAGGTTCGACGAGGCGAAGAAGGACGCCGAGTTCAGGGTGTGGCCGAGGATCTGACCGTCCATGAACTTGTTCTCGCGCCCGGCCATGTTGCGCATCCAGGCCAGGCGGATGACGGTCATGTCGGTGTTGATTAGCCCCTTGCCGCGCGCGACGGCCTTCAGCAGCGGCTCATAGGCCAACCAGGCGACCGCGAAGACCGCGACGGCGACGATGTCGAGCGGGGTGAGGGCGTCCAGGAACTTCATCGGCTCAGTCCTCGTTGATCAGGCTCTCGCGGTTGGTGTTGCGCAGCCGCAGCGCCACCAGGAAGGCCAGCGTCATGATCGCCGAGACATAGATGTAATAGCCGCTCTCCATGCCCTCCTTCTTGAACCAGAGGGCGGCGTACTCCGCGGTGCCGCCGAAGATGGCGTTGCCCATGGCGTAGGGCAGGGCCACGCCCAGGGCGCGGACATGGGCGGGGAAGAGCTCGGCCTTCACCACGGCGCTGACCGAGGTGTAGCCGGACAGGATCACCAGCAGGAAGGTCATCAGGCCGAAGGCCGCCAGCGGCGCCTCCGCGCGGGCTATGGCCGACATCACCGGATAGGTGACGATCATGCCGCCGGCGAAGGCGAAGGCGATGGTGCGGTTGCGGCCCACCTTGTCGGAGAGGAAGCCGAACAGGGGCTGGGCGCACATGTAGAGGAAGAGCGCCGCCGCGGTGATCGCCGTGGCGGTGTCCTTGGCGAAGCCCGCCGTATTGACCAGGAATTTCTGCATGTAGGTCGTGTAGGCATAGAAGGCGAGCGAGCCGCCGGCGGTCAGGCAGAAGATCATGGCGCTCTCGCGCGGGTAGTTCAGGAACAACAGCATGGTGGTCGAGCGGGGCGCGCCCTCGGCCTTGGCGGCCAGGAACGAGGCGCTCTCGTCTAGGCCCAAGCGGATCCAGAACACCACCACGGCCAGCAGGGCGCCGATGACGAACGGGATGCGCCAGCCCCAGGCCTCCAGGTCGGCCTTGTCCATGAACTGCTGCAGCAGGATCAGCACGCCGAGCGCCACCAGCTGGCCCATGATCAGGGTCACGTACTGGAAGGACGACCAGAAGCCGCGCCGGGCGCGGCCGGCCATCTCCGACATGTAGGTGGCGCTGGCGCCGTATTCGCCGCCCACCGACAGGCCCTGCAGCAGGCGGGCGAGCAGCAGGATCACCGGGGCCCCGGCGCCGATCATCGCATGGTCGGGCGCGATCGCGATCATCAGGGAGCCGGCGCACATCATGGCCACGGCGAGGGTCAGGGCCGCCTTCCGCCCCGCCCGGTCGGCGTAGAGGCCCATCAGCCAGGCGCCCACCGGGCGGGCCAGGAAGCCCACGGCGAAGATGGCGGCGGCCTGCAGCAGTTGGGCGGTCTGATCGCCCTTGGGGAAGAAGTGGGGCGCGAAATAGAGGGCGAAGGACGAGTAGGCGAACCAGTCGTACCACTCGACCAGATTGCCCGCCGACCCGCCCAGGATCGCCTTGGCGCGAGCGAGCGGGGTGAGGCCGGGCGTCAGGATGTCCCTCGGCGCCTGGGTGTCGACCCCTGTCTCGCTCATGCGCTCTCCCCCAAAGTCTGTCCGGGGGAGACGTTAGGGCGCCTCGCGGCCAGCGCGAAAGTCTAGATGCGTCCCATCAGGACCAGGATCAGCACGATCACCAGGACCAGGCCAAGACCCCCGGAAGGGAAGTACCCCCACGAGCGCGAATGGCCCCAGGTCGGTAGGGCGCCGACCAGGAGCAGGATGAGGACGATGAGTAGAATTAAGCCTAGCGACATGGTCGTTCGTCTCCCTAGCAACCCCGACGGACGTCAGGCGGGACGAACGGCCCTCCAAGGCGAAGGTTCCAAACCTTAACGGCGCGGGTCGGGGACGTCGGCGATGTGCAGGGCGGCCTCACCCTCCTTGTGGGCGATGGCGTAGAGCAGGCCGATGAAGGCGCCCTTGACCCTCGGCAGCAGGGCGAGGGTCACGATGGCCAGCGGGATCAGGGTCGCCGGCAGCACGTACATGGTCGGTGCTTCCCAGATGATCGAGAAGAACAGCAGCGGCGCGACGATCAGGTGGCCGACGATCAGGATGGTGAAATAGGCCGGACCGTCGTCGGCGGGATAACGCGCCAGGTCGTGGCCGCAGGCGTGGCAGCGCGGCTCCACCTTGAGATAGCTCCAAAAGAGCTTGCCGTCGCCGCAATGGGGACAGCGGCCTTTCAGACCCCGGAACATCGACTGGACGAACATGTTACGTCGCTCGAAAAAATGATGCTTGGCCGTATGCGCCCCATAATCCCACGTGGGAAGCGTCGTGGCTGTCGCAGGTGAGAACGGGTTCGGCCCAACGCTCGTTCCCGTCAGGGATTGATCTGAGGCGCGGCGAAACGTCCTATCTTATCATGGGCTTATTTCAGGTTGTGGCGCACACCGGCGCATCTGGCCGCGGGCTTGCGGAACGGACCTGAGGCCACATCTCTTGATGGTGCGCAGAGGAGCTTCGCCATGACCCCCGAAGACCGCGACCCGCCGACCAAGAAGCCTGTCCACGGCCACACCGGCCCCACCACGGCGGCGGAGGACGGCGCGCGCGAGACGCCCGCTGTCCCGGCCGAGGATGCGGCGAAGATCGCCGAGGCCGCGTCCCGCGAAGAGGACGCCTGAGCGCCTACTTCTTCATGTCGTCGGCGGCGCTGGTGACCGCCTTGCCCGCCGCCTGAGCGTCACGGCCGATGCCGGCGACGGTGTTGCAGCCGGCGGTCAGCAGGGCCGCGGCCGCCACGGCCAGGATGATCGTCTTGCGCATGTGTTTGCTCCCTGAAAGACCTCGCCGTCATGGCCAAGCTTCAGGGCGATTTCTAGGCGGTGTCGGGGGCGGGGGCAATTTTGTGATGTCGAACTCCACCACCCGTGTCATCCCGGTTTGCGAAGCAAGACCGGGACCCATAGACGCCGAGACCGCCGGATGTGGCCAGAGCCGCGGAAGGCCATGAATCATCAGGTATTTATGGGTCCCGGATAGCCGCTGCGCGGCTTCCGGGATGACACGCCTTGGTACGACGCCCTAGGTGAGATCGATATTCAGGAGTCTCAGGGTCTGAGACGCCTGATTCATAGGGCTCCGTTGGTTGGACGGAGCCCTATTGACGTCGGTGAAGCGTTACGAGTTGAGCCTGGTTCAGTGGGACCGGATTGCGCCGCTGCTTCCAGGGAAGGCAGGGAGCCAAGCCGTACGGCCTCTGACAACCGTCATCGGCCGGGCAAGGCGTCGCCTCGCATCCCGATCTTCCCGAACCTAAGAGTTGCACCTTATTTATTTTAGGTACAAAATATTGAGGTATGAAATAACGAGCGGGAAAGCCCCGATCTCGTATGGGCATTCAACTAGTGGGGAAGGTCGATGAGGCGAGCCGAAGGTGCGCAGTTCGATACGCATGCGCCAAAAACTGACAACGCTATCGTGTTCAGAGGCGGGCGACTCTTGGCGGGCGCCTCGGCGCTGGGGCTGGTCGTCGGTCTGGGCGCAGCGAGCCCCGCCTCGGCGCAGGAAGGGCTGAGCATCGAGGAAGTCGTGGTCACCGCCCGCAAGTTCGAGGAGAGCTTGCAGGAAACGCCGGTGGCGGTGACCGCCTACACGGCCGAACTGATCCAGGCCCGCAACATGACCGACGTGCGCGACCTGACCAATGCGACGCCGAACCTGATCATCCAGACCTCGGGGGTCAACGGTAGCTCGCAGACCCCGGCGGTCTATCTGCGCGGCCTCGGCCAAGCCGACACCGTGCTGACCGCTGACCCGGCGGTGGGGATCTATGTCGACGGGGTCTATGTCGCCCGCAATGTCGGCAGCATCCTGAACCTGGTCGACCTGGAGCGGATCGAGGTGCTGCGCGGCCCGCAGGGGACGCTGTTTGGCAAGAACACCATCGGGGGGGCGATCAGCCTCGTCAGCAAGAAGCCGGGGCGCGACTTCGCCGCCCAGGCCGAGGCGACGGTCGGCGACTATGCACGCTGGGGCGCCAAGGCTTCGGTCAACCTGCCGGTCGGCGAGACCCTGGCCTTCCGGTTGGCGGCCTACGCCAACCGGCAGAACGGCTACATCAAGCTGGCCAACTATCCGGGCCGCGAGTACGGCGACGAGAACGTCTGGGCGGTGCGCGGCCAGGCGCGCTGGACGCCAACCGAGGACCTGACCGTCGACCTCGCCGTCGACTATTCGTCGACGCGCAACACCGGCGCGCCGCAGGTGCTGCGCCAGACCTTTCCCAATGCGGCCACCGGCTTCGCCTTCAACCGCTTCTACAGCGGCAATCCGGCCTCGTGCCTGAGCCCGGTCGGCCAGGCGACCAACCCGCAATGCTTCGGCCCGGTGCAGGTCCCGCGCGACCCCTACGTCTCCAACGCCCGCTTCTTCGACAAGCAGCTGAACGTCATCGAGCCCACCAACAAGTTCGACGTCGCCGGCGTCAACCTGACCATCGGCTGGGACTTGCCGATCGGCCACCTGCAGTCGATCAGCGCCTACCGCAACCTGCGCAGCGACTACACCTTCGACGGGGGCATGTTCGGCCAGCTGTTCTTCCAATCGACGGCCGACCGCCAGGATTCCGACCAGTACAGCGAGGAGCTGCAGCTGTCGGGGAGCGCGCTGTCGGACAAGCTGAATTGGATCGTCGGCGGCTATTACATGTACGAGGAGACCTTCGGCCACGTGGACGTGCTGTCGCCGTTCATCACCCTGATCCTGGGGCCGAGCTTCTATCCGGTGCTGACCGACAACCACGGCGACACCCAGACCTACAACGTCGCCGCCTTCGGCCAGGCGACCTATGACGTCGCCGACTGGCTGCACGTCACCGGCGGCCTGCGCTGGACGCGGGAGAAGAAGGAGGCCTCGATCGTCCTGCTGCCGCAGGTGCCCGGCGGGCTGAAGGGCGAGCTGACGGTGGAGAAGGTGACGCCGCTGGTCTCGGTCAGCGCCGACGTCGCGCCAGGGGTGATGGTCTACGCCTCGTACTCCGAAGGCTTCCGCAGCGGCGGCTTCCCGCCGCGGATCATCGGCCGGTTCGCGAGCTTCCCGACCTATGGCCCGGAGAGCGCGGCCAGCTACGAGCTGGGGGTGAAGGCGGACCTGTTCGACCGGCGGGTGCGGGCCAACTTCGCGGCCTTCACCACTTCGTTCGAGGACTTCCAGTCGTTCGCCACCCTGGCCAATCCCAGCCCCGGCGATCCCGGCTTCGGCACGGTGATCAACGCTGGCGACGCCCGCATCGAGGGCTTCGAGCTGGAGGCCACCGCGCTGCTGACCCGAAGCCTGCGGCTCGAGGCCTCGGTCTCGCGCCTGGCCGCCAAGGTCATCCGGGTCGACCCGCGGGCCAACGAGGGCGGCGCGCCGATCACCTCCGGCCGCATCCTGCCCTACTCCCCGCCGTGGAAAGCCTCGCTCGGCCTCTCCTGGCGCCACGAGTTCGAGAACGGTAGCGAGCTCACCGCGCGGGTCGATGCGGCCTACACGGACCTGATCTACTTCTCGCTGGGCAATACGTCGGCCGGAAGCCAGAAGCCGGTGACGGCGCTGAACGCCGGCCTGACCTACGCCTTCCCGGACCAGCACTGGGAGATCGTGGTCGCCGGCAAGAACCTGACCGACGAATACTTCTTCACCAGCGGCGGAGCGGACACGTCCGTGACAGGAACCTCCACCGGCGTGCTGGCGCCGCCGCGGACCCTGATGGCCACGCTGCGCTGGAAGTACTGACAAAAAAGCGCCCGGGGACGAACCCCGGGCGCGTTCCTTCTTCGCCGTCGGCCGCTACGGCTGTTTCCGCGCCAGGCTGCCTGTTTTGACCAGCCAGTCGCGGGCAACTCCCGCGACAGTTTGGGCAGCACGTAGCTGTCGAGGATGATCGTCCAACCCGCCCAGCCGCGCCCCGTGCCCCGGTGACCAGCTTGGCGGCCGGCACGGCGCGAAGGCGCTCGAGCACGTCCGGCGCCTTGTCGCAGCCGGATCGGCTAGTCCGCGTCCATCTTCAGCGCGGCGATGAAGGCTTCCTGCGGGATCTCGACCTTACCGAACTGGCGCATGCGCTTCTTGCCGGCCTTCTGCTTGTCCAGCAGCTTGCGCTTGCGGCTGGCGTCGCCGCCGTAGCACTTGGCCGTCACGTCCTTGCGCAGGGCGCGGACCGTCTCGCGGGCGATGATCCGGCCGCCGATGGCCGCCTGGATCGGGATCTGGAACATGTGCGGACTGATCAGGTCCTTCATCTTCTCGACCATGCCCCGGCCCCTGGCCTCGGCGCGGTCGCGGTGGACCAGCATGGACAGCGCGTCGACGGGCTCGGCGTTGACCAGGATCGACATCTTCACCAGGTCGCCGGTGCGATAGCCCTCGATGGCGTAGTCGAAGGAGGCGTAGCCCTTGGAGACGCTCTTCAGCCGGTCGTAGAAGTCGAACACCACCTCGTTCAGCGGCAGGTCGTAGACCACCAGGGCGCGGGTCCCGACATAGGAGAGCTCGCGCTGCTCGCCGCGGCGGTCCTGGCAGAGCTTGATCACCGAGCCGAGATATTCGTCCGGCGTCAGGATCGTCGCCTTGATCCAAGGCTCGGCGATGGTGGCGATCTTCACCGGGTCGGGCAGGTCGGCCGGGTTGTGCAGCTCCATCTCCGAGCCGTCCGTCAGGCCGATCTTGTAGACCACGCTGGGGGCGGTCGCGATCAGGTCGAGGTCGAACTCGCGGCTGAGGCGCTCCTGGATGATCTCCAGGTGGAGCAACCCCAGGAACCCGCAGCGGAAGCCGAAGCCGAGCGCGGCGCTGGTCTCCATCTCGTAGGTGAAGGAGGCGTCGTTGAGGCGCAGGCGGCCGATGGCGGCGCGCAGGTCCTCGAAGTCGGCGGCGTCCACCGGGAACAGGCCGCAGAACACCACCGACTGGGCCACGCGGAAGCCCGGCAGGGCGGTCGCCGTCTGGCGCTTCTCGTCGGTGATGGTGTCGCCGACCGCGGCGTCGGCCACCTGCTTGATCTGGGCGGTGATGTAGCCGATCTCGCCGGGGCCGAGCTCGGCCACCTCGGTCTGCTTGGGCTTGAAGACGCCGATGCGGTCCACCTGATGGGTGACGCCGGCGTTCATCATGCGCACCTTCATGCCGGACTTCAGCACCCCGTCCAGAACACGCACCAGGACGACGACGCCGAGATAGGCGTCGTACCAGGCGTCGACCAGCAGGGCCTTCAGCGGCGCGTCGCGGTCGCCCTTGGGCGGCGGCAGGCGGGTGACCACGGCCTCCAGCACGTCGGCGATGCCCTCGCCGGTCTTGGCCGAGCAGAGGATCGCCTCCGAGGCGTCGATGCCGATCCGCTCCTCGCGCTGCGGGCGGTTGCGCTCGGGCTCGGCGGCCGGCAGGTCGATCTTGTTGAGGACCGGGACGATCTCATGATCGTTGTCGATGGCCTGGTAGACGTTGGCCAGGGTCTGGGCTTCGACCCCCTGGCTGGCGTCCACCACCAGGATCGAGCCCTCGCACGCCGCCAGCGAACGGCTGACCTCGTAGGCGAAGTCCACGTGGCCGGGGGTGTCCATCAGGTTGAGGACATAGGTCTCCCCATCCTTCGCCTTGTACTCCAGGCGGACGGTCTGGGCTTTGATGGTGATCCCGCGCTCGCGCTCGATCTCCATGTTGTCCAGGACCTGCTCGGTCATCTCACGCTTGGTGAGGCCGCCGGTCTCCTGGATCAGGCGATCGGACAGAGTCGACTTGCCGTGGTCGATATGGGCCACGATGGAGAAGTTGCGGATGTGGGAGAGGGGCGTCGTCATTGTGGGCGGGCTTTAGCACATTCCGCGCGACTGGCGAGACCGGCGCCTTTCTTCCTCCCCTGCGGAGCGGGGGAGGGGGACCGCCCGAAGGGTGGGGGAGGGGGCGAGACCGGACGCCGAGCTGAGGCCGCCCCCTCCACCGCGTCGCGGTGCCCCTCCCCCCTAAAACGTGGGAGGAAGAAGCCCACCGCGCCGCCATGGTTAATCCACCGTTAAGCCTGGTCGCCGCATTCATGCCGCCTGGGGATGGGAGGCTGCCCAAGCTCTAAAGGATACGAACGCCATGGATCGCCGCACGCTCATCGCTTCCAGCATCGCCACGCTCGCGAGCGCCGGCTGCGCCGCCGCCCAGCCGCGCGACCCCGCCGGAAGCCCGCCGGCGCCGAGCCCCAGCGCTTCCGCCAGCCCCAGCTATCCGGCCCAGGGCCCGGCCGAGACCTATTCGCGCGAGGAGCTGATCAACACCGCCTCCGACTTCCTGGGCGTGGCCGCCGAAGCCGCGGGCGGCGCCATCGAACGCGCCTTCGAGGACAATGGCCGGCCCACCGCCTATATCGCCGGCGAGGAAGCGGCCGGGGCCATCACGATCGGGGCCCGCTACGGCCGCGGCCTGCTCTACATGAAGAACCGCGAGCCCATCGAGGTGTTCTGGCAGGGCCCGTCGGTCGGCTGGGACCTGGGCGGCAACGCCAGCCGCGTCTTCGCCCTCTGCTACAATCTCCAGTATCCGGAAGTTATCTTCCAGCGCTTCCCGGGCGTCGAGGGCGCGGCCTATCTGATCGCGGGCCTGGGGGTGAACTACCTGCGCTCCGACGACGTGACCGTGGCCCCGATCCGCGCCGGCGTCGGCCTGCGGCTGGGCGCCAATGTCGGCTATCTCGGCTTTTCCCGCACCCGGCGGATGCTGCCCTTCTAGGGCCGCTAGCGCTCGTCCAGGCTCGCCCCGACCCGCTGGCTGGCGGTGTCGAACAGGCCGCGGCCGGGCACGTGGTTGAGCTCGAGGCGCACGCCGTCGGGATCCTCGAACAGCACCGCGTAATAGCCCGGCGCCCAGGGTTCGTCCTGCGGCGGGTGGACGATCTTGGCCCCGATCGAGACCAGGAAGACGTGGAGTTCGTCGACGTCCTGGCGTTCCCGCGCCCGCCAGCAGTGGTGGTGCAGGCCCACCCGGTACTGTGCGAACCGCGCCCCGGCGTGCTCGGGATCGGGGCGCCGGACGCCGAACCCCGTGCGGCCGCCGACGCAGTAATAGGTGTCGACGCTGTCGGCGACTTCTCGCAGGCCCAGGAAGGGCAGCAGTTTGCGATAGAATGCCACGGACGCCTCGAAGTCGCCCGCGGTGATGAAGGTGTGCGCGACGCCGTTGATTTCCATGGGCGCCAGGAGGCCATGGTGACGTCAGCGGAAGTCAAATGGCGAGATCGGCGCGCTTCAACCCCCTCTGTCACGTCGCCCAAGAGGGCGACGCGCCACCTCCCCCAAACCGCGCTGCGCGCTGGGGGAGGATCTAGGAGACTCCGATCCAGATGCTCCCCCTCTGGGGGAGCTGGCGGCGAAGCCGACTGAGGGGGACTTTGACCCCTACCCCCGCAGCTTCGCCCCGAGCGCCTTCTCGGCCGCGGCGACGACCTTGGCCGAGAGGGCCTCGATCTCGGCGTCGGTGAGGGTCTTTTCGCGGGGCTGGAGGGTGATCTCCACGGCCACCGACTTGGAGCCCTCGGCCACGCCCGGGCCCTGATAGACGTCGAAGACCCGTGCATTGGAGATCAACGCCTTGTCGGCGCCGGCCACCGCGCGGACCAGGTCGCCGGCAGGGGCGGCGGCGTCGACCACGAAGGCGAAGTCGCGCGACAGCGGCATCAGGGGCGAGAGCTCCAGGGCCGGCTTGGACTTGGTGGCCTTCCGCTTCGGCTCGGGGATGGCGTCGGCGATCAGTTCGAAGCCGTAGACCGGGCCCTCGACGTCCAGCGCCTTCAGGATGCGCGGGTGGAGCTCGCCGAACTCGACGAGCGTGGTCTTACCCAGGCGCATGGCGGCCGAGCGGCCCGGATGCCACCAATCCGACAGACCGCCCTGGGCGGTCTGCAGCGAGGCGACCGGCGCGCCAAGGTCGTCCAGCAGGCTGAGCAGGTCGGCCTTCAGGTCGAACAGGGCGTCGACAGCCACTCCGTCCCAGCGCCGGGGCGGGTGCGGGGCGACGATCGCGGCGATGGCCGTCACCTGGCCGGCGGGGGTGTCGTCGGCGTAGAACGGGCCGATCTCGAACAGGGCCACATCGGCGAAGCCGCGCCGGGCGTTGCGGCCCGCGGCCTCGATCAGGCCGGGCAGGATCGAGGGCCGCATGCAGTCGAGATCCGCGGCGATGGGATTGGTGATCACCAGGGCCTCGGCGCCGCCGCCGAACAGGGCGGCGGTCTCGCGCTTGGTGAAGCTCCAGGTCACCGCCTCGGCGTAGCCCTTGGCGGCCATGGCCCGGCGCGCCGCGCGCAGGCGGGCCTGGCGTACGGTCAGGACGCCGCCGGCCGGCTTGGCCATCTCCGGCAGGGGCAGGGCGGGCAGGGCGTCATAGCCCTCGATGCGCGCCACCTCCTCGACCAGGTCGGCCTTGCCCTCCACGTCGCGCCGCCAGGATGGCGGGAAGACGAGGTCGCCTTCCTGATGGAAGCCGAGGTCGCGCAGGATGTCGTCGATGCGCCGGGGCTGCAGGTCCAGACCCGAGAGCTGCCGCACATAGGCGCGGTCGAAGGCGATCGGGGCCGGCCGGGGCAGGGCCTGCCCCGCCACGACGATGTCCGACGGTTCGCCGCCGCACAGGTCCAGGATCAGCTTGGTGGCCAGCTCGATCCCCGCGACCAGGCTCTCGGGATCGACACCGCGGGCGAAGCGGTACTGGGCGTCGGAGGTGATGCCCGTCGTCCGCCCGGTCTGGGCGGTACGGATCGGGTCGAACCAGGCGGCCTCGAGGAAGACCTCGGTGGTGGCCTCCGAACAGCCGGTGGAGGTCCCGCCCATGATCCCGCCAAGGCCGATGGGGCGTTTGCCGTCGGCGTCGGCGATGACGCTCATCTCGGCCGTGATGTCGTAGGTCTTGCCGTCCAGCGCGATGAGTTGCTCGTCGCTGTGGGCGGTCGGGGTGGCGTGATCGGCGGAGACTTCGCCGCCGCCCCCGCGCCGACCCAGCCGGGCCTCGATCACATCGCCGACCATCAGGGCGCGGTCATAGACGTGCAGCGGCCGCGCGCGGTCGTAGGTGATCAGGTTGGTGACGTCGACCAGGGCGTTGATGGGCCGCAGGCCGACGGAGATCAGCCGCTGCTGCAGCCAGGCCGGGGACGGCCCGTTCTTGACGCCGCGGATCAGCCGGCCGGCGAATTGCGGGCAGGCGTCCGAGCCGTCCAGGCGGATGGCGACCGGGCAGGGGAACTTGCCCGGGACCGGCTCGACGCCGACGTCCTTCAGCACGCCCAGGCCCGCGGCGGCCAGGTCGCGGGCGATGCCGACCACGCCCAGCCAGTCGGGACGGTTGGGGGTGACCTCGAAGTCGATGACCGATTCGAGGCCAAGCGCCTGGGCGGCGGGCGTCCCGACCGCCAGGCTGTCGGGCAGCTCCATGATGCCGTCGGACTCGCTGGCGGACTCCAGTTCGGAGGCCGAGCAGAGCATGCCGTTCGACACCACGCCGCGCACCGGCTTCTCGGCCAGG
The DNA here is from genome assembly GCF_030697925.1 of Phenylobacterium sp. GTDB lineage: Bacteria > Pseudomonadota > Alphaproteobacteria > Caulobacterales > Caulobacteraceae > Phenylobacterium. The sequence goes on along the minus strand of NZ_JAUYOJ010000126.1, from coordinate 2,009 downwards.
GTCACGCCCAGGCCCGGCACGTAGGCGCCGATGGGGGCGTAGATGGTGGTCAGGCCCGGCCGCGCGTTGGGCGCCCCGCAGACGATCTCCTTGCGGCCGTCGACGGTGTCCACCTGGCAGACGCGCAGGCGGTCGGCGTTGGGGTGCGGCGCGGCCTCGACCACCTTGGCCACCGAGAAGGCGGCGAGCTTGGCGGCGGGGTCATTCACCTGCTCGACCTCGAGGCCGGCCATGGTCATGGCGTCCACCACCTGGGCGGCGGTGGCGTTGGTCTCGAGGTGTTCCTTGAGCCAGGAGAGGGTGAATTTCATCGTCTCAGCTTCCTAGATCCTCCCCCAGCGCGCAGCGCGGTTTGGGGGAGGTGGCGCGTCGTTTCTTCAGCGACGCGACGGAGGGGGTTGAAGCGCGCCGAAGGAGTCAAAGTCCCCCACAGTCCGCTTCGCGGACAGCTCCCCCAGAGGGGGAGCATCTGATCTTGGCGCAGGCTCAGGATAGCCCCGTCGCCGGGTTCGGCGCGGCGTAGGGGCTGAAGCCGTAGTGTTCCAGCCAGCGCACGTCGCTGGCGAACATGTCGCGCAGGTCGGGCATGCCGTATTTCAGCACCCCCAGCCGGTCGACCCCGCAGCCGAAGGCGAAGCCCTGCCAGACGTCGGGATCGAGGCCGACATTGCGCAGCACGTTGGGGTGGACCATCCCGCAGCCGAGGATCTCCAGCCAGTCGGAGCCCTGGCCGATCTTCACCTCGCCGCCGGAACGGTCGCACTGCACGTCCATCTCGGCGCTGGGCTCGGTGAACGGGAAGTGGTGCGGGCGGAAGCGGGTGACCACGTCCGGGGTCTCGAAGAACCGGCTGAGGAAGGTCTCCAGGGTCCACTTGAGGTGACCCATGTGGATGGCCTTGTCGATCACCAGGCCTTCGATCTGGTGGAACATCGGCGTGTGGGTCTGGTCGCTGTCCTTGCGGAAGGTCCGGCCGGGCACGATCACGCGGATCGGCGGCTCCCTATTTTCTGTAGGGGGGCCATTGGCGATCCAGGAGGGCAGCTTCTCGTTGACCCGGTGCATGACGCGCACCTGGACGGGGCTCGTATGGGTGCGCAGCAGCTTGCGCTCGCCGCGCTCGTCCTCGGGCAGGAAGAACGTGTCGTGCATCTCCCGCGCCGGGTGCTTGGGCGGGAAGTTCAGCGCGGTGAAATTGTTGAAGTCGGTCTCGATGTCTGGGCCCTCGGCCACCGAGAAGCCCATCTCGGCGAAGACGGCGATCATCTCGTCCATCACCTGCATGGTGGGGTGGACGCTGCCCTTGCGCCGCGGCGGGGCGGGCAGGGTGAGGTCGACGCGCTCGGCGGCGAGCTTGGCGTCCAGCTCGGCGGCTTCCAGGGCCGCCTTCTTGGCGACGATCGCCGACTGCACGCGGTCGCGCAGGCCGTTGATCAGCGGCCCGCGTTCGCGGCGCTCGTCGGGGTTCATGGAGCCCAGCGACTTCAGGAGCTCGGAGATCGAGCCGGACTTGCCGAGCGCGGCGACGCGCACGGTTTCGAGGGCCGAAAGGTCGGAAGCGCCGTCGACGGCGGCCGAAAGTTCGGCTTCCAGTTGGGTGAGATCGGTCATGACACGGCTGCTTTAGAGGGACGGTCGGTTTGCGGGAAGAGGGCAGCAAAAAGCCCTCCGGCGGATCACGCCGGAGGGCTCTTGAATGCTTGCGGAGCAGAAGCTCCCAAACGACCTCAAGCCAGCGCGGCGTGAACCTTGTCGGCGATGGCCTTGAAGCCGATCGGGTCGTTGCCCGCGATGTCCGCGAGGACCTTGCGGTCGATTTCGATCCCGGCCAGATCCAGGCCGTGGATAAATCGGGCGTAGGTCAGGCCCTCGATGCGGGCCGCGGCGTTGATCCGCTGGATCCACAGCGAACGGAAGTTGCGCTTGCGGACCTTGCGGTCGCGATAGGCGTACTGGCCGGCCTTGTCGACAGCGGCCTTGGCCGTGCGGATGGTGTTCTTGCGGCGGCC
>NZ_JAUYOJ010000125.1 GCF_030697925.1 Phenylobacterium sp. | reverse complement strand
CAGGCCGTCGACGAAGCTCGACTTCACCCCGGCCTTGTCCAGCATGCGCGAGATCTGCGGCCCGCCGCCGTGAACCACCACCGGATGGCAGCCCAGCATCTTCAGCAGCACGGCGTCGGCGGCGAACAGGCGCGCGACGCTTTCCTCGCCCATGGCGTGGCCGCCGTATTTGATCACCACGACCTCGCGGTCATAGATCTGGATATAGGGCAGGGCCGTGGCCAGGGTCTTCGCGGTGGCCCAGCCCTGTTCTTCGGCGTCGTCGGTCAAGGTCGCGGCCCTCCAATCGGGAGGTTCCGATAGCGGACCCTGGGACGCATGTCACCGCCTCGACGCATGGCGCAGCCGTGCTAGCTTCGCCGCACTTTCCGAACCCAGAGGGATTTCATGCGCTCCATCGCTCTCGCCGCCGCGTTCGCGGCGCTCTCCGTCGGCGTCGCCGAGGCCAAGACCGTGGCGGTCAGCGCCGAACGGCTGATCGACGTCGCCAACGGCAAGGTGATGGAAAAACCCCTGGTGATCATCACCGACGGGCGGATCACCGCGGTGGGCCGCCAGGGCGACGCGGTCCCGGCCGGCGCCGAGCAGGTCAGCCTGCCGGGGGTGACCCTGCTGCCGGGCCTGATCGACATGCATGTCCACCTGACTTCGTCTCCGCTCTATGGTGGCTACACCTCCCTGCAGTTCTCCGACGCTTTCGGGACGGTGATCTCCACCCGCCACGCCAAGGACACCCTGGAGGCGGGCTTCACCACGGTGCGCAATGTGGGCTCGGAGTTCTATGGCGACGTGGGCCTGAGGGAGGCGATCGAGGCCGGCTTCGTGCCGGGACCGCGGGTCGTGCCAGCGGCCTATTCCTTCGGCGCGACCGGCGGGCACTGCGATTCGACCTACTTCCCGCCGTCCATGGAGCAGCAGGCGCCCTATGTCGCCAACGGCCGCGACCAGGCCCGCGAGGCGGTCCGCCGGGTGCGCAAGTACGGCGCCGAGGTGATCAAGATCTGCGCCACGGGCGGGGTCTTCTCGCGCCGGACCTCGCCGGGGGCCCAGCAGCTCACCCTCGATGAGATGAGCGTGGTGGTCGAGGAGGCGCACATGGCGGGCATGAAGGTCGCCGCCCACGCCCACGGCGCGCCGGGCATCGCCGCCGCCGTCAAGGCCGGGGTCGACACCATCGAGCACGCCAGCCTGGTGGACGACGAGGGGATCAAGCTCGCCGCCCAGAAGGGAACCTGGTTCGGCATGGACATCTACAACACCGACTACACCCAGGCCGAGGGCAAGAAAAACGGCGTGCTGGAGGAGAACCTGCAGAAGGACCGCGACATCGGCGAGATCCAGCGGCAGAACTTCAGCAAGTCATTGAAGGCCGGGGTGCGGCACATCTACTCCACCGACGCCGGAATCTACCCGCACGGCGACAACGCCAAGCAGTTCGCGGTGATGGTGCGCTACGGCGCGACGCCGCTGCAGGCGATCCAGACCGCCACGGTCAACGCCGCCCAGGCGCTCGGCTGGGAGAAGGACGTCGGCCAAGTGGCGGTGGGCCGCTACGGTGACCTGGTCGGCGTGGCCGGCGACCCGCTCAGCGACGTGACGGTGCTGGAGAAGCCGGTCTTCGTGATGAAGGGCGGCGGCGTGGTGAAGCGGCCCTAGATCGAGCGGGCGACGACCTCCTTCATGATCTCCGAAGTGCCGCCGTAGATCCGCTGGACCCGCGCGTCGCGCCACAGGCGGGCGATGGGATATTCGTTCATGTAGCCGGCCCCGCCGTGGAGCTGCAGGGCGGTGTCGCAGGCCTCCCATTGCAGCTCGGTGTGGAACAGCTTAGCGGCGGAGGCCTCGGCGGCGGTCAGCTCGCCGGCCACGTGGCGCTTGATCGCCCAGTCCAGGTGCGCCCAGCCGACCTGCAGCTTGGTCTTCAGCGCCGCCAGGGTGAAGCGAGTGTTCTGGAAATCGAAGATCGACTGGCCGAAGGCCTTGCGGTCCTTGGTGAAGGTCACGGCCTCGTCGAAGGCGCGCTGGGCGCCGGCCTGGCCGGCGATGGCGATCTGCAGGCGCTCCTGGGGCAACTGGCCCATCAGGTGGGCGAAGCCGCGGCCTTCTTCGCCGAGGCAGTTGGTGATCGGCACCCGCACATCGTTGAAGAACAGCTCGGAGGTGTCGGCCGAGCTTTGGCCGATCTTGTCGAGGTTGCGGCCCCGCGCGAAGCCTTCGCGCTCGCGCTCCACCAACACCAGGGAGATGCCCTTGGAGCCCAGGGTCGGATCGGTCTTGGCCACCACGATGACCAGGTCGGCGTTCTGGCCGTTGGTGATGTAGGTCTTCGAGCCGTTGATGACGTAGTGGTTGCCGTCCCGCTTGGCGGTGGTCTTGACCCCCTGGAGGTCCGAGCCGGTTCCTGGTTCGGTCATGGCGATGGCGGTGATCACTTCGCCCGAGACCATGCCCGGCAGCCAGCGGGCCTTCTGCTCCTCCGAGCCGTAGTTGATCAGGTAGTCGACGGTGATGTCCGACTGCAGGGTGACGCCGGCCGAACAGCCCGCATAGGCCAGCTCCTCGCCGATGATGGCGTTGTAGCGGTAGTCGAGGCCCAGCCCGCCGTACTCGGCCGGAACCTGCGGGCAGAGCAGGCCCGCCTCGCCATAGGCCAGCCAGAAATCGCGATCGACGATGCCCTCCTCCTCCCAGCGGTCGAGGTGGGGGTGGAGGATCTTGTCGAACACCTTGCGGACCTGGTCGCGGAAGGAGTCGAGTTCGGCGTCATAGGCCGTGCGGCCGACGGTGGTGAGCATGGTGGCGGGCCCTGGTTGATTTCAGGCCCATCTTTCACGGTGACGTAGGGTAGGGAAAGCCTGCCTCTAGGTGAGCGTGATCCCGCAGGCGGCCATGATCTCGGCGCGCAGCTCGGGGAGGCCCGTGCCCTTCTCGGACGAGGTCGCCAGGACCCGGGGGAAGGCGGCGGGGCGCTTGGCGATGGCCGCCTGGGTCTTGGCGACCATGGCCGCGACCTCGGACGGTTTGATCTTGTCGGCCTTGGTCAGGATGATCTGGTAGGAGACGGCCGCCTTGTCGAAGGCGTCCATAGGCTCCTTGTCGACTTCCTTCAAACCGTGGCGCGCGTCGATCAGCAGATAGGCGCGCTTCAGGTTCGGGCGACCGCGCAGATAGTCGCGGCCCATGTTCTGGAATTTCTTCACCGTGGCCTTGGAGGCCTTGGCCCAGCCATAGCCGGGCAGGTCGACCAGGCGCAGGCGGTCGTCAAGGACGAAGAAGTTCACCTCGCGGGTGCGGCCGGGCTCGTTGGAGGCGCGCGCCAGCTTCTTGTGGCCCACAAGGCCGTTGATCAGCGACGACTTGCCCACATTGGAGCGGCCGGCGAAAGCGACTTCCGGGAGGTCGGGCGCGGGCAGGCCGTCGATGGCCACGGCGCCCATCAGGAAGCTGGCCTCGCGGGCGAACAGCACCCGGCCGGCTTCCAGTTCGTCCTCGTCGAAGTCTCCGGTGTCGGTCACCCGGCGGCCTTTGGTTTGCCCGTCAGCTTGTTGATGATCTGGTCGATGGGATTGTCCACCTTGAAGCGGCGCATGATCACGTACTGCTGCAGCACGGTCAGCACGTTCGACCAACACCAGTACATCAGGAGGCCCACCGCGAAGGGCGCCATGATGAAAGTGAACATGATGGGCATGAACTGGAAGATCTTCTGCTGCACCGGGTCCGGCGCGGGCGGGTTCATGGCGGTCGAGAACCACATGGTCACGCCGTAGAGCAGGGCCAGCGGGCCAAGGTGCAGGAAGTCGGAGTTCAGGATGCCGCCGATGAGCGGCACGGTCGCCGGATTGTAGGGGAACAGGCCGAACAGGTTCCAGACCGTCAGGGGATCCTTGGCCGACAGGTCCTGGATCCATCCCACGAACGGCGCGTGACGCATCTCGATGGTGACCGTCAGCACCTTGTAGAGCCCGTAGAAGACCGGGATCTGCACCAGCATGGGCAGGCAGCCGGTCAGCGGATTGATCTTTTCCGTCTGGTAGAGGGCCATCAGCTCCTGTTGCTGCTTGGCTGGGTCCTCCTTGTATTTCGTGCGCAGCGCCTCGATCTGCGGCTGCACCTTCTTCATCTTGGTGATCGACTCGTAGCTCTTATTGGCCAGCGGGAAGAAGACGATCTTCACCGCGACGGTCAGCAGCAGGATGGCGATGCCGAAATTCCCGACCTGGCGGAAGATGAAGTCGAGGAAGGCGAACATATAGCGGGTGATGAACCAGAAGTTCCCCCAGTCCACCGCCCAGTCGAAGCGCGGCACGCCCAGCTTGGCCTCGTAGTCCTTCAGGACTGGCACGGTCTTGGCGCCGGCGAACAGGCGGGTGGTCTCGGTGATCTGGCGACCGGGCGCGATGACGTGCGGCTGGCCCACATAGTTGGCTTCATAGATGTCCAGGCCGCCCGCGGCCTTGGTCACCCGGTACTGGGTTTGCACCTTCTCGGTCTGGTCGGGAATGAGCGCCGCCAGCCAGTACTTGTCGGTGATGCCGGTCCAGCCGCCCGTGGAGGTGAGCGACGGCCCGCCCTCCTTCAGCCACTTGCCGTACTTCACCTGCTGCAGCTTGCCGTCCAGCATGCCGATGGCGCCCTCGTGGACGATCTGGTTCTTGCCCAGGTCGTCCGGCACGCCTTGGCGCTGCACCGAGGCGTAAGGCGCCAGCACCACCGATCCCGCGCCGAGATTGGCCACGGTGTCGGTGACGGTGAACATGAACCGGTCATCGACCTCGATCTTGCGGGTGAAGGTCAGGCCCGCCCCGTTGGAGGTGCGAAGCACCAGCGGCTTGCCGGGCGCCAGGACAGACCCCTCGACCAGCTGCCAGACGGTGCCGGCGTCGGGCAGGCCCGGCAGGTTGGCGCCGGTCCAGCCGAACTCGGCGAAGAAGGCATGGCGCGCGCCCTCGGGGCGCAGCAGCTCCACCGGTGGCGAGGTCTTCTCGATGCTGACGCGGTAGTCCTTCAGGAACAGGTCGTCGATCCGCGCCCCGCGCAGGGAGACCGAACCCGAGAGGGCCGGGCTGTCGATCGGCGCCCGGGCGCTGGCGGCGGCGGCGTCTTGGCGCGACACCACCACCGTCCCCGGGGCGGCGCTCGGCAGGGCGCCCGGCTTGGCGGCGACGTCGGCGACCTGGGCCGCGGCGGCCTTCTGTCTCCCCAGTTCGGCGTTACGGCGCTTGGACGCCGGTTCCAGCACGAAGATCTGGTAGACGATCAGGATGATGACCGCGCTGACCACGAAGATGATCGTGTTGCGGTTGTTGTTGTCTTGCATAAGGACGCGCGCTCAGGCGGAAGGGGAGGGGGCGCGCGTATCAGCGCGGGACGGAACGTCGCTTTCGGCCGCGAGGCTTATCAGCGCGCTTTTCACATCGTC
>NZ_JAUYOJ010000120.1 GCF_030697925.1 Phenylobacterium sp. | reverse complement strand
CGGATGGCTTCCGGCACTTCACGCGCCTTGCCATGACCGAAGCCCACGCGGCCCTTCTGGTCGCCCACCACCATCAAGGCGGCGAACGAGAAGCGGCGGCCACCCTTCACGGTGGCGGCGACGCGGTTGATGTGCACCAGCTTTTCGACGATGTCGCTGTCGGCGCGCTCGTCTTGCGGAGCGCCCCGGTTGCGGTCCCGGCGTTGACCGCCTTCACCGCGTTGTTCGTTGCCACGAGCCATCTGGGTACCCCTAGAAGTTCAAGCCGGCTTCGCGCGCGGCGTCGGCGAGGGCTTTCACCCGGCCGTGATAGATGTAGCCGCCACGATCGAAGACGACGTCCTTGACGCCCTTTTCGATGGCGCGTTGCGCCACCAGGGCGCCGACGCGGGCGGCGGCGTCCTTGTCCGAACCCTTGGCCGTCTTCTCGCCCTCTTCGAGGGTGGAGGCGGCCGCCAGGGTCACGCCGCGCTCATCATCGATGACCTGGGCGTAGATGTTCTTGGACGAGCGGAAGACCGACAGACGTGGCCGGCCGTTCGCCACGGACCGCAGACGGATGCGGTTGCGCTCGGCGCGCCGCTTGGCGGTGTCACGGGGTTTAAGAGCCATGGCCTACTTCTTCTTGCCTTCTTTGCGGCGAACCTGCTCGCCGGCGTAGCGGACACCCTTGCCCTTGTAGGGCTCCGGCGGACGCAGACGACGGATCTGCGAAGCGATTTCGCCCACGACCTGCTTGTCGATGCCCGAGATCTTGATCTCGGTCTGCTTCGGCACCGCGAAGGTGATCCCCGCCGGAGGCGGGACATCGACTTCGTGGCTGAAGCCCAGCTGCATGGAGAGCGCATTGCCCTTCATCGCCGCGCGATAGCCGACGCCGACCAGCTCGAGGCTCTTCTCGAAGCCGTCGGTCACGCCCTGCACCATGTTGGCGATCAGCGTGCGCGACAGGCCCCACATGGCTTGCGCCCGGGTGGTCTCGACGTGCTTGGACAGGAGGAGCTCGGCGCCCTCCTGCTTGATCTCGATCTCTTCGGCCAGGGTCCAGGCGAGCTGGCCCTTGGGCCCCTTCACCGTCACCGTCTGGCCTTCGATGGTCACCGTCACCCCAGAGGGGACAGCGACCGCCTTCTTTCCGATCCGCGACATATCAATAGACCCGGCAGAGCACTTCGCCGCCCACGTTCGCGTCACGCGCGGCCGTGTCCGACATGACGCCCTTCGGCGTCGACAGGATCGAGATCCCGAGGCCGTTCTTGATCGGCTTCAGGTCCTTGATCGACGAATAGACCCGGCGGCCCGGCTTCGACACACGGCGGATCTCAACGATCACCGGCTGGCCGTCGAAGTACTTCAGCTCGATCTCGAATTCCGGGAAAGCGCCCGGCTTCTCGACCAAGTGATAGCCGCGGATGTAGCCTTCTTCGGCCAGGACATCGAGGACGCGCGCGCGCATCTTCGAGGCCGGCGTGGAAACCTTCGAACGGCCGCGGGTCGCGGCGTTCTTGATGCGGGCGATCATATCGCCAACGGGGTCGTTCACCATTGGACCCTCCTCACCAGCTCGACTTAACGAGGCCAGGAATCTGGCCCATGGAACCCAGGTCGCGCAGGGCGATCCGGCTCATCCGCAGCTTGCGGTAGTAGGCGCGCGGACGGCCCGTGACTTCGCACCGGTTGCGGATGCGGGTCTTGGACGAGTTGCGCGGGAGTTCGGCGAGCTTCAGCCGGGCTTCGAAGCGTTCTTCGAGCGGCAGGGACTCGTCGTTGGCGATCGCCTTGAGGGCTTCCCGCTTGGCGGCGAATTGCTTCACCAGCTTGCGGACCATCTCGTTGCGATTGACGGCGCTTTTCTTGGCCATTTTCTCTTTCCTTCCCGCCGCTTACGCTTGAACGAACGGGAACTGGAATTCCTTGAGAAGCGCGCGCGCTTCGTCATCGGTCTTCGCAGTCGTGGTGACGATGATGTCCATGCCCCACATCTGATCGATTTGGTCGTAGTTGATCTCCGGGAACACGATGTGCTCCTTCAGACCCATGGCGTAGTTGCCACGACCGTCGAACGAGGTCGGCTTCAGGCCCCGGAAGTCCTTCACCCGCGGCAGCGCGATGGTGATCAGACGGTCCAGGAACTCGTACATGCGGTCCTTGCGAAGGGTCACCTTGGCGCCGATCACCATGCCTTCGCGCAGCTTGAAGCCGGCGATGGAGTTACGGGCCTTGGTCGGCACCGGCTTCTGGCCGGCGATCCTCGCCAGGTCGGCGATCGCGGCGTTGACCTTCTTGGAGTCCGACACCGCTTCGCCGATCCCCATGTTCAGGACGATCTTGTCCAGCTTGGGGATCTGCATTTCGTTGGTATAGCCGAACTGCTCCTTCATCACCGCGCGGATGCGCTGGCGATATTCGGACTTCAGCCGCGGCTCGTAAGCTTGCTCAGCCATTGATCACCTCACCGGTCGTCTTGGCGACGCGGACCTTCTTGTCGCCTTCGACCCGGAAACCGACGCGGGTCGGCTTGCCCTTGGAATCCACGATGGCGACGTTCGAGACGTGCAGCGCGGCTTCCTTGTTCTTGATGCCGCCCTGCGGGTCGGATTGCGTCGGACGGGTGTGGCGCTGAACCATGTTCAGGCCTTCCACGACGACGCGCTCGTCCTTGGGCAGGACCTTCAGGACATTGCCTTGACGGCCCTTGTCCTTGCCGGTGAGGACCACGACGCGGTCCCCCTTCTTGATCTTCGCGGCCATTACAGCACCTCAGGCGCGAGCGAGATGATCTTCATGTGGTTCTTGGCGCGCAGTTCGCGAGGAACCGGGCCAAAGATCCGCGTGCCGATCGGCTCGGATTGCTTGTTCACGATGACGGCGGCGTTCTTGTCGAACCGGATCACCGAGCCGTCCTTGCGCTTGATCGCCGAGGACGTGCGCACGACGATGGCTTGAAGGACGTCGCCCTTCTTCACCCGGCCGCGCGGAATGGCTTCCTTCACGGAGACGACGATCTTGTCGCCCACGCCGGCGTAACGACGGCCAGCGCCGCCGAGCACCTTGATGCACATCACACGACGCGCGCCGGAATTGTCGGCGACTTCGAGGTTAGTCTGCATCTGGATCATAGAATCGGACCTTCCTTACGACGCGGCTTGAGAAGCGGCCTTGGGCAGGGCTTCCCAGGTTTTGGTTTTCGACTTGGGCGCACATTCGATGATGCGGGCGACCTCGCCGGCCTTGTAGGCGTTGGCCTCGTCATGGGCGTGGTACTTCTTCGACCGACGGACGGTCTTCTTCAGCACCGGATGCAGGAAGGTCCGCTCGACCTTCACCACGATCGTCTTGTCACCCTTGTCGGAGACGACGACGCCTTCGAGAATTCGCTTGGGCATGTTCGTTGTCTCCTTAGGCCGCGGTCTGCTTGGAACGCAGGACGGTCTTGATCCGCGCGATGTCCTTGCG
>NZ_JAUYOJ010000219.1 GCF_030697925.1 Phenylobacterium sp. | reverse complement strand
GGTGGTCAGGGGCTGTTTGTCGACCAACCCGATTTCCCCAACGTGCTCGCCCGGGTCCTCGACTACACCGACCTGCCGTTCGGGCGGGACGTGATGGTGCTGCGCACCTTGGACAGGCTGCCGACGCTCGACCCGTTCCTGGTCCGCGAGACCCTGAACCAGCTGAGGATCGATGTCGGCCGATGTTACTCCCGGCTCAGCAGCGCCGACCAGACCGAGATGCTCGGCTTCGTGGGCGGGGAGGTCGAGGCCCTGATCCGGCTGTGCTTCGGCGAGGCGAAGTCGAACGACCGGCGCACGCGGCGGCTGTCGCAGCTCTTGTTGGCCGAGCAGGACAATGCGGAACTCCAGCCGTTGCGCGACATCTTCAGGATGGATGCGTCGGCGTTCGCCGAGGCGATGTTTTCCTGGAAGGGCTTCCTCTACTACCGCTGGCGGAGCCGGACGTTGGCGCCGATGCTCAGGTCCACCTTACGGTCGCTCCTGGCGGTCCGGGCCGCGCGCTATGGTCGGATTGAGTCGGCGTTCGTGGTCAGCGCCAGCGAACAGGTGCAACAGACCGTCATTGCCGCATGGCGCGAGGTCGGACAGCGGCTGAGACTGTATGATCAGGCGTTTGCGTCCCTGACGGACCAGGAGAACCCCGACGGGTTCCGGTCCTTTCTCATGCGCGGCTCCGGCCTGTTCATGGAGATCGGCGCCCGGATCGGACGGGTGGAGCAGGTGGTCGGCTTCTGGAACTACTATTTCAGCGCCGAGCGGCTCGCGGGGCTGTCGCCGGAAGAGGTTCTCGACGGCCTGCGCGACCTGCTGCAGGCGTTGTCGATCGGGACAGGCCTTGGCGCTCACAGCGGGGTTGAACAGCTCGATGGCGCAATTGCGGAGCTTCCGGCGCGTCCAGCCCGGCCGCCGCAGGCCGCGCGGGATTGATATGAGCATGGGGTCGTTCAACCGGCGTTGAAAAGGCCCAGAACGCCCCGTCGGCGAAATAGCGAACCTTTGCGGTGATCACCGGCGCTGGCCCTGGCGCAGCAGAGTCTCCAGCGAGGCTCCAACCGCATGAACTCTCGTCGGGCCTCAACCGCTCGTGTCGCGAGGGGTGCGTTGAGTGGGGCCGCGTGCCTGGCGACGGGCGCGCTCGTTCGCCCAGTCGGCAAGCCGGACACAACTGGCGGGAGAATGCCGTGGGCAATGGCGGGTATCCGACACAAAACCCTGCGCTCGGGTCGGCGCAGTGGGGGACGGACGTGTCACAGATCGATGGTGCGGAAACCGGGTTTCGGGTGCATGTCGTGGATGCCGACCCCGTGACGCGTATTCTGCTGACCGAAATCCTTGGGGATCGGGGATTCGACGTGCTGTGCGTCTCCAGCGTGGCGGCCTACGCGGCCCTGGATCACGAGGCCATGACGCTCGGCGCTCTCATCATCGACGGCGACACGGGCGGCGGGATCACCGGTTTCGAAGTCGCCCGCCATGCGAGGCGACTGAATCCGGCGGTCCCGGTGATCTTCCTCTCCAACGCTCATCGTGACTCGGTTGAGAAGTTCGGCGTTCCCGGCGCAGCCCACGTGACCAAGCCATTCGACCCCGATCTGCTCATCATGATCCTGCGGGCGTTGGCCGCGGACCGGCGATAACGTCTGTCCGAATAGTCACGCTCATCCGACGCAAGCCGCGTCGGCAGGTACGGAGTTCACCGCGGGGCGGCGGGAATGGCGAGCGGCCGCATTTCCCCGTTCGTTTCCTGAACCAGCAGCGTCACCGCCTTGCCTTGGTCCCGCGCCTTGGCCGCCAGCCGCAACGCAGCTTCCTCCGCATCGACGCGGTACTGGAATTTCCCCATTTGGCTGTCGTGGGTCAGCACGCGCCACCCGTCGGCGAATCGAACGACCGCGAACTCCGTGGCGTTCTCCATCACA
>NZ_JAUYOJ010000087.1 GCF_030697925.1 Phenylobacterium sp. | reverse complement strand
GCGCTCGGGCGTGCCGCTCGACACGACCGTGACCCTGCAACCCGGTGAAGACGGCGCGGTGGTGCTGGTCAACGCCGAGGGCGCGGTCCTCTGCTCGGCTCGGCCCGCTGACGACAGCCAGATCCCCAACCCGCCGCCGGCCACCCCCAATATCGAGGAGGCCCGCGCCTTCGCGGCCGCCGGCCAGTTCGCACAGAAGTCGCTGCACCGCGGCTGCTTCTCCTGCTGCATCGAGCGTGAGGACGGCGAGGGCCTCGGCGTCCATGTGGGCCAGCTCGAGGGCGCGCCCGCCGGACATTGCGCCGGCATCTGGACCCCGCACGCCAACTTCGCCGATCCCGACGGGACCATTCCCGACGAGATCACCTGGGGCGCGCTGGACTGCTCGGGCTCCATGGCCTGGTGGATCAAGACCGGCGCGCCGGTCGGCCTGCTGGGCACCATGGCCGGCGAGGTGCTGAAGAAGCCCCGGGCCGGCGAGACCTATGTGGTCGTCGCCTGGACCCGCGAGGTCGAGGGCCGCAAGCATTTCGCCGGCGTCGCCCTGTTCGACGCCGCGGGCGAGACCATGGCCCGCTCCGGCCAGATTTGGATCGGCCGTCCCCCCGGCGCCCCGCCGCCCCGTCCGCTGGAAACCACCGCCGGGGCCTAGTCAGCCAGGTTGGCGGACAACCTCCTCCTCTCCACCCGTCTTCCGGGGGGAGAGGGTAGGGTGAGGGGGGCGTTTCCGCCGCACCGAGCAGGTTGATGGACCGGAGGGCGCCGCTTCGCGCCGCAGCCCCTCACCCTATCCTCTCCCCTCGAAAGGGGAGAGGAGGAGCCTTGACGGCCAAGCCGGCTCCCCGCCTCAGCGCCCCGGGAAGCCCGCGAAGGTGGCGATGCCCTCGGGGATCATGTGGAAAGTCTGGGCGTCGGCCGTCCAGATCGCCGCCTGCGGTCCTTGGTACTGGCCAGGATCGTCCAGGGTGCCGACCTTCAGGATCACCATGCTGGTGTCGCGCGGCGTGCGGGTCAGGATGTGCGTGCCGCAGGTGGCGCAGAACTCCCGCGTGGCGGGGCCCTCCAGGTCGCTGCGGGTGAACCGCGCCGGCTCGCCCTTCACATAGGCGAAGTCCGCCGACGGCATGACCATGAACAGGTTCTCCGCCCCGCCGGTGATGTACTGGCACTCGCGGCAATGGCACTGGCCCTTGAATCGCGGCTCGCCGCCGGCCTCGTAGCGCACCGCTCCGCAATAGCATCCGCCGCTCAGGCTCATGGATCGTCCTCCCTGTTGGGCGGCGATGCCACGCTTCCGGCCTGACGGAGTCAAGCCTGGGGCCTATTCCACCGCGCGGCGGGCGCTGGCCTCGACCTGGACGCGGGGGATCAGCCGGGCGGTGGAGCTTCCCTTGGCCAGCACCTCGCCGGCGGCGTTCAGCAGCCGGCCCTCGAGGAAGGCGCTGGAGCGGCCGCGCCGCTCCACCCAGCCCTCGGCGATCACCAGGCCGGGCCGCACGGGCGCGAAGAAGCTGACCTTCAGCTCCAGGGACATGGGCGTCATGTCTCCGTCCTGGGCCATGGTGGCGTGCGCCATGGCAGCGTCGATCCAGCCGCAGACGAAACCGCCCTGGGCCACCCCGCCCGAATGGCACATGTGCGGCCCGACCAGATATTCGATCACCGCGCGTCCGGGCTCCAGCGACACCACCCTCTGCTGGCCGAGCGCGGTGTGGAGGTCGGGGGCGGACGTGGTCATGGGCGGGGCTCTCCGATTGTGCGCGGCGATGCTAGCGGCCAGACCGCCCAGACCCAAACCTATTGATCGGGCGCCGGCCAGCGGCCAGATTGGCGGGGCTGCGGCGGTCTACGACGGCCCTTTGGCGCGCCAATTCTGGCCCCACATGGACATTGGGTCGAAGCTCCCCGTAAGGGTGCTTGGACTATCCTAACTTATTGATATTATTGATTTTTTAGGTTTAACCCCGCCTACACAGGTGCTACCCAGGGGTGCGGAATCAAGGGCTTGCAGCCCAAATCTACACAGATCCTGCACAGGTGGTCGTCGCGATGGCCTTTGTCCCCGACAGCCAGGAGCTCAAGTCCGGCCTCATCATCTTTCGCCGCGGGGACGTGCGGCACCGCCGGTGGTATTGCCGGATCAAGGTCCCGGGCGGCGACCGCTACAAGACCGTCGCACTGAAGACCTCGGACATCGAAACGGCCCGGGAACGCGCGTTCGACCACGACGCCGACATTCGGTTCCGGATCAAGCACGAGGTGCCGGTGTTCAACCGGCCGTTCAGTCAGGTCACCGCCTGAGCCCACCGTCGCATCCGGTCATTGCATTGGCTTTGGGAAGCCGACCTCTTCAGCAATGCCTGCTTGCCGGCCAAGGGCCAATTTTCGCCTCTCGCGCTGAGCCGGCGCTCGCGGGGTCCGCTCTGCGACGCGCAATTGCCTCATGGGCCACAAGACCACCAAGGCGACGGAGATCTACGCCCGCATCAGCGACGATGCGCGCCGAGACGCGACTGAAGCCATCGCGGCGCGGATCGCCGAGCTGACGGCTCCCCCCGAAGACCTGCAAAGAGCTCCTAGCGCCGACCTGCCGCCACACAGCGGGGCGGTAGGCGATTTGGCGGCCGAGGACGGTGGAGCGCTCGCTTCGGCCCTGGAGACGATGGTCGGCCTCCACCGAGCCGGTGTCATTTCCGACGCAACCTTGCGTGAGATCAGCGACCTCGCGAGCGGATCGGTCCGAGTATGTGGATAGCACTGCCCGGCGGCAGCCGGCGGATGCATCGTGGATCCGGCGTTCAGGGCCTTCGCGCCGGACACCGTCGAGGCCGTCGGGCAGAAGAGGATCGATCACCCGACCGAGATACGCCGGTTCCCGTTGAGCGGGCCTTCGGCCGCCCGCGGCGCCACGCAGCCTCCGGCGTGGCCAGGATCTCAATGCCCGAAGAAAATAGCTTGCTGAAGGCGCTGGGCGGTCATTCCTGAAGGTCCCGCAACTGCCAGAGGCGCGCTTCATCGAGCTCGGCGCGGCATCGCGCCGCTTCACCGCCCGCGCCGGCGTCCGAGGCGAAGCGGGCCGAGCGCAGGTCGCATTCGGCGTCGCGCCACTGTTTCCAGCCTTGTTGGGCGCCGGCCAGCCCGGACAGCAGGCCTTGGCGGCCCTGGTATTGGACCCGGAGCTGCCGCAGCGCGGCCGCGCTTTCACGTTCGATACGCGCGATAACGCCCTCAAGGCACCGGGCCTTGGCGAGTTTGCGGCCTGAGTCCTCACAGGCGGCGCGCTCGAACTCGATGGCGCGCTCTTCTTCGAGGTCGGCGCTCAGCTCGGTCACGCACAGGCTGCTGGCCATGTCGGCCTCCGGCGGCAGCAGGCGGACGACCACGCTGGTCGCCTGCGTCCACCGCGGCAGCCCGATCCTTTGCTGACCCGTGTCGGGCAGCACAGTGCGCAGGCTGGCGCCGTCATCGGCGACGACCTCCACCCGCGTGCGCCCCTGTGGCGGGCGGCGCGCGTTCGCGGAGTTGCAACCCAGGCTGAGCAGCAGGGTGCGGATGTGATGCGGTCGGTCGAACCGCAGCTCGAGGCTCTCCATCGGCCTGATCTTGAACTCAGCGGGCAGCGCCGCGGGCGGCGACGGCGCCGGCCGAGGCGCGGCGCAAATGAAGGTGGTCCCGTTTTCGGTCCTCGACGCCTCGATGCAGGCGGTCCGGCCGCCCTGATCCCCGGCGTGCGCGCCGGTCGCGGCCGCACACGCCACGGCGGCCGCCATCACCAGAGCGCGTCCTGCAGAGCTCACGAACACCCGGATGGCGGATTTTGCCAATCGGTCCTGATGCGAAGCACCCCGCCCGGGCCGACCTTGTAAGCCAGGATTACGATCCCGTCGGCCGCATTGAAGGAGGGTATCGGTGCGCCCCGATACAGGATCTGCGACTGCGCCAAATCGTAGATGACGATCTCGGTCCAGCCGCCGAAGTACTCCAGGTTCACGGTCGCGGGCGTGGCGACCCGCACGGTCGTCATCCAGCGGCTGACGGCGTCGCCGCCCCCCGGACGCCAGTCAGCTACAGACCTGGGCGTTCGCCGCCCCCGCCCACGCCGCGGACGCCAGCAGGCCCGCGACGATGACTCCCACCTTGCCGCTCATCACCGTTCTCCCGTTTGAATCAGGTGAATGTCGTGCGCCAAGCGCATCAGCGGGCGACGATGCTGGCCGCCCATTTCGCCGTGCCGCCGCCGACGCAGGAATAGGTCCCGCCGGCGCTGTTGTGGTTCGCGGGGCTCGAGAAGTGGCCGATGTAGTTGCAGCGACCGCCTCGGTCATCCTGGCGGAAGATCAGGATGGTGTCCTGGTCGACCGTTCCCGGCCGACCGGTGAATTCCATCGTCAGCACGCCCGTGCGGATGTCGTTCGTTCCGGTCCGGCGCCACTCGGCGTCGAAGACGTTGGACGTGCCGCGTCGCGTCCAGGTGCCTTCCCAGACGTTCGACTCGATCTCCTTCCAAACGCGGCCGAGGCGCGGGTCATCCGCCGCCGCCGCGGGCGTCAATGTCGATAGGGCCAAGCCTAAGGCGACCGTGGCGACGCCAGCGAGATGGATGATCTCTATTTTCTTCATCATGCCCCCCCAGCATTGGCTGGATCAGGCATGATTGATCGCCTGAGATGAAGAAAACGGAAGCGCGCCGTTATCTGAGGTTCATCCTCCCGCGGAGGGCCTACTGAACGGACCTTTCTGGGGCCCGGCCGAACGAGGACAGACAGCATGGCCCCAGGAGGCTGGCGAGCCCGCGCGGCTCGGCCGCTGCAGCGCCTACGCCGCCCTCAGGCTCACCCGCCGAAAGCTTCAGGAGGAAGGACAGGGTGATGGCCAAGGCGCCCAGCAGGGAAACGAGGGAATCCGTCCCGTCATAGTCGTTGCGCCGCTGCTCCCAGGCGTTCCGGGCCGCCTCGCGCAGGCCCGGCCAGGGACTGTCGGCCTGCCTCCGCGCCTGGGCCTCGCGATGGAAGCGATAGACCTGGTCCTTGACCGCGGGCACGGCGATCAGGACACCGCCGGCGCCGCCGAGGAAGTCCGACAGCAGCAAGCCCCATTCCTCGCTCGCCGGCCGGGCGGCCGCGGCCTGCACGATCTGCGGGATCTCCCGGGTCAACTCTTCCTGCACGACGCCGACCAGCACCGCCGTTCGCGCGCTGGCCCGCGTCCTTACCCGACGCCTGCGCCGCCACGGACGCGGTCGCGCCCGACGCAAAGGCGAACACCGGACGCAGCCTAAGGGCCGCGTCGACGCGGAACACCGTCTTCAGGCTCAGGTCGCCGCGGCCGCTCTCCAGCTTGGAGATCGGTCGTCCTTCTCAGCCAGGCGCTCGCGCAGCCCGCTCAGCTGCGAGCCGGCGCTCTTCGTGTCCTCGAGGCGCTCATTTCACACCAGAAACGTTTCCGCTACGGAAACCGCGAATTAACGCCATGCGCGCAAGCTGGCGCGCTGGGGGAGATCATGCCGCAGAGCGCGCCAACGGTCGGATGGGAAGCCTTGTCGCCGCTCCTGGAAGCGCTGCCTTGCGCCGTGCTGATCACCGATCGCGAGCTGCGCATCGCGCACGTCAATCCCGACTGGGAGAGATTCCACGAGCGACCCGCCGCGTCCGTCGTCGGCGAGCACCTCTTTCAGATCCAGCCCACCCTGCAGCAGTTTCACGGCGCCCTAGATAAGTGCCTGAAGACGGGCGAGGCGCTGAAGGCGGGCCCCTATCGAACGGTTCTCCAGGACGGATCTTCGCGGCTGGTGCGCTCGGTGACGCTCCCCTGGACGCACGCGTCCGGCGAGGCCGGCGGGCTCGTGCAGGTGGTGGCGGAGATGCCCGCCTCGCAAACCGCCCAGCACCAGCTGCGCATCGAGGAGCGGCTGAGCCAGGCCGCAGAGCTGGCGGGCGTCTTCGTCTGGGAGCTCGACCTGGTCACCGGGGCCGCCTGGGCCGCGGGCGCGCGGGACACCTTCTTCGAAGGCGCGGTCGGGACCCGGGAGGCGCGCGACGACATTTGGGAAACCGTCCACCCCGATGATCGCGCCCAGGCGATGGCGCAATGGCAGAAGAGCCTGGCGGAGGGCAGCCGCTTCCGCGCCGAATATCGGCTCAATCGGGCCGACAGGCTGGTGTGGGTCGCCTCCGGCGCCGCCGTCACAGCCGGCACGCCGGAGCAGCCGCAACGTCTGCTGGGCGTCTTGCAGAACATCACCGAACGCAAGGAAGCCGAGCTCGCCGCCGAAGCGGGCGCTCGCGCGAAGAGCGCCTTCCTGGCGACCGTCAGCCACGAGATCAGGACCCCCCTGAACGGCATCCTGGGGATGGCTCAGGCCATGGAGGCGGACGAGCTCGGCCAGGTCCAGAGGGAGCGGCTGGACATCATCCGCCAGTCCGGCCAGGCGCTGCTGGAGATCCTCAACGCCGTGCTCGACCTCTCCAAAGTCGAGGCCGGAAAGCTCGAGCTCGAGGCGATCGACTTTAGCCTCTCCGACGTGGCGGACGGGGTCTGCTCCGCCTTCGCCGCCCTCGCGCAGGGCAAGGGGCTGTCCTTCTCGGTCGAGGTGGAACAGGCCCGCGGAGTCTATCGCGGCGACCCGATGCGGCTGCGGCAGGTCCTCTACAACCTGCTGGCCAACGC
>NZ_JAUYOJ010000084.1 GCF_030697925.1 Phenylobacterium sp. | reverse complement strand
AGCCGTTCGGCGGCCGCATCGGCATAGCCGCCCATGGCGAGGGCGAATTGCTGGGCCTGTGAGCGCCTGCCACCGCTCTCCTCCGCGAAGGCCGGCGCCCAGATTTAACTCAGAACACGGGGCATGCGGTTCGATGGTTTGTCTCGCCGACGCCCCGCACTGACATCGGCCGATGTTCCGGCTGCTGTTGCTGTCCCTGGCGCTCCTCTGGTCCGCGCCGGCCTGGGCCGATCCCTGCGAGGCCATTCCCGAGCAAGGTCCGCTGCCGGGATATCTGGCCTTCGGGGCGAGCTTTTCCGGGCCGGTTTCCCATGTGATCGACGGGGACTCCCTGTGCGTCGCCGTGGGTTCTGGCGGGACGGACTGGGTCGAGGTCCGTCTTGCCGACTTCCACGCGACAGAGCTGAGCCAGCCGGGAGGCGCCGCGGCGAAGTCTGCCTTGGCGCGGCTCGCGCTGGGCCAGCACGCCGTGTGCGTCGCCAACCTTCGGACCTATGACCGGATCGCCGCGCGATGCCGGATCCACGGAAGGCCTGTCGGGGACCTGATGCGGAGCGCCGGCATCGGGGAGGGTGGCGCCGCCACGGGCCATGATCCGAATGTCCGTCGAAGGGCGATGACCTCGCCGGCGCGCCCATCGGCCGGTCCAGCTCCATTCCGGTCGTGCGCGGCGGCGCGGGCGGCCGGCGCCGCGCGCCTGTCCCGGGGCGACCCGGGATACAATCCCAAGCTGGATGGCGATGGGGACGGCCTCGCCTGCGAGCCCTACCGGGGGCGCTAGGGCAGGGCGCAATCGCCGTCGATCCGCCGCCCCTGGCCGGCCTTCAGGAACTCTCGGCGGCGGCCATGGCTCGAGCGAGGTCAACAATCGCGCGCCTGAGCTTGGGCGGAAGGCTCATGAAGGCCTGGGCGAGTTCAAGTCCGCCGGCCTGGCTCAGGAACGCCGCGTCCAACGGAACGGCGTCGCCGCCGTCTCCGGTCGGCATCAGATCCGCCGGCCGGCATCCAAGGTGGCTGGCGATCCGCGACATCATCGAGGCCGAGACCCGGTTGGCGCCACGCTCGTATTTCTGCACCTGCTGGAAGCTGACGCCGATCGCCTCGGCCAGCGTCGACTGGCTTGGAGGCCTACGCCGAGGCCGGCGGGACCATCCTGCGCGATCTCTTCGCCGAGGACGGCGGCGGCTGGCTGGAAGACGTGGGCCTGCTCGACCGGCTGGTCGCCGACAAGCTCAGCGGCATGGCGGCGGACAGCCAAAGTCCTGTGTGGATGGCTCCCGCGTTGCAAGGCTCGATTTGAAGTTTTGGCGGCTGGGTCGGGTGCAGTCTTGTGTCCGGCCTGTTGATGCAGTCGTTTCGAGGACTGCTGGCCCTGATGGTATCCGCAAGCTGGGTCCCAC
>NZ_JAUYOJ010000069.1 GCF_030697925.1 Phenylobacterium sp. | reverse complement strand
ATGTCCATGGTGCTGGCCAGACCCGGGCTCGGCGAGGTCGCCTATCTGGGCGCCATCGGATCCACCTTGATCGCGCTGGGGCTCGCGAACGGGTCGTTCTCGCGATCTGTGATGATGGCGTTCGCCGCCCCCTCGCTGCTCATGAGCGCGGTCGTGGCGATAATCGTCTTGCCGATCGCCCAGGCGCTCGGCGTCATCGGGGCCTTGAGCGTGCTTGGCTTCACGCTCGCCCTTATCTCCACGCACACCCTAAGGGCCATCGGTGAGTGGCACGCCGCCTACAACGCTAACGCCGCAATGATCCCGGAACTCGAGGCCGCGCGCGACCAGGCGCTGAGAGATCGTATCTTGGCCGAAGAAGCCCGGGAAGACGCCCGGCGGGCGAACGCCGCGAAGTCGAATTTTCTCGCCACCATGAGCCACGAGATTCGCACCCCTATGAACGGCGTGCTCGGCATGGCCCAACTGCTTCGGCGGGACGAACGCGCCCCTCACCAAACCGAGCGTTTGGACACCTTGATCCAAAGCGGCGAATATCTGCTGTCGATTCTGAACGACGTTCTCGACTTTTCGAAGATCGACGCCGGCCGCCTGGAGATCGAGCCGGTCGTCGAGGACTTCCACGCCTTCATGGACCACATCGTCAACTTCTGGGGCGCGCGCGCCGACGAAAGCGGTGTCGCCCTCACGCTGTCGCTCGATGAGGCCGTGCCGCGGCATGTCTGGGTGGATGCCCTGAGGCTGCGACAGGTTCTGTTCAATCTTGTCGGGAACGCGCTGAAGTTCACCGAGCGTGGCTCAGTGAAGATTTTGGTCGCGGCTCGTCCAAACACCGACGATAGCGCCTGGATCCATGTGGCGGTCCATGACACCGGCGCGGGTATCGCCGCCGGCGCCCTTCCCAGCCTCTTTGACCGCTTCTCCCAAGCCGACGACACGGCGGAACGTCGGTTCGGGGGCACCGGACTCGGGCTTTCGATCGCCAAGCGACTGACAGAGTTGATGGGCGGACGCATCTGGGCCACGAGCGAGTTGGGCGTGGGATCTGTGTTCCACATCGAACTCCCGCTCGGTCTGGCCGACCCTGGCCAGGAACTCATCGGGGGAGCAGAGGCGGTGGCCGATGAGGTTGAAATGCCCCCGCTACGGATTCTCGTCGTCGACGACAACCCGACCAACCTGCTCGTCCTGGAACAACTCCTCGCCGCCTTCGGTCACGGGACTACGAGAGCACAAAGCGGGAATGAGGCCCTCGACCTGCTTAACGGCCAGGTCTTCGACCTTGTGCTGATGGATATCCAGATGCCCGGCATGACGGGGATTGAGGCATTGCAGAAACTGCGTGATTCCAACGGCCGCAATTGCCTGACCCCCGTTGTGGCCCTCACGGCCGATGTCGTCTCCGGCGGCCGGGATCACTATCTTGGTTTGGGATTCAGCGAACATGCGGCGAAGCCCATTCAAATTCCGGACCTCATGCGAGCCATCGAGGCTGCAATCAAGACCGAAGCCCCCGAACCAAGGATGAGCGTACGCTTGCCCTAGAGGCGACCTTCTTGTGGGGCGCCGTAAAGCCCGCCTCAAGCTTTTACCCCCATCCTGATCTCATGGTCGAGCGTCCGCCCCCTCCTTCCCAAGCCGTCGGCGCGGAACGCCGTGAGGAGCTCCGGCGAAGGGTTCTCTTGACCGGCATCTTGATTCACGGCCCCGCCGACCTGACCGTCGACTGCGCGATCCGTGACCTGACCGATTCTGGCGCTCGCGTTCGGCTGGGCGCGCCTGACGATCTTTCGCAGCCATTGATGTTGCTGGTCTGCCGTTCGGGCGAAGCCTTCGAGGGCGAGATCGCGTGGCGACGGGGCAATGAGATCGGCCTCTCATTCTTGCGTCGATGTGATCTCACCGCTCCGCTGAAGGGCCGGGAGGCGACCGCGCGCCGGCTCTGGATCGAACGAAGCGCGCGGTAAGCTCGAAAGGGCCGCGCTTCGTGCGTCGAATGATCTTCCGGCCAAAAGTGAACGAGGCTAAGCCGCTCTGCATCCATCTCGGGTTGGGTTGATATTGCCTAGAGCTGAGTGCAGTCAGCGGGGTTGTAGAGGCCCTCGAGGTTGGGATCGCGTCGGGCCTGGTCGCGCTGAGCGTAGATCCGCTGGCGGGTCCGCTCGGCCTTTGGGACTGAAAGAAGCTCTGCTTGGGGCCGTATCCCTACAGTCGTCCTCGCGGCTCGGGGCTTGGAGCTTCGCAACCTCAGCCTCTCCGCTCAGCGTCGGGTAAACACCCTCCATAGCGTCGACATCTAGACCTCCATCCGCGAGCTGGTGCTGACCGCCCCATGGATGCCCACCGCGTAGGCGACAGATAGGCAAGCAGCAACCTCGCTTGGCGGATCACACGCCGGCCAAGTTATAGCATCGCCCCGATTGATCAGGTTCAGGATCGTACCCACGATCACCGCGACGCGCAGCAGCCAGGGGGGCCTCGCCGTCGGATTTGGCCAAGCGCGGCGGACGACGTAGCTTTCCAGAGATCGAACGCCTGTCGCTCAACGGCCGGATCGGTTCCAACTTGTCCCGATTGACTTAGGCGCCCATGGTCGCGCGAGACCGCTTCGCGGCCGCCACCATGTTGATGAGCGCCGCCTCGGTCTCGGGCCAATTGCGGGTCTTCAGGCCGCAGTCGGGGTTCACCCAGAGTTGCCCGACCGAGAGCCGCGCCTGAGCCGCGCGGAGAAGCTCGGTCATTTCCTCGATCGTCGGGACGCGTGGGGAGTGGATGTCGTAGACGCCAGGCCCGATCTCCGCCGGATAGGCGTAGTCGGCGAAGGCGTCGAGCAGCTCCATCTTCGACCGCGCAGTTTCGATGGAGATGACGTCGGCGTCCATGGCCCCGATGGCGGCGATGATGTCGTTGAACTCCGAGTAGCACATGTGGGTGTGGATCTGGGTGTGGTCGGCCACGCCCGAGGCCGTGAGGCGGAAGCATTCCACCGCCCAGCGGAGGTAATCGTCCCAGTCGCTCCGGCGCAGGGGCAAGCCTTCGCGCAGCGCCGCCTCGTCGATCTGGATGATCCTGGCGCCGGCCGCTTCCAGATCGACGACCTCATCGCGGATGGCGAGCGCGATCTGACGGCAAGCGAGCTCGCGCGGAACATCGTCGCGCACGAAGGACCAGTTGAGGATGGTGGCCGGGCCGGTGAGCATCCCCTTCATCGGGCGCGAGGTGAGCGATTGTGCGTGGCGCCACCACCCCACCGTCATGGGCGTGGGCCGGGCGACGTCGCCATAGAGGATCGGCGGTCGCACGCAGCGCGAACCGTAGGACTGCACCCAGGCGTTTTTGGTGAAGGCGAAGCCCGAAAGCTGCTCGCCGAAGTACTGCACCATGTCGTTGCGCTCGAACTCGCCATGCACGAGGACGTCGAGGCCGATTTCCTCCTGCCAGCGAACAGCGCGTTTCGTCTCTTCGCGTAGGAAGGTCTCGTAGTCTGCATCGCACAAAGCGCCTTTGGCATGGTCGGCGCGGGCCTTGCGGACCGCCTCGGTCTGCGGGAAGGAGCCGATGGTCGTCGTGGGCAGGGCCGGCAAGTCCAGGCGCGGGATCTGGACCGCTTGTCGCCGACTGAAGGTCGAGCCTCGACGCGCCATGTCCTCGGTGACGCCCGCGAGCCGCGTGGCGACGGCGGCGTCGTGGATTTTCGGCGAGGTGCTGCGAGACCTTGCGGCAACGCGGGAAGCCTCCAATGGACCGGCGACGCTCGCACGACCCGTGTTCAGGGCGCGGGCCAGAACGACCAACTCCTCGACCTTCTGCAGGGCGAAGGCGAGCCAGCTCTTCACGTCGGGATCGAGCGACCGCTCGGCCTCGAGGTCGATCGGGGTGTGCAGGAGGGAGCACGAAGGCGCGAGCACGAGTTCGCGATCGCCTGCCAGCAGGGGTTCCAGCCGGTCCAGAATACGCGGCAGATCGGCTCGCCAAATATTGCGACCGTCGATCACGCCCAGGGACAGGACCATGTCGGCCGGCGCATAGGCGAGAACCCGGTCAAACTGCTCCGGCGCTCGGATGAGATCGACGTGCAGGCCCGCCACCGGCAGGGCCAGCGCCGTCTCCAGATTGTCGCCCAGACCGCCGAAATAGGTGGTGAGCATGAGCTTGATCCCTGGCGCGGTTCGGGCGAGCTGGCCGTAGGCTTGCCGCAGCGCGGCCCGGTCAGCATCGTCCAGGTCGAGCACCAGGCAGGGCTCATCGATCTGCACCCAGCTCGCACCGGCCTGCTCCAGCCGGTTCAGGACCTTCGCATAGACCGGCAGCAGGTCGTCGAGCAGGCTACGCGGATCAAGCTCCGCATCTTTGCTCTTGCCCAGCTTCAGGAAGGTCACCGGACCTAGCAACACCGGCCGGGTGTGGACCCCCTGGTCACGGGCCTCGACGAACTCGTCGATCGCCTTGGTGGAGGACAGGGCGAAGGCCCGGCCGGCGGTGAATTCCGGCACCAGGTAGTGGTAGTTGGTGTCGAACCACTTGGTCATCTCGGCGGCTGCGACGTCGAGGGCGTGGCGATGGCCCTGGCCGCAGCCGGCGTGATCGGCTTCGCCTTGAGCACCGCGAGCCATGGCGAAATAGGTGTCGAGCTCCACCTCCCCGCCCGCCCAGCCGTAGACGGCGGGAACCGCGCCAACCATGGCGCTGGTGTCGAGCACGTGGTCGTAAAGCGAGAAGTCGTTGCTGGGGATGTGGTCGACGCCCAGCTCGCGTTGGCGCGCCCAGGTCTGGGCGCGCAAGCTCGCGGCGACCGCGAGCAGATCGGCGGAACCGGCCTTGCCGGACCAGAATCGTTCGAGGGCGGTCTTCATCTCGCGACGCGGGCCGATGCGGGGAAATCCGAGGGTGGCGACGGTGATGGACATGAGCCTCTACCATTGGAGTGTTGGAGAGGCTTGCGGCAGACGCGAGCGCACGCGCGCCGCGCCGGGCGCACATGACTAGCGGCCTGACCGGGCACCCCGCCGGAGGACGTTATCTGTCGAGGCAGGTCTCCTGGCTCACGGGTCGAAGCCTCCGTCCGGCCTTCCCGGCGCGGATGCGCCAGTGACACAGAATGGACGTCGGCTCGCCGCTTACAGTTGCGGGGGCAGCTCCGGCATGGGCGCGAGATGCGCGGTCACCGGATTCCCTCTTAGCTCCAGGGTGCGAACGCCCTAGAGAACCACGACACAGGCAACTGACCGCAGGCGAGCCTTGCTGTCAATATGGGCATAAAGACATCTTTATATAATTATGTGATGGCCGACTAGGGCGTAGCCAGGATTTAACCGTCAACGCAGGAGGATGGCGATGGCGGCGAGTGTGACGAAGCCCATGAAGTTGGCGAGCCGCTTGTCGTAGCGGGTGGCGACGCGCCTGAACTGCTTGAGCTTGTTGAAGAAGCGCTCGACGCGGTTGCGCTCCTTGTAGTGGTCTTTGTCGTGGCGGGAGACCGCGGCGCGGGACCTGGTGAAGGGGATAACCGGCTCGGCGCAGGCTTGGCGAATGGCGGCGCGGAAATGGTCGGCGTCGTAGCCCCTATCGGCCAGGACGCACTCCGCTCGGAAGCCGTGGATCAGGGCTGCGGCCGGGCCGATGTCGCTCTCCTGGCCGGGGCCGGCGAGTAGCCGCACCGGATCGCCCAGACCGTCGGTGCAGGCGTGGATCTTGGTGCTCAGGCCGCCGCGGGAACGGCCCAGGCCCTAGGCATGCGCCCCCCTTTTTGCCGCCGGGCTCCGGCGGCGTGCTCGTGGGCCCGCACGATGGTGGAGTCCACCATCAGCCACTCCATGTCCTCCTCGCCGCTGAGCGCCTGGAAGATCTCGGCGAAGACGCCGCGGTCCACCCAGTCGTAGTAGCGCTGCTTCACTGTCGAGAGCTTGCCGAACCGCTCCGGCAGGTCCTTCCAGCGACTACCCGAGCGGGCCATCCAGAAGACCGCCTCCATGAACCGGCGATTGTTGCTGCGGGGACCCCGCTTGCCCTTGCACCCGCCCGGCATCAGCGGCGCGATCCGCGCCCACTGCTCGTCCGTCAGGACGTCGGAATCAGGCTTTGCATCCAAGGCTGACCTCCAAAAATCAGCCTTGAATCACGATCCGCTCCAAACCGGGAATCCCCAATCCGTTAAATCCCGACTACACACCTAAGGCGTCAGCCTCAAGGCAGGGGAGCCTGAACGATGGAGGTGTCGAGCGCCTCGTTGTCCTACAGGCCGATGGTCTCGCAGGGTTCGGCGCGGGTCCGCATCTCGTTGACGATGGCTTGCACCCCGCCGTCGCGGGCGATGGCGGCGTGGAGCTTGGCCTGGGCCTTGCCCGCGGTCCGCAACGAGCTCACCAGCCAGTGGAGGAGCATCGAGTCCAGCGGGGCCATCAGCTGATCAGCGATGTCGCGGGCACCGGGGTGGTTGACCGGCCCGTTTCCCAGGCACGAAGTGTCCGCTCGGACACGGACACCATCCTTGCGGCAGCTTTCCCTGAAAATTCCGGTTCTGATCGTCTGCGGCGCAGTGCGACGGCCAGCGTGGAGAGGTTTTCGCAACGGACCACCGGCATCGCAGCCCGTAACCTCACGGGGACGGGCACTCGCTAAAGTGCGACACACCCCTGGTGGTGCGGTCGAGCGCCTGGACTGTCAGGTGCGAGACCTGGTTCCGCCCCGGCGCCGTTCCGCCAAGACGGCCCTGCCGTCTGGCGGATCCACGATTTCGGGGAAACCCGATGATCACTCGCTTAATCCTCACCGCCCTGATCCTCGGCCTGCCGCTGGCGATCGGGGCCTGCGCCGCCCCAGGAATGGACGGGGCGTACGCCTACCGCATGGGACCGCCGCCCTCGAACGCGAAGGACGTCTTCCGCACAGCGATCCGGACGCCGCTTGCGGCCGACGCTCACGCAGCCGACGCCTCCGCGGTCGAGCCCGAGCGTCCTCGCTGACGGCGCCCGGCATGGCGCCCGTCAAAGGCGCCATGCCGGGGTCGGCGCCTTCGTGCAAGGCTCCCTTAACGTCGCGCAAGCCATCTTACCGAAACGAAACTTGCCCAAGCTCGGAGCCTGGCCTAGACCCGCGAGGTCGCCGCCATCGAATGCATCGACCGCGAGGCCGTGATCGCCATGCTGCAAAAGTCGCCGGTGAAGACCACGGCCGTCGCGGCCTGACTCGCCAGACGGGATGATGGCGAGACGCTCCGGCCTTCGTCGGGCGTTGTCATTTGAGCTGCCGCGACACGCTGCGCCAACACCCCGCCGGTGCGGCCCGGTAGCTCAGCCGGATCGAGCGGGACTTCCGCACGATGTTGCTATTAGGACCGGCCCCGCGATCACCTCAGTCCCCTACGCAGTTTCGCTGATGAATGGAGTCTTTTCATGCGCGCACTTTTGCTCGCGGCGGGGCTTGGTAGCCGCCTCCGCCCGATCACCAATCACCTGCCGAAGTGCCTCGTGCCCATCGCCGGCAAGCCGTTGCTGCAGCACTGGCTGGACGCCTTGCTGGCTGCCGGTTCGGAGCGCGTGCTCGTGAACACCCACTATCTCAGCGAACTCGTGGTCGGCTTCCTCGCCGGCTACGGCGAGGGCGGCAAGGTGGAGATCGTTCAC
Source organism: Phenylobacterium sp. (assembly GCF_030697925.1). Classification (GTDB taxonomy): domain Bacteria; phylum Pseudomonadota; class Alphaproteobacteria; order Caulobacterales; family Caulobacteraceae; genus Phenylobacterium. The sequence continues at coordinate 26,636 of NZ_JAUYOJ010000069.1, read as the reverse complement.
GAACCCCGTCTGTTCGGGACCGGCGGGACGGTGGCCGCCAACGCTGGATTCTTCCAAGGTGAGGCAGGATTGGTGCTACACGCCGACAACCTGTCGGATTTGAGCTTGCCGGGCATGATGCGTGCCCACGCCGGCCGGCCGCCGAGGTGCGCCATGACGATGGCGACCTTCGACACCGACCAGCCTGGCTCCAGCGGCATCGTGGAATGTGACGACGAAGATGTCGTGACGGCGTTTCACGAGAAGGTTCCCGATCCCCCCGGAATTCGGGCAAACGCCGCCGTCTACATCTTTGAGCCGGAGGTCATCTCGACCTGCAAGGCCCTATTTGCCAAGGAGACGCTTGATCTTAGCACCGAGGTCATCCCGCTGTACCTCGGCAGGATTCTTGCGCATCATCACCCCGGTTACCACCGAGACATCGGCTCGCCTGCAAGCCTGCGGCGGGCGAATGCAGACTTCGGCGCCCCTCACTCGCCTTGCGCGACACTCTATTCGAAGTAGATGAATTCATAGTCGCCTGTGTAGTTCGTGAGTTTGAACTCTGCTTCCCATTCGGCGGGCGTGTGGAATATCCGGCAGGTGAGCTGCCAGTACATAAGGTTTACTTTCTCCCTCTCGTTCCGATAGGCTTCCACACACAGGTACTTGTGCCCCCTGGATACCCGGTCCATCTCCCGCAGCGCGTCCCAGAGGTCGTAATTGTAGAGGTTGTGCAGGGTGGTTATGGAGACGACGAGGTCGAAATAGTCGTCTGGCCATGGAAGCTTGGCGGCGGTGCCGTGGGTGATATTGGACCGCACCGACTCCATCGTCTTGTCGATGGCGTAAGTTGAATATTCCAGACCGTGCAGTTCCAGGCCCGGACATGCTTCCTTGAAGTCGTGGAGCAGGAACCCCTTGCCCGAACCTACGTCCAGAACACGCATGCCGGGTTTCAGGTCATAGGCCTGGATCATGGCGTCGGCCACCTTGCGCCAGCGCCCGTCGTATCGGTAACCGCCGTAGCCTTGCAGGCGCGTGCCGTCCCAATACGCTTCACCGAACTGGGTGGCGACCTCCGCGACCACAGCCTTGTCGACCTCATTGACGCGCTCGAGATAGTTGCGGGCGGTCGCCTTGTGGACCAGGCTGACGAATTCTCGGTAGGGCATGTTGGCTTCCTTAATCAGCTTGAATATCCGATTTGTGCCAGGCTTCGCCTTGTGCGAGCGAGCAAGGCCTCGGGGGCCTCCGCCGCGCCGGTCTGGGCGGCGAACGCCCGACGCTGGCGGCCTATCGGAAGGAATTGGTTGAGCACGATACACGCCCATTTGAGGCGATGGACATCGATCAGCAGTCGGCAGCGCGCGGCGTGAACGTCGGCAAGTCCCAGTCCAGCGAACAGGCGATCGACGAAGCTTTCGAACTCACCAAAGGGCGGCGGCGCTTCCGGGCAGCAGAACAGGTCTGCGACGAGCTTGGCCGGATCGTCACGGCCGGCGTACTCGAAATCGATGAATGTCACGCGACGCCCCGACACGAGCGCGTTGTGGAATCCCACGTCCGATGGAGAGACGCATTCGGCGCCAGCTTCCAAGGTTTCATCCAAGATGATGCCCAGGGTCCGGGTCGCGCCGGAGACTCTCTCCCTGGTTTCACGCCACAGGGGCAGGAGCTCACCGCGGACCAGCTCTTCGGCCGCGGCGCAGCACGGCGCCTCCGGGTCGAGATTGCGCAGGCGCTCCACCCGGCGATCCACGATCGAAAGATGGTCAGCGACGCTCATGCAGGCCTCGGCCGCCAGGGGCAACCTCGCGGCCGTCGCGCCCGGCGCATTGAGCTGCAAGATGAAACTGAGCGCCTCGTCGAGATGCCAGCGTTCGACCTGACCGGCTTGCACCCTCTCTCCCGGCACAAAACTGAGCAGCGACGCACCGGCCTCGGTGTCGACCGCGATCGGCTCCGGAACAGCGGCGACGTTGCGTTGGCGAGCATAGGTCAGGAAGCTCCACTCGTGCGCCAGCCGATCTCGGGGATCGTTCGGATCGCGGTGGTAGAGCTTGAGGACGAACGGCTCGCCGGCCGTATCGACGCGGAAGACCTGGTTGTTACGGCCGCCGGCCAGCGGTGCGAGGTGCTCGGGCCGTGGACGCCCCGCGAGGGCGGCGAGCGCGGTGGCGATCTGCACTGGCTCACGCGCAGCCACGGGGACTCAACCGCAGGCCAGGAGCCGGTTGGCGATCGAACTCCAGTCCCGGACCACCTCGACGCCGGGGCCGGCGTCGGCGCGATGCCCATCCGGATCGAACAGAACCTTCCGCACCGTCGCCGGAAATCCTTCCATGGTGAGGATCTCCCACAGATCATCGACGAAGACGTGGCAACCGAGCTTGCCGATCCTCGCCACCTTCTCCGTCTTGGTGAGCTCGAAGAAGACGTTCGATGCGGCGAACCTTCCGCGAACCGGTCCGATCAGACCCTGCGAGTCGAGGAACTCCCGAGCGTGCGCATGGAGGTCATGAGGGGGACCTGCGAAAGGCCGCCTGGTCCTGTGACTGATAAGGAAGAGTTCGTGGCCCGCCGCGCCGAGCGCCGCCAGCGCTTCCCGCAGCCCCGGATAGAGAGTGACGTGTCTCATGCCGGGACCGTACACATACCCCTGAAGTTCAGTGAAGTCCGCGTCGCGTCCCAGACGCCTCAGGTGGTCGCGGACGCTCGTCTTGTCGAATGCGACCTCTTCAGGCCGGAAGAACTCGCGTTCCACCGCCGCAGCATGGAAAGCATCCTGATAACAGGCAACGGTGTTATCGAGGTCGATACCGATCCGCAAGGCGAGCTATAGCCTCATGTCGATGAGCGGCCGGCCGACGCGGCCAGCCGCCAAATCCGCAAGCGCGTCATTGATCCCATCGAGGCTGTAGCTCTTGGACAGCAGCAGCTTCAGGTCGAACCGCCCAGAGCTCAGGATCTCGCCAAAATGGGGGAAGTCACGATCCGGGACGCTGTCGCCGCCCCAGGTCCCCATCAAACTCTTGCCCTGATTGAAGACCGCAGGATCGACAGTCAGCTCGGAGCCGAACCTGGCGTTGCCGATGACCACCGCCCGCCCGCCCTGCGGTCGCACCGCACTTAAGGCCTGCTGCATCACCCTCGGAACCCCCGTGGCTTCGACGGCGAGGTCCACGCCCCCGGCGACGAGACCGTGGACGGCTGCGACAGGATCCTCGGCTTCAGGATCGATCACATCGGTCGCGCCGTAGCTGCGGGCTAGCGCGCGCCGATCGGCCTGGGGATCGACGGCGATGATCCGCGCGGCCTTGGCGAAGACCGCCGCCATGCAGGCATGCAAGCCGATGCCGCCGGCTCCGAACACGGCGACAGTCTGGCCCGGCTTGAGCTGCAGCACATTGAAGACCGCGCCCATTCCCGTGGGGGCCGCGCAGCCCAGCAGCACCGCGAGGTCCAGCGGCAACCCCCTCGGGAGACGCGTCAGCCTGTTCTCGCTCACGACGGCGTGGCGCTGAAACGTCGTCACGCCGCCGGCGTTCACGCGGACGCCGCCCCAATCGTAGACAGCGCCCCCGGCTTCGATGCCGTCGCCGCGCAGCCATGAGAGCACCACATGGTCCCCCGGCTTGACCTTGGTGACCTCCGGCCCGACTTCGACAACCGATCCGGAGCCCTCGTGGCCGAGGCAATGCGGCGTCCACTTGTCCTCACCCTTGTCGCCACGCACCTCCATGACCTGCGTGGCGCAGGCGCCGGAATACGCGATCTCGACAAGGACCTGCCCCCGCTTCAAGGCCGGGGTCTCAATATCCTCGACCTTGAGGGGCTTGCCCGTTTCCACGAGAAGGGCGGCTTGCGTCTTCATGCTGATCTCTAGGCGGCAGGTTGGCTGATCGCGCGGACGAGTCGCTCGGCGATGTGCTCCGCCGTCAGACCCAGCTCGCGACGGGCGTACTCATGTTCGCCCGACTTCTTGAAGAATTGGTCGGGCGCGCCAAAGCGGATAAGGCGCGCGCCTCCGGCGAGATGGTCGCTCACCCACTCGGCCACGGCCGAGCCGAAGCCGCCGATCAGCGAGTGCTCTTCCACGGTTGCCACGAGGCTGAACCGGGTGAAAGCCTCACGCAGGCATGCTGTATCGAGCGGCTTGACGGTGTGGAAGCTCACGACGCGGGTCGCGACACCCTTCTGGCGAAGCAAGCTCGCCGCCGCCACAGCCTCCGGCAGCATGTTTCCCGTGGACAGGAGACACACGTCCAAGCCCTCGACGACGGTTATGGCCTTGCCGATCTGGAAATCAGGCAACGGACCGCCGTGAACCAACGGTTCGCCCTTCTTCCCCAGCCTGATGTAGGCGGGTCGATCCTGCGCCAGGACCGCGCGCACCGCGGCCCGCAACTCCCAGGCGTCTCCCGGCGCCAGCACGACCATGTTCGGAATGGCCCGCAGGAAGGCGATGTCCTCACAGGCGTGATGGGTCGGTCCCAGCCCTGCGTAGGCGAGCCCCGCGCCCACCGCCACGATGGTGACCGGCGCCTCATGGTAGGCCACATCGGTGCGGATCTGTTCCAGGCAGCGCGTGGTGCAGAACGGGGCTATGGTGTAGGTGAAGGGACGCAGGCCGTTCATCGCCAGGCCGGTGGCCACGCCCGTCATGTTCTGCTCGGCCACGCCGCAGTTGAAGAACCGCTCCGGCTGGGCGGCCTTGAACCGATCGAACAGCTTGTTGCCGATGTCGCCCGACAGCAGGACCAGGCGAGGATCGACCATACCGAGCTTTGTCACTTCGTCGGCGAACGCGTTCCTCATGACAAGCCCAGCTCCGCCCGCGCCAGCGCCACTTCCGCCGCCGTCGGGGCGCGGTAGTGCCAGTTGTTGTCGTCCTCCATGAACGAGACGCCCTTGCCCTTTACTGTATGCGCGACGATCGCCACGGGCTTGCCGGAGCCGTTGGGCACCTTCTGCATGACCCGCGCGAGGGCCTCGACGTCATGGCCATCCAATTCCACGGCGTCCCAGCCGAACGCGCGCCACTTGTCCGCCAAGGGGGCGAGCGCGAGCACGTCGTTGGAGCGGTCCGTCGCCTGCCATTTGTTGTAGTCGATGATCGCACACAGGTTCTCGAGCCTCTGGCCGGCGGCGAACATGGCTGCCTCCCAGACCGAGCCCTCGTTATTCTCGCCATCGGACAGCAGGGCGAACACCCGATAGTCCCGGCCCTGAATCCGTCCCGCGAGCGCAATGCCCGCGGCCAGCGGCAGACCGTGGCCAAGCGAGCCGGTTGCGGCCTCCACGCCCGGAAGCTGGTTGGCGGGCGGGTGTTCGGCGAGACGACCTCCATCCTGGTTGTAGGTCGCCAGTTCGGCCTCGGGGAAGAAGCCCCGCATCGCTAACGCCGCATAGATCGCCATCGCGGCGTGACCCTTGGACAGGATGAAGCGGTCGCGCAGCGGGTCTGTGGGATGGGCCGGGTCCACCTTGAGCACGTGCCAGTAGGCCGCCGTCAGCACATCCGCGCAGGACAGGGACGAGCCGAGATGGGCCGAACTCGCGGCATGGCACATGTCGATGATCCGGCCTCTCAGTTGCGCGGCCCGCGCCCTGAGCCCTAGCCCATCCAGGGTCGGCATGAGGGCGTTCATTGCGTCATGTCCCGGTCAAAGTTTGTGGACATAGTCCCAGTTCATTCCAAATAGTTCGCCCTGAAATCGACGGGCCCAGGCGATGGTGTCGGCGACCCCTTGCTCCAGCGAGATCTGGTCGGTCCAGCCCAGCTCCCGCCGCAATTTGCCGCTGTCGAGCATGTAGGCGACGTCCTTCCCGGGCCTCTCGGGGCCAACCCTCACGGTTTCCGAGAAATCCTTGCCGAGCTGCTCCAGGATCATCTCGACCAGCTCCCGGATCGAAACCATCCGCTCGGTCGAGATGTGATAGCATTCGCCCGCCACGCCCTCGATCGCGATCCTGAGGGTGGCGTCCGAAACATCGCGCATGTCGATGAACGAACGGACGGACTTGCCGCCGCCGTCGAGCGTGAGCGGCCTGCCAGCCAGGGCGGATGCGATCGTCCTCGGCACGATTCGATAGAGCTGTTGCCCTGGACCGAACACATTCGCGGCCCGGGTGAAGACGACCGGAAAGCCGTAGCGCGCAGAATAGGTTCGCAGGCTCATGTCAGCGGCCGCACGGCTGACGGCGTAGGGCGTGGACGGATTGAACGGCGCGTCTTCCTTGACCCACCCCTCCGTCGAGCCATAGACCTCGGGGGTTGTCACATGCACATACCGCTCAAGGTGGTCGTACGCGCGCAGGCGGTCGTGCAGCCGCACCGTCGAGACGACATTGGTCATCATCCAGTGATCCGGATGGTCCCAGCTCTGCCCGACCATGCTCTGCGCGGCGAAGTTCACGACGTGGGTGATGCGTCTTGCGCGTATGAGCGCATCCAGCGCATCCAGGTCATGATTGAGGTCGATCCGCTGAAATTCCGGGGCGCGCGCATGATCGCGCCACCTGTAGGGCAGCAGGGCGGAATGCGGCTCCCCAGAGCGGCTTGTCGCGACGACCTCGTAGCCGCGCGTTGCGAGATGGTCGACAAAGGTCGCGCCCGAGAACGAGTTCGAGCCGAGGACGAGGAAGCGACGCGTCATGCCCCGCTGGTCCGGCGCCCCAGCGCCTCTCGATTCATCCACAGCCATTGCATCAGCACGTGCCCAATGATCAGCTGCATGTCTTCGCTGATCTGCATGTCGTTGAGCGGGCTGTGAATCACCACCTCGGCTATCTTTGAAGCTTTGCCGCCGTCGAAGCCGACGATCGCGTAGCTCTTGACCCCCATCTCCCGCGCCTTCTCCAGGGCGCGGACGATGTTTGGGGAGTTCCCACTGCCGGACAGGATGATCAGCACATCGCCGGGCTCCGCGAGCTCGGCCAGCTGCAGTTCGAAGATTCGCTCGTATCCCTCATCGTTCGCGAGACAGGTCAGCACGGCGGGATTCGCGCCGAGAGCCGTGACCCGCAAGCCCAGGCCGGGCCGCTTGCCGACCCCGTAGAGAAAATCGTTGGCCAAGTGGATCGCGTTGCCCAGGCTGCCGCCGTTCCCGCAAATAAACACCTGCCGGCGCGAAAACCTGCAATCGGCCAAATCTTCCGCCAGCCGCGATACCGGCTGCCAGTCGAAGGCGGCCATCGTGGCCGACAGCCGCAAAGCATAGTCATGGCAATGGGCCGCGAACTCTGGATGCGTCGCCGCGACAGGCGAAGGTGGGATTGCGATGTTCACCTTTGCGCCTCCGCGACTTCAGTTTGCATCCAAGTCAAGTTGTTCCAGCGCGGCTCGTCCCGGAGCGAGCCCTGATGGAACTCTCCCACGATCTCCTTGATCGCATCTTCGACGGTCTTCTTCGGCCTGAACCCGGTCGCAAGCAGCTTGTCCGAGTTCACGCGGTAGGATCGCGGATCGTTGCTCGGCGTGACCGTGACTTCCGCGGGAACGTGGCGGGTCACGAGTCCGGCAATTTCGTTGATCGACAGATTTTCAAAGCCGGCGTTGAAGACGCCGGTGTGCTGTGGGTTCGCCAGCAGGAACACATAGAGATCTGTGATGTCTTCAATGTGGATATTCGGTCGCGTCTGGTCGCCGCCAAACACAACGATCTTTCCTTTGGAGAGGGCCTGCATCGTGAGCAAGTTCACGGAAACATCGAGACGCATTCTCGGCGAAAGCCCGCAAACCGTCGCGGGACGAACAATCTGCACGATCATGTCGTCCTTATACGACAACACGATCCGCTCTCCACACATCTTGGTCTTGTTGTATTCAGAGATCGGAAGAAGCTCCAGATCTTCTGTAACCCGATCTTCCTTCTTCACCCCATACACGCTTCCGGAAGAAGCGTAGATGAATTGCCTCACACCCTGGCGTACCGCCCGGTCCGCCAACTGCATGGTGGCGAGGCAGCTGATCTCCCATGTGAGCTTCGGATCGAGGTCGCCGCAGGGATCGTTGGCGACGCTTGAGAGATGGATGACCGCGTCCACTCCGGCCAGATCGATGTTCTCCGGGTCCCTGACATCGCTCTTGACGACCGTCAGCGCTGGATGCGGCCTCAGGAAGTTGCCGAACCACTGAATATCGAAGGCGATGACCTCGTGGCCCGCCAGCAGCAGCTTCGGAACGAGGACAGAGCCCTTGTACCCGCAAGCTCCCGTCACAAAAAGCTTCAATGCCGACCTCATTGGTTCAGTTTTAACGCGGCGTCCGGGAGGAAGACGTCACGAGTCGCGGGAATCGTAGCCCTGTCTTGGTGGTGATGAGCCGTTCCGAATGCGGTCCATGACCGCCACGCTTGTATAACCCCAGGAATCCGCCTGCAATCACTAGGTCTTGAACCGTTTGCGCTTCTCGGCGGTCTCCTCGACCTGCAGGGCGCTGCGGCTGAGATTGGGAATAGTGTCCCTCAGGCAGCCCAGCACGTCGTCCAGCGGCAGCATGGTCTTCTGGCGGAAGGCCACCACGATGGCCAGCCTGCGGCTGTGCTTGAGCTTTGAGAAGCATGGTTCGACCAAGTTTCGAAGAGCGTAGAGGTGGCCGTCGATGACGGGCTGGACCTTGCGATTGCGCCTGGGCGGATGACGGCGGCGATCCCGCGCCCCTCCAGGTCGGCCAGGATGGCGTCGGTGTCGTAGCCCTGGTCGCCCACCCGATACGACAAGACCGCCGACAGCTACATCGGCTTCATTCTCGTCGCCTCCGCCCGACTCTGGCTCAGGCACGTCGTCAACAGAACCTAGTTGCCGAAAATTGCGGCGTCGGAGCGGATCGGGAGTGGGCCTTTCGAGAGGCCGGGCGCGGTTCAGCGACATGCGCGCCACATTCCAGCCGCGCGCCTACAGCAGGCGTAGCGCCGTCCGACCCGCATTGCCGGTGGGCGCCGGCGCCCGTAGAAGGCTGGCTGGATTGTCGCGAGCCGGCCCTATGGTCCAGTTGGGAGACCCAATTGATTGCGAGCGAAGAAAGCCTGAGACGTCGCCCGCCCGAGGGCGGGCGGGACCCTTTGTTGCTTGTGGTGCCGGTGTGGGGGTCGGCCTACCTTCGCCCGTTCGTGGATTTCGCCCTGCCGTCGTTGCTCGCCGACGAGAACATCCCGGCCGTCGCTGCGACCCGACCCGTGAGCTTCAGCATCGTCACCCGCACCCAGGACATCCCAGCGTTGCGCGCCAGCCGGGCGCTGGATGAGCTGAGCGCCCTGGCTGACGTTGACTTCATCTCGATCGACGACCTGCTCTCCTCGGCGGCGACCTATGTGACCTTGACGCTCGCCTACCATCGGGCGTTGGCGCGGTCGATTGGGCCGGACGGCGGATCGGCGGTCTTGCTCAACAGCGATTTCATCCTGTCCCGCAACGCCCTGGGCGGTTTGGTGCGCGCGCTCGATGCGGGCGCCACGGCGGTCCTGTCTCCGAGCTTGCGGGTGATCGAGTCCGAGGCCGTCAAGCTTCTCGAGGCTCGAAAGCAATCCCCTACGGTGCTCTCGGTTTCAGCGCGCGACCTCGTGTCGATCGCGCTGCGGACCCTGCATCCGACGGTGCTTTGCGCCCGGATGGATCAAGGCGAGATTCATTCGGCTGGCGCCCATCTTTATGTCTGGCGACCGGAGCCGCAGACCCTGGTGGGCCGTGGCTTCTGCCTGTTTCCCCTGGCGCTGAAGATCAAGCCTCCGGTAAGATCGGCCGAGAGCTTCTGCGATTACGGCCTGATCCCGCTGCAGGTTCCGGACGCCAAGCCCGTCATACTGAATGACAGCGATGAATTCTTCGCCCTCGAGTTGGCCGCCCTGGAACATGAGCTTGACTTGTTCCAGATCGGGAGGGCTGACCCGAAGCGAGCCGCGAAGGCCATTGGGCGATGGTCGGTGAAGTTTCACCATGATCAGGCGCATACCCCGCTCTTCTTCCGTGCAGCCGATCCGGGCCCCTGCGTGGCGTCGGCGGTCGAGGCGTCCGAGACCTTCGTGAACGAGCTGCTCGCCAATGTTCCCGAGCCCCTGCCCCTGAAGGATCACGTCGGCTGGCTCGCAGCGGTGGCGATGTGGCGCGCCGACCGCGCGGAACGAGGCGTTGTCGCGGACCCCCCGGAGCTCGCCGGCGCGCCCACAGAACCGCCGCGCCAGCCGCCCGGACCGGTGAGACGGCTGGCGCGAACGCTTCTGGCCGGACGGCCAGGGCGCCTTCGATTCTGGCATCCGCGTTGGCGGGTCGCGCGCGTCCTGTCGGGCCTAGAGCGCCGCGACCATGATCTTGACCTGCACGCCCAAGTCATCGGACGCAGCGTCTTCGGCGAGCTCTGCGCCTTCGATTCTGATCGCGACACAGCGGTGGCTCGGCCTTCCTCGCTGTTCGTCGGGTTACTTGCGAGCCGGACCGAAGAGCGCGCACAGGCGCTCGCCATGGCCGCACCGGCCCTCGAGCGCGCTGCAGCAGCCACGGTCTTCCTTTTGGCGGAGGGCTCCAACGCCGTCGAGCGCCATAGCCTGGCGGCGATGTTCTCGTGGTTGGAAGCGCATATGGAGGTCCGGCGCCTTCGCGTGTACGACTTGAGGATCGACGAATGGGTGCGGCGCACACACGGACGCCTGGCGGATCAATTCGCCGGGGCCACCGTCTGGCGCAAGTTCCTGCTGGTGGGCGCATCGGCGGTCGCGGTGGGATTGATGACGGCAGTCGGTTGCGGCAGGCTGCTGGGCATTCAGCAGCGATCTCCCAAACACGTCTCCGTCGCCATTCTTGAGGCGAGGCGGCGAGGCTCACCATGACCGCCCATTCTACGAGAGCACCTGCCGTGGCCGCGCACACTCTTCAGAACAGCCTGCATGAAATATTGCGCGCGCTCATGTCCTGGCGGATCTGGGGAATAGCCGCCATGGATGATATCGCCGGACGGTATCGGCGAACGATCCTTGGGCCCCTGTGGATCACCCTGGGCCAGGCCGGCTTCATCGCGGGCCTCTATCTCTTGAGAGAGAAGTTCGCCGCGAGCAACCCGCACTACCTGACCTATCTCGCTGCCAGCCTACCGACGTGGGGGCTGCTTGCCTCATTCGTCGTCGACGGGAGCAATTCCCTGGTCAAGGCCAAGGGATTCATCGACGCCTATCCCATACCCATGGCTATCCACAGCGTCAGATCCGTCGCGGCCTCCTACGTGAACTATGCGCACCTTCTGGTGGTCTATGTCGTCGTGGCGGCATTCGAGGGGACTATTCACGTCGCTCTCGTGGGCGTCGCGCCGGGCCTGCTGATCACGATGGTCTTTGGCGTGGGCGCCGCGCTCCTTTTGGGTCCCCTCGGCGCCCGATTCCGAGACCTTGGACCGGCCTCGGCCATGGGCGCGGGCCTGATGTTCGTGTTGACCCCCGTCTTCTGGGTCCCGGGTCGCCAACAGATCGAGTCGCCGCTCGTCATGTACAATCCATTCTATTATCTGCTCGAGGTCGTTCGGGCGCCGCTGATCGGAGAGGCCGTCGCGCCGCTCGTGTGGCTGATCGCGTCGCTCATCGCGCTTGCCACCCTGACCGCGGGCCTCATCGTGTACGTCAGGATGCGTCCTCAGGTCGTCTATTGGCTTTGACCCCACGCTTCTTCAACCGAAAGGCCGACGAGCACCAATGGCGAGTCTAGAGTTACGGAACGTGCGAGCCGCTTACCCCGTGATCGTCTCCGCATCGCAGCGGTCCGCCTTTGCTGCGGCCGCGAGTTCGATGAGTTTCGGTCGGCTCGGCGGCGGCTCCAGCACCACGCAGTATGTCCTAGCGGTGAACGGGGTCTCGCTGCACCTCCGCCATGGCCAGCGCCTGGGCCTGATGGGCCGAAACGGCTCCGGAAAGAGCACGCTCCTGCGCCTCATGGCCGGGATCATTCAACCGACCGCGGGGGAGCGGCATGTCGTGGGCTCCGTGGGCTGTGTCCTCGGCGGGTTCGGATTGGACTCGGACAGGACCGGATTGCAGAACATGAAGCTCATCGCGCGGCTGCACGGTCTGAACGGACCGGCGCTCAAGGGGGCTGTCGACGACGCCGTCGAATTTTGCGAACTCGGCCCCTATCTGGAGCTTCCGGTTCGGACCTACTCGTCAGGGATGCTTGGCCGGTTGAGCTACGCCATGGCCACGGCGAATCAGGCTGATATCATGCTGATCGACGAAGGGATTGGGGCGGGCGACAACAAGTTCATCGATAAGGCGGTTCGGCGGGCGAAGCAGATCTGCAGCCACTCAGGAATCAGCGTCGTGGCAAGCCACTCTGATCACATTCTACGCGGCTTCAGCGACATCGGGCTTTGGATTGACGCCGGTGAAGTCAAGTCGATTGGACCGATCGATGACGTAATCGCCGCCTACACCAAGTTTCTACAGTCAATCGGGGAAATATAACGGCGCCTCAGGGCAGAAACCCTCAACCGCGCGCGCTCTTTGATAGCTTATGTCATGAAAGGGATTGGTTCTTGACAGACTTCGGAGCCTTAATCTACGGCAGACGCTCGGACCTGTCTTAACTTCGCTCGGAGCAGCTGCAATGCGTTCGATCCTCTGCCAGGCGCCCCTTCTTGGACTGCGGCTGGGCGCTCTCGCGGCGGCTCTCGGACTGGCGAGCTGTGGCCCCTTGTCGCCACCTAAGGACGGCGCCGAAAAGGGGGCAACGCAGGAGGCTCCGAAGACGGCGCGTGCGGCGCAGGTGGCCGATGTGCAGCAGCTCTCGGTCATGGGCTTGCCCGCCCCTCTGAAATGGGACCTCGCCGAAGGCGTCATGGCTGGCTTGGCCGACGGCGAGGGCGTCGCAAGCGGCTCAACCGCGCTCCAGATCAGTCCGACCCCCGACGCCAGCCTTCACCGGGTCGGGTTCAGCGGGTCCTATGGACCTGGGACTTACCGCGTGACGGTCTGGGTGAAGGCCTCAACGGGTGTCGGGCTTATTGTCGAAGGTCGCGGAAAGACGCTCGTCACACCCTCCCGGGCTGCCGACTATGGCGTGGTCCTCTTCGATCCGGAGAGCAACGCCTTGCAGCCGAGTCCCCTGGTCACCAACGAGACCCAGTTCCCCGCAGCAGCCATTGTTCAGGATGGCGACTGGAAAAAGGTTACGACCGAGCTCAACACGCGCGACGGCTGGCTGTTCTTCACTGTCGGGATGACGTCGAAGGGTCAGCACGTATTTTCCGGCCAGCCGGGCATGAAGCTGACGATCGGTGGAATTGAAGTCGCGCCCAGATGAGGCCAGGCCTGGCAAGGCTTACTCCTGGATTCGGCCTGTCTGGCGCACCGGGCGCCCATCGTCTGAACCGGCGATCAGGCGCCGCAGGGCGGACGACAGGCAGGCGGAGGACGTACGATTGAAGGCGCTGGTCCTTGGCGCTTCCGGTTTCGTCGGCCGCCGCGTGCTGGAACGCCTCGGACCAGACCGCAGTGTCGGCGCATTCGCCTCACGGCCGATTGCAGGCGGAGTTCGTTTCCTGGCCGGTCAGGACCGCTTCGCAAACGTTCTTTCGCGACTGCCGAGCGACCTTACCCATGTCTTCATCCTCTATGGCTCGATCGATCCTGAAAGGTGCGCCCGTGACTGGGATGGAACGGCGGCGATCAACATCGACAGCGTCCTGGACGTGGCCGGCGAGTGCTTCCGACAGGGGCTGACGCCGGTCTTCTTTTCAAGCGACTACGTGTTCCCAGGCAGCAGGGGCTTCTGGTCAGAAGACGACAGCCTGGCTCCGCTTACGGCCTACGGCCGCCAGAAGGCGACCGTCGAGACTTGGCTCGCGCGGCAGACGCGCCCCTGGCTGGTCGTGCGACTGTCCAAGGTCGTGAGCGATCGACAGGAACCACAGAACATCCTTTGGGAATGGGTCAGGAACATCCAGGACGGCCAGCGGATCCGTTGCGCCGCGGACCAGGTCCTCTGCCCTCTGGCGGCGGAGGATGCCGCCGGCGTGTCCGTCGGTCTCGCGGAGAGCGGCGCGACGGGACTCTTCAACGTCGCCGGTCCTGAAGCGTTCACCCGGCTCGCGCTGCTCCGCCTCCTGCTGACGCACGTGGTCGCGAGGTCGCCGGGCGCTCATGCCGACATCGTGCCGTGCAGACTGCGCGACTTGCCCTTCAGCGAAGAACGTCCGGTTGACACGTCGCTCGACATCTCGAAGCTGCAACGTGCCCTTGGCTGGCCGTTCGCCCCGATGACATCGCTCTGTTCAAGTCTTGCTTCACAGGTCTGGGGCTCCGGCGATCTGAAGGTTCCCACCTCATCCGGTGCAACCTGACGAGAACTTCCTCTCGCTCCTGTTTCGCCGGGAGCGCCCATCCACGGCACGTCGGGCGACCAACTCGGGTAGCGCATGTTCAGCTGGAAGCAGAAGACACAAACCGAAGACGTGAAGATTCCCGCCTTGCCACTGCCCGAACGCGGCGTGGGAAGCAGCTCGTCCCTGCTTGCCAGCCTGGCGGCCATCTCGGCGACCGCCGAATACCGGGCGCTCGTCGCCAAGCTCGAGCATTGGCCCCCGAACTCGCTGATTTCCTCACCCCAGCGGGCAATGCTGCACTGGTTGATCTCCGAAGCCAGAGCCCGTTGCGTGTTGGAGATTGGCACGGGCTTCGCCGGTACGACCCTGCTCCTGGCCGCCTCGATGTTGCAGGCCGGACGAGGCCGCGTCTACACGATCGACCCCTATGGGCAGGCGCGTGCGCCTCAGATCATCGCGCAGTGGCCAAGATCGCTACAAGAGATCACGGTTTTCTGGCCGAAGTTCTCCTCAGACTTCTTTGTGCCCAGCTTGGACGTCCCGCCGCTCGATCTCGTCCTGGTGGATGGCAACCACAGCTATCCGAATGTGATGCACGATCTCTTCGCCTCCTATGAAGCGCTGCGGCCGGGAGGGCTGATCGTGGTCGACAATGCCGAACAGATCGACGTGCTGGACGCCAGCCGCGACTTCGGACGGCTATCTCCCCGTGCAGAGCTCGCGCGGGCGGTCGTAACCGGGCAATCCCGGGACGGCACGCTGGGCATCGAGCTGGACGACCACCTCGAAACATTGGACACGCCAAACGGGTTCATCGTCATACGCAAGCCCGAGACCGTCTACCTGAACCGCCGGGCCATGGCCTTCCACCTGAATCAGTTCCGAGGCGGCGCCGTCGAACTTATCAAGGGCGAGCTGGTGAACGCGAACTCCCACCCGGTTCGCCTCTGCGGATCGATAAACCTTCGGCGCATCCCGAACGCGCAGGACGACGCACAGGCTTTGGACGTGGGCGAGCGGTTCGCCGCCGAGATCGCTCCCGGCCGACAGGGTTTCGAGTATCGGCCGACGCGGCTCGTGCTACCCCCTGCCCGCGACAAAGGTCGCGTCTTCCTGGAAGCAAACCTGTATACGCCCGGCGAGGAGCTCGTGCTCGGCTCCCTCGCAATCAATGGCTTCCCGGTTCAACCCGGGCGGAACTTCATGCGACCGCGCAGATGAGCGCCCTCAGGCCGGGTCATACGCTCGGGCGGTGAACACCCAAGCCGCATGCCGGCCTGATCTCCGCCGCTGCAGCGCCACGCCTGCAATCTCGCCCGCGAGCCGGACGGAAGCCTTGATGCGCGAAATCGTCCCGCCCCGCTCCACTGCCTCGGCATAACGGGCCAGGCTCCGGGCATAGCGCAGGCGACCGGCGCCGGCGAAATGGTGCGAGACCCGCTTGGCCTCCAGCGGCGCGACCGCAAAACTGAGTCGATCCCGCCCGATCCATTCCGGATCGACGTCTTCGTACACAGGATAGTGGCACAGCACGCTCAGCCGGCCGCCCGCCCTCAGGGCAGGCGCGACATTCTTCAGGATCGCCTCCAATCCACCCGCTGGGCCGCCGCGGTGGTAGATCACAACTTCGTCCACTTCCGGCTGCGGCTCGAGCAGCCACGTGCTCGCCACCAGCGGCTCCGTCCGGAATATGCGCTCGTGATCGATGGTCAGGACGCGATCTATCCAATGACCTAGGTCGGCCACGAGCAGCACCTTGTGCTGGGGGTTCTCGTCAAGGCGCGCGCGCGTGCCCCGCGCCTGATCGATCAGCGGCTGCAGCGCGGCCGCATCGGGATGGAAACGGGTGATCTGCGGCGGCTCGCCCAGGCAGCGGCGACGAAGCCAATACGCCGCACCCGCGCTTGCCGAGCCGGAGGGCCGCGCCCTGGCTCTTCTGTCATGGTCGAAGCTCGGGTGTTTGAGGGTCTGCACGGGAAGGCGCAGGCTGAGTTCGGGGGGCCAGCCCTGCGCGATCGCCTCGGGCGGGCGGCGAAGGCGCCAGGCTGCGACCCCATAGATCCAGTAGTAGTGCCCCGGGTGCGGCGCGGGCTCGCGGATCTTTCGAAGGCACGCCTCGACGAATTCCGCCGAGTCCTCGAGCACCAGCGGCAACGTCGGCGGCAGCTCCCCGGCGTGATAGACGATCGGCGCCCTGGCGATTTCGGCGTGCTCCGGCGTGCACCACTCATCCAGGCTATTCAGCCACGCCTCATCGCGTCCTGGACCGAAGTGGACGTCCGAGGCCTCCTGCCAGCGTCCCTGCAGTTCCAGCAGACAAACCTCGTCACTGTCGCCAACCACATAGATCGGCTCTCCAGGGCAAAAGGCTGGCACGAAGCTATAGTCGCAATAACCGTCGATCGCGCTGAGCGCGCGCGTCGGTCGCAAACAGAACATGAAGATCTGGAAGAACCGCGCGACGATCGTCTTCTCGTCCACCTCCCAGAAGAGATGATTTGGATACTTCGCCCAGCAGAAATCCTGGTTCACCGTCTTGGCCACCTGCATCAGGTGTGGGTGACGAAAGAGATGTTCCAGCAATTGCCGAGGCGGCGCGCGAAGCACGCCGTCCGACCCGATGGCGCTCCGCAGGATGGGTTCGACCTCCTCGGAGATCACGCGAACACTTCCTGCGAGCACCACCTTTCGACCTTCCTGGATACATCGCCGCACGTGGGTCAACGAGCCGTCGCCGATTACGAAATCGGCGTTCCAGTAGACGAAATACATATTCGTCATATCGGGGCCAAATATTCTCATGCCCCGGGTGAACGCCAACGTGAGTGTAACCGTGTAAAGCCCAGGGACTATGAGGTCATCTATGGCTTCGTAGCGAACGCTGGCATACTTGCGGATCTGCAGCACGAGGGGCAGGGTCTCGAATCTCTCGACTTCCAGAGCCTTCGTCAGAAAGACGAACTCAACGTCGCAGTCCTTTGCAAGGGCCGGCAGGTTGTTTTCGGATAGAACGGAACCAAGCCCCAACAACTCAAATCGCCGGATGTAGTCGTCCCCCCAGACTGCGATGAGTATCTTTACTGGAGGTCGTCGCTCCAGCCGCTTTGCGGCGCCTTTGCGGGCCGTTGCTCCCTGTTTGAAAACCATTAGCCCCCCCTTGCGACCGGCATTCCATACCAAAGGCTGAACCGACCGCAAGGGCGACGCTCGAGCTCGCTTGCAAGTGGCACGCAAGTTTGGTTCTCTCGCCGCGCAAAGGAGCCCCGTTGACCTACGCACTCCCTGAGAACGCCGCGACCATAGAGACGCCGCCCCTTGAGTTGCCGCGGAGGGATGCGCTGCGACATTGGTTCGACGGACCACGTTCCGAACAGAGTTTTGGAGCCGATCTCGGCCTCGGCCAAGGCCCGAGCTTCCAGCCCGCCGAGGTGCGTCGTGTGCGGGAGCTGATCAAGGCGCATATGCTGAGGACGGCCCAGGAGGTTTCGCCCCAGGCCGTAGAGATGCTGTCGCAAACAGAACTGGAACGTTTCCACGCAATCGAGGGCTACGATCATGCGCGAATGCTGTCAAAGCGCGGTCGCATTCTCCCTGCATCTTCAGTCGAAGAAATCAAAAGCATGTCGTTCTTCGGGTTTGTGCAACAGCTGTTCGGCGAGTTCCAGTTGGCCGACGAAGAAGACGTCGGGCACGAGCAGATAACATTCCGTCTGGTTCGCCCCGGCCGGCAGGAGGACGTCGGGTCGCTTCACTGTGATTCCTGGTTTTGGGATCACTACGGCACGCGGCTCGAAGACGGCATGTGTCGTGCGAAGGTCTGGGTTCCGATCTGCGTGGAGCCCGAACTGAACGGACTCAGACTGGCGCCGGGCAGCCATCGATCTCCGCGGCACTATACGGTTAAGCCTGGCCCGGGGAAGGTGGAATTTGTCCCCGGGTTTGACATCCATGAGATCGGCCTTCGGCAATACTGCGGCGATGTCGGCCAACCCATCCTGTTCAACTACCGCACTCTCCATGTCGGCGCTCTAAACAGAGGCCGAAACTCACGAATTTCTATCGAGACCACCATCCTTTACAGATCAGAGTGCAAGTGACCGGGCTGGACTCTTCATTTTTCGATTGTCGTTTTCTCTTTTCCGCGGATGATTGCGCGGGCGATCAACCCTATGCGCTGTTTGAGGACGAGCTAGCCGACCCATTCATGCATCAGCTGATGGAGGCCTGCCGCGGCGCTCCGGCGGAAGTCCACAGCGATCCGGCGTCGCTTCGCGATTCGGCGCTTCCGGTCTTCATCGCCGCGCCGGTGTGGGCGCGCCACAGCCAGGCGCTGGCTGCCGCCGGCGTCTCCGGCGAGCAGGCGCGGGTGCTCCTGTATTTCGACTACGATCCAAGCGGGTACTGGGACTTCGCCAAGGGATGCGGCGGTTCGCTCCAGCGCGTCTTCCGCAGCCGGGTGCTGGATGAGCAGGCGCTGTCCGATCTGAGGCCGTTTCTGGAGCGCTGGCTCGCCGGACGGCCGTTCGCGGGCCGGTTGACCGCCCTTGGGGGATCGTCGACCCAGGAGTACGAGCGCCTCCTTCAGGCCAATGGCGCCGCGATCGCCAGGGTTTTCGCCCACCTGGCGGACGATCGCAGTCGATCCACATATGCGCGCATACTGTTTGGGAGCATAGAGGAAATCCTGTCCTCTTTCGTGAAGACGGTCTTCGGCGGTCAGCAGTACATGGAGATCGTCGAATTCGCGCCTGGGGACCGGATCGTAAACTGCGGAGTTGGTCGAGGCTGGGAACTTCCCTACTTCATCTGCAAGCTGAATGGCGAAGGCGTCATATATAATTTCGACTGCATGATAGATTACGGGACCAGTCCCTTCGCTGAGATGCTGAAGTCGTTCGAAGGAATGATGGAGAACCGCAGAGTTCTTCTTGGCGCTTACAACGGCGAGATCGACCTCCCCGTCACCGACGCGAAGATGGTGCGCTCGAGCGAGTCCGCAATAAAGGGCGATGTCCAGAAATCCACGTTCCCTATTCGAACGCTCGATTCCCTAGACGCGGAAGGGGTTTTCACCGGCCTCGACTACCTGAAAATGGACGTGGAGGGCGGAGAGAAATACATCCTTGAAGGCGCCTTGAAGACCATCCGAAAGTACCGACCGAAGCTCGCGGTGGCGATCTATCATGAGCCCGAGCATTTTTGGGACTACCCGCAATTTCTTATCGATAACCTCGAAGATTACAGATTCTACCTGAGGCAGTATGGCTACAGCCGCTTCGAGACGTTGTTGTACGCCATCCCCAAGGAGCGAGCGGCCCAGACCGGGCATTCGGGCGTGGGGCAGTGTTTCGCGGCTGCGCACGGCGTCGAGCGGGGCCTGGTGTCGTGCTACCTCTACGACCGCGAGCCGCGCAGCCACTACCAGGGACCCATCCGGGTGCTCAGCCGATTTGAGGGCCGCTCCTGGAGCGGAGGCGACCTGGAAAGCGCGCCACGAATGGAGGCCGATATCGTGGTCGCTGTCTGGGAACAGGGCCCGACCGCCTATTTTGCGACCCGCCACTGCTTTGACGATGGGAATACCCGACTCAGCTTCGGGCGCTCAACCGACGACCCTTTGAAGATCGAATGGCTTGAAGCCATGGGCTGCGCCACCGGCTCCGTGGTCCTGCCGGTCTGGGGTATGAACGATGTTCTGGGCGTCGCCGTGTGTGAGCCAACCCTGCACATGGGCGTTGGAGCCTGGGATTCCCGTTCGCGTACGTTCGAGTGGAAAGCCGCACTCGCCTGCCCTGGCCGGCCAGTGCTTGTGCGGGCGCTCTCGCACGAGCCGGCCTACGAGGCCTATGCGCTGATGGCGGACGAGACGTCGCTGCTCTACTTCCAGTTCGATGACCAGGGGGTCCGCACGGGGGTGGAAACCGTGCTGCCGCTGCCCACGGGCGGGAAGATACGTGGCGTGGTTCGCGCGAAGCGCCACGACGGAGGCGCCTTGGTCTATGAGGCTGTCTTCGCCATCGGCAGAGACGATTCGGACGTCGTCGACCTGTTCGTAGCCGGCCCTTCCTGGGAGCCCATCGGATCGCTCGAAGTCGACCGGACCGCACAGCTCGTTCCCATCATCGAGCTTGGTCCTCAGACGGATTCCTAGGCCAAGACTAGGAAGTCCTTGCCGCCCGAGAGGCGCCGGCTAGCCATCGAGCCACTCGATCTCGGCCACCAGATCGCTCCTGGTCAGGGGCGAGTTGCCGATCCGGGAGACCTGGCAGGCCGCCGCCAGTGCGCCCAGATAGGTGCTCTGCCAGAAGTTGACGCCTGCCCGGAGGCTTAGGGCCGTGGCCATGAAGAGCGAATCTCCGGCCCCCGCGACGTCCCGAGGCGAGACGTTGAACGCCGGCAGGAGATCTGCGCGATATTCGCCGCCGTCGGGCCCGTAGGCCAACAGGCCTTCTTCGGCGAGGGTGATCACCACCTGCTTGGCCCGCGCCTTCTTCTGCAGCTCCTGGGCGATGACCGCCAATCCCGATTGGAAGTCCTGGAGCGCCAGCCGCGCCTCCCGTTCCGTGGGCGTGATCAGGTCCATTCCCTTGAAGCGTGAAATATCGGCCAGTTGGGAGGAGGCTTGGCTGTCCGCGGCCATCACCACGCCGCGGGCGCTGGCCATCCCGATCAAGGCGTTAACGAGAGGCTGCGGAAGGCATCCGTAGTTGAAATCGGAGAACAGCAACAAATCCGCCCGGTCGAGGCGCTCTCTTACGGCCTCCATCATGGCCGCGGTCAGCTCTTGATCAATAGGGTGCTGGCGCAGGTGGTTGACGCGCAGCAGCGTCTTTCCCTTGGCCCGATACCGTCGCTTGTGGGTCGTGGGTCGCGTGACGTCCTGGAGCAGATGAGTATCCACGCCGAGGTCATCCAGCAATCGTGCTGCAAAGCGGCCCTGTTCATCCGCACCGACGACCGAGACGAACGATACCTGCGCCCCCAGACCGCGCGCGTGCGCCGCGACGATGCCGGCGCCGCCTACAAAAGTCGTCTCCTCCACCGGCGTCACGACGAGAGTCGGGTCCTCCTGGGACATGCCGAGCGGATCGCAGTTGACGTAGGTGTCGACGATGAGGTCGCCGACGACCACCACCCGCATGCCCTCGAGGGCTCCAAGCGCCGCCTTCAGGTCGCTGAGGTCGAACCCGTGCCGCTTCGGAAAGTCACCCGGCTTTCGAATGGTGGAAAAGCCCGCCTCCGATCCACCCAGTAGCGCCTGAGGCGACAGGCGTACCTCGCCCGAACTGAACAGGAGCTTTCCACCATAGCGCTCGACCACCGCATTCTCGACGTTCAGGCGGCTTTCATGCTCCTTGCCCTTGATCACGACCTCAGGTTTGAGCCGTTCGAGGACCTCCGGCAGCGAGCTTTCAAGAATGAACGCTTCGTCCACCATATCCAGCGAGCGCACCGCCGCCAGCCGGTCTTCCTGGGCGCCGAACGCCCCCGGCGTTCCATTCGGATTGACCCCGACGACGAGCCTATCCGCGCTCTCCGCGGCGAACTTCAGCAGCCGGAAATGGCCCGGATGTAACACGCTGAAGTTGCCCGAGACGAAAGCGGTGCGCACGCGTGGAGACCGGGCGGGGTTGTGATCGCCGCTGGGGGCAGGAGCCAAAACAAGCTACTCGTTTCTATGCGCAGGCCCGGAGAGCCGGAGGCGGTCGCGCGGCGTGCCCGCAGCTTAGACTAGGTGAGTTGGGCTTAGGCAAGACCGTCGGTGCGCAGGGCTGTTCATGCGAGCGACCCGCGGCGCTCCCGCTCGTCTTGACCCCCTCGCCAAGCTTGGAATAGACCACCTGCCAAGCATGCCGAACCGAGGCCCCAATATGTCTGCAGACGGCCCCAAGGATCCCGCCAACTGGCTCGGATACGCTGTGCAGGAGCAGATCGGAGAGACGCGATTCGGCGTTCTGAAGAACTGGGAGTGGTACGACGATCCCAAGCGCATCCTCTTCTCGATGTCGCGCTATAAGTTCGTTGCAAAGATGTTCACTGGTCGAAGAAGCGTTCTTGAGGTCGGGTGCGGAGACGGCTTCAATGCTCCAATCGTTCGCCAAGCGGTCGAGAAGCTGACGATTACGGACTTCGATCCTCTCTTTATCGCAGATGCGAAGTCACGGGTCCGCGACCGCTGGCCCTACGATGCAGTCGTAGTCGACGTGCTGAAGGACGAATTTCCCGGCAGGTACGACGGCATCTACTCGCTCGACATGCTCGAACACATCGATTCGGCTCAAGAACAGATCGTCCTGCAGAAGGTGGTTCGGGCCCTAACCGACGATGGGGCCGTGATCATAGGCATGCCCTCGTTGGAGAGTCAGGCGTACGCCTCGGAGCCCAGCAGGCTTGGGCATATAAACTGCAAGAGTGGTCCGGACTTGGAGGCCCTGATGAAGAAGTATTTCCACAACGTGTTCATGTTCTCCATGAACGACGAACTGGTCCACACCGGGTACCACAAGATGGCGCATTACCTGATCGCTCTGGCGTGCCAGAAGAAGAACTAAGCAAGATTGCCAAGGTTCTCCAACGGACGGCGCTGAAGACTGCAAAAACCCTCCTCCTCGATGGACGAAGGGAGCAGATGGCTTGAGCCGTGCGTTAGGCGAGCATCGAATCTCTACTTGGCCGGCTGTTGGTGAAGTCAGTGGCCGCATGCTCCCGCCTGGGGCGTCGGCCGGGCTGAAACGCACTGGGGGACCCACGGATGCTGGAACTCGCTTTCGACTCTGGGGTGGCAGATCCCGACGTCGCGGTGCGTGAGCGGGCGCGCCTTGAGGGCGCACTTGCGGCCGCACTCGCCGCAGAAGAAGGCGGCGCTGCGGCCGGCGTCGCGGCCCTGTTGGCGGCGATCGGCCTGCGGCCTGGGTTGATGAACGAGTCCTATTTCGCCGAGGCGCTCGCCTTCCACCTCGCCCAGACGTACGCCCATCTTGGACGATCAAAGGAGATGGTCGATTGCATCGAACGGTCCGGCACACTGCCAGCGGACGGCGGGGACCTCTTGTATCCAGACCACGTCGCCCGTTCGCTCGGCCTATTTGAGCATCGCGAAGCGGCGCGAGTCCGAGGCGTGCCGGCGTTCCTGATCGCCTCCATGCCGCGCGCCGCGAGCACCAGCCTCACGCAGTCCCTGGCGCGGAGCCTGGATATGCCGGTGCTCCGAGTGAGTCTCGGCCACTTCCCGCACTGCATGCTGGCGCCAAGCTGGCTCAACAGCGCCAGCCCGGGCGGCGCCGTGCTCCACGACCACTTCGGCGCCACGCCGGAGAACCTGGCGACCCTTAGGAGCTGTGGCGTGAGCGAAGTGTTCGTGCTGGTGCGCGATCCGAGAGCCGCCGCCGCCTCCGTGGTCGATTTCGGGACTAGTAGGCTTGATCAGCCGATCGACGACGCCCAATGGACGGCAAACGTGTTGGACACCTATCGACATCTCTTTATCCCGTGGCTCGAAGGATGGATCGCTGCAGCAAACACCGGCGATCTACGTGTTCGCTGGATCCAGTCGCGGCTCGTACGGACGGACCTCCACCTGGTCTGGCGAGAAATGCTGTCAGCTCTTGCGCCGCTTTATCCGTCATTGAATTCGAAACTGGATCTCCCGCCAGCCGAGGTGCGGGTCAACTTCGTCCATGGACTG
Source organism: Phenylobacterium sp. (assembly GCF_030697925.1). Classification (GTDB taxonomy): domain Bacteria; phylum Pseudomonadota; class Alphaproteobacteria; order Caulobacterales; family Caulobacteraceae; genus Phenylobacterium. The sequence goes on along the minus strand of NZ_JAUYOJ010000069.1, from coordinate 2,670 downwards.
GATGATCGCTGGCGTTGTCGCGTCGGTGAGCGCGTACGCGAAGAGATGTGGGCGGCGCTGTCGCCGGCGGCGATCGAACTGCTGGAGTTGGAACCCTGACTTGGGAACGCAGACCGGGATAATGCGGGGGCCCGCTACTCGCGGGCCCGTCGCCGTCCGCCTCACTCGGACTGAACGTCTAGGGTGAATACTCGATCAACTGCTTGAATGCATTTCGCATTCCTGCGATCACGGGTGCCAGTTCCACGCGATGGTGGGCGGCTCGGTTGGCCATAGTGAGATTTCTCGAACAACAGCCGGTCGTCACAACGGTGCACTATCCCGAATTGGAGTTGCACACGGGGCATGAGATCGCGTCGCGTCAGATGCGAGCCTTCGCAGGCATGCTCTCGTACGAGGTCCGTGGCGGCCGCGAACATGCGATGGCAGTCGCGGGCGCACTTCGGATCTTCACTCGCGCCACCAGTCTTTGCGGAAACCACGGCCTCGTCGAGCATCGCGCGTCCGTAGAGGGGCCGGGGAGCATGGCTCCGGACTCGTTGCTTATGGGCAGGCGGCGCACTAAAGATACCTGCGATTTCCGGCGGTGGAGCGTCCATCGCCTCTGGCGGCAGGCGAGGAATGTCGAGCCGGTATCCGCCAGGCCCTTTCGATACGCGCAGTTCTCCGACCCGCGTATGAAAGACGAAGGGCGGCTCCGCCTTCACCTTGGTCAGCAAGACATGCGCCGTCGCAAGGGTGGTATGGCCGCAGAAATTAACGTCATGCGCCGGGGCGAACCAGCGCAAATCCCATGCCCCATCGGGCCGGGCTTTGACAAAGGCTGTCTCGGCGAGATTGTTCTCCTGCGCAATCGCAAGCATCAGGTCATCCGGCAGCCTGTCGTCAAGTACGAGAACGGCTGCGGGATTTCCGGAGAATAGCCGGTCGCTAAAGGCATCGACCTGATACATGCGCATTGAGGCAACCCATTGCTCTAGGCGGCTGACACAAGCGCAGACCGCAGCGCGAATGCCAGCCCGCGAAGTACCTACTCCCGACCACCTTCTCGCTCGTCTGTCCCCGATGGGCGCGGCGCACATCAGCCTCACGGGCGACTATGTGTGGAGCGAGGCGGCGATCGTCGCGGGCGACAGGCCCCCCTGGTTGCAGTTTGCCTGGAACCCGCGTTGCCATAGTAGGTTTCCACTTGCCCTCGATGCGAGGTCAGATCCCGCGTCCCCGTTCTTCGGAACTGGCTTCGACGCGGGCGGTCCCCGACGCTGCGAGCACCTTGCCGTGCGAACGCCCGCAGGGCGCCGCCTGGATCGCGCCCAGGCACGTCGTAGTCGCGCAGCTGTGGCGACCGGGCCGGCTGAGCCGTCACGGCGAGCGCGCTGACGCCCGCCAGTCGAAGCAACGTCGCGTTCATCGACAAAACCCCCTCAGGACGCCCCTTGTGGCGCGTTTCTGAAGTCGAGGACGTGCCGCTTCGTCGGCGCCCACGGCCGTGGGCGGTGGAAAATTGCGGTGGCCCGCGCCGCGACCGTGCGCATCGCGGGCCTGGGCTGGCGCTGCGTCATTCGCGGTAGACGGGCGCGCCCGCCGGCAGGTGGCCGAGGTCCGCGCGTCTCGACCGACATGCGTTCGCGTTTCATCAGCGACGCGGACGCCTTCCAAACACTTGCGCCTGTCGTTGCGCGCTACGGCTGCCGATCCCGCGACCGCGAGCGTACCGCCCTTGCCGGTCGCCGGGTCCGACACCGACTTTGGCGCATGGGCGGAAGGGGTTTGGCATGCCGGCGACGAAGATTCTCTGGGGCCAGGTCCTGATCGTTCTCGGGATCGTGGTCGCCACCACCTGGGGCGCGACGCAGTGGACGGCGGCGCAACTGGCCTATCAGACACAGCTTGGGCCGCCCTGGCTGACGGTCCACGGCTACCGCCTCTATCCGCCGCCCGCCTTCTTCTGGTGGTGGTTCGCCTATGACGCCTATGCGCCCAGGATCTTCCTGCGCGGCGCCTATGTCGCCGCCTCCGGCGGAATTCTTGCTGTCGTCGTCGCCATCGCCCTGTCGGTCTGGCGCGCGCGGGAGGCCAGTCAAGTCGCGACCTACGGCTCGGCGCGTTGGGCAAGCAGCGCGGAAGTCCGGGCTGCGGGGCATCTGGGACCCGACGGCGTCGTGCTGGGCAAGCTCGGCGGCGCCTATCTGCGCCATAACGGACCCGAGCATGTGCTGTGCTTCGCCCCGACCCGATCGGGCAAGGGGGTGGGCCTGGTGGTGCCTTCGCTCCTGACCTGGCCGGGCTCGGCGATCGTCCACGACATCAAGGGCGAGAACTGGGGGTTGACCGCCGGTTTCCGGGCACGTTTGGGCCGCGTGCTGCTGTTCGATCCGACCAACCGGGATTCAGCAGCCTACAATCCGCTGCTCGAGGTTCGACGCGGCGAATGGGAGGTGCGCGACGTCCAGAACGTCGCCGACGTGCTGGTCGATCCGGAGGGCTCGCTCGACAAGCGCAACCACTGGGAAAAGACCAGCCATTCATTGCTGGTCGGCGCCATCCTGCATGTCCTCTACGCCGAGCCCGACAAGACCCTGGCCGGCGTGGCGGCGTTCCTGTCGGACCCGAAACGGCCGATCGAGGCGACCTTGAGCGCCATGATGCGCACCCCGCATCTGGGCGCGG
>NZ_JAUYOJ010000062.1 GCF_030697925.1 Phenylobacterium sp. | reverse complement strand
CATCTCCTTGGCGAAGCCCTCCACGTGCTCGGCCTCCTTGGCGAAGAAGCCCAGGGGGATGAACAGCGGGAAGTAGCAGTTGTCGACGCCCATCGCCTTGATGCGCCGGTCCATGGTCTGCTGGATCCGCTCCCAGACGCCATAGCCCCACGGCTTGATGATCATCGAGCCGCGCACGGGCGACAGCTCGGCCATGTCGGCCTCGCGGACGATGGCCTGGTACCAGTCGGGGAAGGTCGATTTGTTGCCGGTCAGCCGGCTGACGGAAAGAGCGCGTTGCATGGGGGCTGTTTAAAGTCGGAAACGGCCACGTCAAAGCCTTGCTCGGGTCCAAGCGGACGCTTATCCCTCGAACACCTGTTTCAACGATGAGGGAGAAGATGATGAACCCGGTGGAGTTCAAGGACCTACCCGGCCTGGTGGGCCAGGAAGTCGGCGTGTCGGACTGGGTCGAGATCAGCCAGGACCGCGTCAACCAATTCGCCGAAGCCACCGGCGACCATCAGTGGATCCACGTCGACGTCGAGCGCGCCACGCGCGAGATCGGCGGCCCGATCGCCCACGGCTATCTGACCCTCTCCCTGATCCCGATGCTGGGCGCCGGCATGCTGCCGGTGAAGGGCGTGACCCGGGGCATCAACTACGGCTCCGACAAGGTGCGCTTCATCAACATGGTCCGGGTCGGCAAGCGCGTGCGCATGCGCCAGAAGCTGATCGGCGCCGAACCCAAGTCCGGCGGCATGCAACTGAAGAACGAATGCACCATCGAGATCGAGGGCGAGGCCAAGCCCGCCTGCATCGCCGAGACGATTTCCGTCATCTACGGGGCGTAAAGCGCTCCCGGCGCCGTCCCTCCTCCTCGTGAGGAGGGATAGGTGGTCCGGATCAGTTTCGACGACCTTTCCGGTTTACACTTGTAGTCGCCTCCTTCATGTTGATTACAAGCGTAATCCATGGAGCGGATGATGAAGGCGATTGCAGGCGGACTGGCGATGGCGGCGATGGCGGCGATGGCGGCAGACGCCGCGGCCGCGGAGCCCTCGGGCAAGTCCTTTTGCTGCGGAGCCAAGCTAAGCATGACCTTCGCCGAGGCGGGGTGGGAGGTGAGGCTGCTGTCGGTCATCCTCTGGGGCGTGGCGATTACCGCCGTATTCATCTGGCTCCACACTCTCGCACGCCTGGGGACGACGCGAGGGGTCGGTGCTGTGCGTCCGCTCGCCTTCCTTCGCGCCTGGACCCTGGGCGGCCCGCTGCTGGCTATCTCCCACAGCGCCTATTTGATGATGAACAACTTCGTCGCGGTCTACGCCTACCCGCCCGTGGCATCCTACCAAGCCTACGCGCCGGGCCTGGCCGAGGTGTCGATGGTTCTGTGGGCGGGATTTCTCGCCGGCGGCGTCGCGGCTCTGGCGCATGCGCACCTCAAGGGCCGCGTTCTTTCAGCCTCCTCCTAGCGCGGGCCGCCCCCTAGCTTCGCCGCGGGGCTTGCGCCATCCTCGCCGCCGACCCCACGACAATGCGAGGACCCGATGAATCGCAACAGGTTGACGGCGTTCACCGACGCCGTCCTCGCCGTCATCATCACGATCATGGTTCTGGAGATGAAGGCGCCGCACGGCGCGAGGCTCGAGGACCTGGTCGAACTCTGGCCCGTGTTCGTGAGCTACCTGCTCAGCTTCATCTACGTGGCCATCTACTGGAACAACCACCACCACTTCTTCCAGCTGGTGAAGACCGTGGACGGGACGATCCTGTGGGCGAACATGCACCTGCTGTTCTGGCTCTCGACCATTCCGTTCACGACAGCATGGATGGGGGAGAACAACTTCGCCCCGCTTCCGACGGCGCTCTACGGCGGCTCTCTGCTCCTGTCGGCGATCGCCTGGCTCATCATGCAGGCGGCGATCATCCGTCAGCAGGGCCCCGACTCGCCCCTGCGGCGCGCGCTCGGCCGCGATCTGAAAGGTAAGGTCTCGCCGTTCGTCTATCTGGCCGGCATGGCCCTGGCCTTCGTGAACACGGCCGCCGCGGACCTGCTCTATGCCGGCGTGGCCCTGGCCTGGCTGATTCCCGACCGCCGCATCGAGACGATCATCCCTGAAGGGTCGCCGCCGGCCTAGTCCCGCGCCACGGCCTCTTCCGCAGAGGCCGCCTTGGCGCCGGCGAACACCTCGGTCCGCGCCTGGGTGACCGGGGCGGCGGGGTTGTCGATCAGGGCGATGGTCTCGCGGATGAAACTGGCGTGGGTGACGATGCCGATCTCCAGGCGCTCGCTGTTCAGCTCCACCTGCTGGGTCAACAGGCCGGCGATGAACTGGACCTCCGTGGCCTCGGACGCGCCCAGGCGGCGGCGCGCGGCCTGGGACATGAACACGGGACCGCCCGAATTGCCCGGGAAGACGGAGAAGTCGAGCAGGAAGGTCGGGAAGACCTTGGCCGGGGCCACCGGGAACGAGGCCACGCGACCGGCCCTTAGGATCGGGAAGCCCGCCTGGTTGGCGGCCAGGCCGCGGGGGAAGCCCAGCGCCATCATCTCGTCGCCGGCGCCGACCTGGTTGGTCTTGAAGGTGTCGTCCTCGGCCAGCCACGAGAGCGGGATCGCCGCCTTGGCGAAGGGCTCGGGCGCGGTGATCGAGATGGCCGCCACGTCGCGGGACGGATGGGCCGTCCAGAGCTTGCCGCCGCCGGTGTCGCGGATGCGCAGCGTCTGGGGCGAATAGCTCCAGCTGCCGTCGGGATTGGCGATGCGGTAGCCGATGCGCGCCTCGGCGCCCGGCATCTTCGCCAGGACGTGGTTGGCGGTGACCAGCACCGTGCGCGGCGCTCCGTCGGGGCCTGCGGAGGTGATCAGAAAGCCGGTGCCGACGGTGCGCGTACCGTCGCCCAGCGGTTGCTCGAGCTGAACGGTTGCGTGGATCAGCTCCACTGAAAGGTCCATGACCATTGCCCGCCCCCTTTACGCCACAAATCGTACGCCCAAGACACTCCATTAGATGTTTAAGAACATGGTTAACGCCTAGGCCGCGAGCCCCGCCCAGACTGCGCCCGATCGCCGCGCCCTGCCGCCGACGCAAGCCGGCGGATCCGCTAAAATACACATGAAATCAACGTGAAGGGCTCCGATCACGCCAGCGCGCGACCCAAGGTTCCCTATGTTCACGATCTGATGACCTGAACGCGCCCTATTAAGAAGTGGCCGCCGGGACACGCTCCGCGCGCATCGGGCCTTGAGAGCCCGCGCCGGGCGTCGCATGTAGCGGGCCATGAGCGCTCCCAAACCTCCCGTCGCCCGCCGCGATCCCAAGACCCTCCAGCAGCTCGGGCGCACGCGCACCGACGACTATGCCTGGATGAAGGACGAAAACTGGAAAGAGGTGCTGCGCGACCCCAAGGTCCTGCGCGCCGACATCCGCGAGCATCTCGAGGCCGAGAACGCCTACACCAAGTCCATGCTGGCCGGCACCGAGGCCCTGCAGGCCCAGCTGTTCGCCGAGATGAAGGGCCGCATCAAGGAGGACGACTCCTCGGTCCCCGCCTCCGACGGCGCCTGGGACTATTATGTGCGCTACGAGATCGGCGCCGAGCACCCGGTCCACGGCCGCCGCCCGCGCGGCCGTTCCGACGGCGAGGTGGTGCTGCTGGACGAGGACGCTCTGGCCAAGGACAAGGCCTTTTTCCAGGTCGGCGCGGCCCATCACAGCCCCGATCACCGGCTCTATGCCTGGGCCGCCGATGAGCAGGGCTCGGAGTATTACACGATCCGGGTCAAGGACCTGGCGACGGGCGAAGCCCTGCCCTTCCAGATCGACAGCGCCTATGGCGACTTCACTTTCTCGCCGGACAGCCAGTGGCTGTTCTGGATCTGGCGCGACGAGAACGCCCGGCCCTCCAAGGTCTTCCGTCGCCCGGCGCGGGGCGGCGAGGACGTGCTGGTCTATGAGGAGAAGGACGAGGGCATGTTCCTGGGCGTCGGCAAGACCTCCGACGACAGCCACATGGTCGTTCACGTGGGCAACCAGGAGACCACCGAGGTCTGGCTGATCCCGGCCGGCGACCCGACCCGGCCGCCCTTTGTGGCCGAGCCCCGGCGCGTTGGTGTGAAGTACGAGCTCGACCACTGGACCGACCGCTGGGTGATCCGCACCAACGCCGATGGCGCGGTGGATTTCAAGCTGATGGCCTCGAGCGCGGAGATCCCGGCCAAGTCGAGCTGGACCGAGTTCGTCCCCCACCAGCCCGGCCGCTACATCACCGGCTTCGCGGCCTTCGCCGGTCACCTGGTCCGCGCCCAGCGGGTCAACGCCCTGGACGAGATCGTGGTCATGGCCCGCGAGGGCGCCGAGCATGTGGTTGCATTCGACGAGGAGGCCTACGCGCTTTCCCTGGAAGGCGGCTACGAGTACGAGACCAGGCTGACCCGCTTCGTTTACCAGTCGCCGACCACACCCCGGCAATGGTTCGACTACGACATGACCTCGCGCGAGCGGACCCTGCGCAAGACCCAGGAGATCCCCTCCGGCCACGACCCCGAGCGCTATGTGGCGCGACGCCTCTACGCCACCGCAAGCGACGGCGCCGAGGTGCCGATCACCGTCCTGATGCTGAAGGACACCCCGCTGGACGGCTCGGCGCGGCTGCTGCTCTACGGCTACGGCTCCTATGGCCACGCCATGGAGCCCAGCTTCTCGATCCGTAATCTCAGCCTGGTCGACCGTGGGTGGATCTGGGCCGTGGCCCATGTGCGCGGCGGCTCGGACAAGGGCTGGGGCTGGTTCCTGGACGGGCGCAAGGAGAAGAAGACCAACACCTTCACCGACTTCATCGCGTGCGCCGAACACCTGGCCGCCAACGGCTACGGCGCGTTGGGCGAGATGGCCGCCTATGGCGGCTCGGCGGGCGGCATGCTGATGGGGGCGATCGCCAACCTGCGGCCCGAGCTGTGGAGCGGGGTCATCGCCGCGGTGCCTTTCGTCGACGTGCTGAACACCATGAGCGACACCACCTTGCCGCTCACCCCGCCGGAATGGCCCGAATGGGGCAATCCCATCGAGGACGCGCAGGCCTATGACCGCATCGCGTCCTACAGCCCCTATGACCAGGTCGCGCCCAAGCCCTATCCAGCGATCCTGGCCACCGGCGGCCTGTCGGATCCCCGCGTCACCTATTGGGAGCCGCAGAAGTGGGTGGCCAAGCTGCGCGAGAACACGACAGGCCGCGCGCCCATCCTGCTCAAGATCAACATGGAGGCCGGCCACGGCGGCGCCTCGGGCCGTTTCGACTTCCTGAAGGAGATCGCCCTGGACTACGCTTTCGCCATCTGGGCGGCGGATCGGGGCTGGGAGAAATGATCGTCAGGCCGTCTCTCGCGACCGACGCCGCGGCGCTGGCCGCCATCTACGGCCACCATGTGCGGCATGGCTTCGGCACCTTTGAAGAGATTCCGCCCACGCCTGAGGACATGGCCGGACGCCGCGCGGCCATCGTCGAGCGCGGCCTGCCTTATCTGGTGGCCGAGGATGCGGGCCAGGTGCTGGGCTTCGCCTATGCCGGGCCGTTCCGGCCGCGGGCGGCCTATCGCTACACGGTCGAGGACAGCGTCTATGTCGCCCCCGAGGCCATGGGCCGGGGCGTCGGCAAGGCGGTGCTCGGCGAAGTCCTGAGCGCCTGCGAGGCCCTCGGGATCCGCCAGGTGGTGGCGGTGATCGGCGACAGCGGCAACGCCGGCTCCATCGCCCTGCACCGCGCCCTGGGCTTCGAGCCCTCCGGCGTCGGCAAGAGCTTCGGCTTCAAGCACGGGCGATGGGTCGACATCGTCTGGATGCAGAAGGCGCTGAACGGTGGAGACACCACCAGCCCGGACGCCCCGGGACTCTCGCTCGGCGGCGGCTGACCCAAGCAGAGCCATGGCCCGCGACTTGCGCGGGATGGCGCGAAGACCTTCGCGCCGTCCCAAAGGAGTCCACCGTGCGCCTGAACCTCCGCCGCAACGCCGTCCACTGGGCGCGCAGCGGCCTCACCGTCATCCTGGCCGGCTTGGCCCTGCTGGCGCTGATCCAGATCGGCCTCTTCGTCCGCGTGCTGACGCAGAGCATGGCCGGTTGAGGCCGGAGGCCGTCTTCGGGTCGTGGGAGAGATTGGCTGGGGAACTAGGACTCGAACCTAGAATGACGGTACCAAAAACCGCAGTGTTACCATTACACCATTCCCCAGCAGGAACGGCGCGCGGGCCAGGGCCCGCGGCGAGGGCGTGGAGATAGCCCAACCGAACCGGCGATGCAACGCCTCCGCAAAAGCTTGTTTCACGGCCGCTTGCGGCGCTGCGGGGGCTCCTCTATAAGGCGCGCTCTCAAGTCGGAGTGTGGCTCAGTCTGGTAGAGCACCGCGTTCGGGACGCGGGGGTCGCAGGTTCGAATCCTGCCACTCCGACCAACTCGTCTGGCGCCCAACCAGGCACTTCAGGGACCGCGGAATTCGTCCGACAAGTCGGCGAGTTGGGCCCCCATTTCCCAGACATTTGGCTCTCCGAGAGCCCGAAGAACGGCCTACATCAAGGATTTCTAGGCTTTCTCTCCCGGCTGATACTGTTGATTTAGTCGGCTGTTGATCGGCTGCTGGTGTCGTGATTCCCTTGTCGTTGTTGGCTTTGGAGGCCATGGCGATGATGGGGACGCAAGACGCTCCGCCGCAGCTGTTCTACGATTTCCGCCTCGACGATCACGTGCCGCAGGACCATCTGCTCCGGCGGATCGATCGGTTCCTGGACCTGGAGCCGGTGCGTGAGCAGCTCCGCCCGTTCTACTGCTCGATCGGTCGTCCCTCGATCGATCCGGAGCTGATGATGCGGATGCTGATCGTCGGCTACGCCATGGGCATCCGCTCGGAGCGGCGGCTGTGCGAGGAGGTGCATCTAAACCTCGCCTACCGATGGTTCTGCCGGCTCGGGCTGGACGGCAAGGTCCCGGACCATTCGACGTTCTCGCGCAACCGCCACGGCCGCTTCCGCCAGAGCGACATCCTGCGGCGGCTGTTCGAGAGCGTGGTCGAGCGCTGCCTGGCCGAGGGCCTGGTGGGCGGCGAGGGCTTCGCCGTCGACGCCAGCCTGATCGCCGCCGACGCTAACAAGCAGCGCTCTGTTCCGGGCGAGGACTGGCGGCCGCCGCAGGACGCCGGCGTGGCGGTCCGGGAGTACCTCGAGCGGCTCGATGACGCCGCCTTCGGCGCGGCCAGCGAGACGATGCCCAAGTTCATTTCACGGTCCGATCCGGCCGCGCAGTGGACCGGCGCCCACAAGGGCCACGCCTTCTTCGCCTACGCCGCAAACTACCTGATCGACACCGAGCACGCCGTCATCGTCGATGTGGAGGCTACCCGGGCCATCCGCCAAGCCGAAGTCGGCGCCTCGCGCACGATGCTGGACAGGACCGCCGAGCGCTTCGGGCTCAAGCCCGATCATCTGGCCGCCGACAGCGCCTACGGCTCGGCGGCAAACCTCGCCTGGCTGGTCCG
>NZ_JAUYOJ010000060.1 GCF_030697925.1 Phenylobacterium sp. | reverse complement strand
GAACGCTTCTTCAGCCGCATCAAGCACTTCCGGCGCATCGCAACCCGATACGACAAGCTCGCGTCCACCTTCATGGGCTTCGTCACCCTCGCCGCCATCATGCTGTGGCTCAAATAGCTAAATGGTCACCGCTACCTAGTCGGCCGCCGCGGTGGCCACGGGCGCCGGCACGGGCATGGCGCTCGGCCCGCGCGCGAGTTCCCTGGCCAGGGTCTCGCGGTCCAGGTCGCCCTCCCAGCGGGCGACCACCAGGGTGGCGATCCCGTTGCCGACCAGGTTGGTCAGGGCCCGGCACTCGCTCATGAACCGGTCCACCCCGACCAGCAGGGCCAGGGCGGCGATGGGGATGTCGGGCACGACCGCCAGGGTGGCGGCGAGCGTGATGAAGCCGGCCCCGGTGACGCCGCTGGCGCCCTTGGAGGTCAGCATGGCCACGCCCAGCAGGCTCAGTTCCTGGGCCAACGACAGGTCGATATTGGTCGCCTGGGCCAGGAACAGGGTAGCGAGCGTCATGTAGATGTTGGTGCCGTCGAGATTGAACGAATAGCCCGTGGGGATGACCAGGCCGACCGTGGTCTTGCCCGCGCCCAGGCGCTGCATCTTGTCGATCATCTGCGGCAGGACGGATTCCGACGACGAGGTGCCGAGCACGATCAGCAGTTCCTCGCGAATATAGGCCAGGAACTTCAGGATCGAGAACCCGCTGGCCAGCGCCACGAGGCCCAGGATCACCAGCACGAACAGCAGGGATGTCCCGTAGAAGGTCGCCACCAGCGCGCCCAGCTTGACCAGGGCCTCCAGGCCGTACTTGCCGATGGTGAAGCCCATGGCCCCGAAGGCGCCGATAGGGGCCAGTCGCACCACCACCTGGATGAGCGAGAAGAACACCTTGGAGACGTCCTCCAGGACGCCGGCCACCTTGTCTCCGAACGCTCCCAGCCGCGAGCAGGCGAACCCGGTCAGGACCGCGATCACCAGCACCTGCAGCAGGTTTCCGCTGGCGAAGGCGGCGAAGAAGGCGTCGGGGATCAACGAGAGCACGTAGTCGGGAAGGCTCTGGCCGTGGGCGGCCTTCTCGACATAACCGGCGGCCACGGACGGATCGAGGGTCGCGGGATCGATGTTGAAGCCCGCGCCGGGTTTGACCAGGTTGCCCACCACCAGCCCCAGGACCAGGGCGAAGGTCGAGATCACCTCGAAATAGATCAGCGTCTTGGCGCCCAGCCGGCCGAAGGCCTTCATATCGCCCATCCGGGCGATGCCCGAGACGATGGTGCAGAAGATCACCGGCGCCACGGCCATCTTGATCAGCTTGATGAAACCATCGCCCAGCGGCTTGAGCGCCACCCCTACATCGGGCCACAGGGCTCCGACGGCCACGCCGAGCGCGATGCCGACCAGCACCTGGACATAGAGCAGCCGGAAATACCGCAAGATCGCCATGGGTCCCCCATTCGCCGCCGACCCGGCCGCGCGGAGCGGAAGATAGGCCGATCGCCCGCGGGTTGGCGAGGCTCGCCCTGCGGCAATACGCGCACGCCAACTTAAGGGGGTCTAAACCGTTCCCGTGTAGTCAAGCTTCGTGACCCACGCCCTCGACTTTCATGAACGTAGAGCCCACCCCCGCGTCGCGGCCAACTTCCGCGCGCGCGCCTTCTATGGGACGAACAACGGCCTGTGGGCCGACTGCCACATCGTCGATGTGAGCCAGGGTGGTGCGCGGCTGAAGATCGCCCAGATCTATCCCCTGCCCGGCCGCTTCATGCTGCTGCAGCTGGAGGGCGGAATCGTCTATGAGGCCCGGCTACGCTGGCGCCGCGGCGACCTGAGCGGCGTGGCCTTCGATGGCCGCCATGACGTCGCCACCTCCACCCTCGAAAGCCTGGCGCAGATCCGCCAGACCTGGGACGCGTTGCAGCCCGCCAAGTAGCCGCCAAATAGCCGAAAAGCCCGGGTCAGGCCGAGGCCAGGGCCACCCAGATGGCGCGCAGGGCGCGGAACGGCTCGTCGACCGGCCCACGCAGATCGTGGTTGCCTTCGAAGCGCACGCCCAGCATCTCGCCGCGCCGCCAGGTCAGGCGCGCATCGAAGGCCACCGCGTCACTTATGTGCAGCAGGGCGAAATTCGGCGGCAGCGCCTGCTCGGCGGGGACGCGGAGCATGGCGCCGCGGGTGGTCAGGTTCCGGATGCCGCAGTCGACCGACATGACGTGACTGGGGCCATAGCAGATCCGGCCGCGCAGGAGGGTCCGCTGCCTGACCAGCGATCGTCGCTCGGTGCGGACGATGGGATCGGTCATGGCGCCAGCCTAACCGCGAATGTTTTCCGGCCCGTAAAGGACCGCGACCGCGTGAGCGCCTATCCGCCCTTGGTGGCCCTCTCGCTCAGGAACCAAACCGCCAGGGCGCTGACCCCGCCGGACATCAGCGCGATCACGAGCGCGATCACCCATCCCGGCACCACTGGCTTGTTGCCCTGCACTGTGTAGCTCCCAACCGTTCGACGGACCTCTATCCATCGCCTAGGTCGTGCCGACGCGCAATCCGGAGTTTCATCCCGCCCGAGAGGCCTGGCTTGGCGCCGGGCGGTGAACGTGGCATCGGTCTGCCAGATCGTCGCGGCGCCGCGGACTTCGCCAGTCCCCCCGGGTCGATCGGCAAGGCCCGGTAGCTCAGCCGGATAGAGCAGCGCTTTCCTAAAGCGAAGGTCGGGGGTTCGAGTCCCTTCCGGGCCGCCATCCAAGTCTCAGATTACATTGAACAAACTTGGATGGCAACCAGCCGCTGAAGCTCCAAAACCGGAAATAGGGAGCAAATAGGTCACAAGCGTGCTCAGGCGGGCGTCCGCACCCCGCCGTGCTCGGTCTTCAGGGTCTGCGGGAGCGCCATCGCGCGCGCCGCCGGCTCGGCCGGATCGCGCTGCTCAAGGCGCGTTTGAACCAGGTCCCTGACCAGCATCTCACCAACCTCCACGGCACGACGGCGCGAAGAAACGGGTTCAACTCATCGCAAGTCGGCAGACTTGTGGATTAACGCCGCAATAAGTGGAATAGATACATCAAGACGACAACGCAATCATCTCCTTTTATCTTACCCAAGGACCCACAATCACTTTCCAGAGCCCAAAACAACACTGTTGTCATCCTTGAACAACAATGAACACGCCTGAACTCCTATACCGGAACCGCGCGAAGGTGCCCCGGGCGGAACTTCCGTCGGGCTGCCAGGCTGGCCGTGGGGGCGACAGCTTCGCCAAGTCCCTATCTCGCAGCTGCGGGATACTGCCTGAGCTTCCCAAACCCCGCGGCGAAGACCGCCAGAACGAAGCCAAGCAGGGCGGCGAGGCCTGGGACCACGCGCGCGGCCACGACCCCATCTTCCTCCGGGACGAAGTTGAATCGGGGCGTCGCGCGGATGTCGGCCGCGCCAAGCACCGGGCCGGCCATGATCCGGTCGAAGAAGTGGTCCCGCCAACGGGCATGATAGGCGCCGACCTGGTGGCTGAAGGCTCGATAGGACGCCGTGCTCGTATCGGCCAGTTCGCCCATGACATCGGCCGCCAGGATCGCTGGGCTGACATACTTGAGACGGTCGATCAGGCCATGCTGGCGATCGCGCTGCTCATCGAAACGTTTGAACATCGGCGCGGCGGCGGCTTCGCCGCGCATCTCGAGCGGGATGACGTCCTTGAAGGCCGTGTTCAGCTCCGCGAGCATGACGTCCTCACCACCACGTGACGCCAGCTCGGCGGCCGCGCCGCCTGCCTGCGCGCTGGGCGGCGCCTCGCGTTTCGCCGCGTCGTAGCCTCGCCTTGCGGCCTGTACGAGTTCGATACGCGACGGCAGGGGATAGGTGCTCTTGGCGACGAGATTGAGCACCGCTGGAGCCAGCAGGACGAGCACCAGCCAAGTTCCCATCAGCACCATGGCGTTGGTCGAGGACTTTCCCGCAAAGGCGTTGACCAGCACAGAGAGGCCGAACCAGAAGCCGCCGTAGGCGATGATCGCGAGACCCCAGGCTCCCAGCCGCCATAGGCCGCCGTCGGCAAGCTCAGCGCCGCTGGCCATGACCCCGAGCAACGAAAGGGTGACGGCCATGCCGATAATGACCAGACCGCGCACGGTCACCTTGCCGACGACGAATTGCCCCACCGACACCGGTTGCGACAGCATCAAGACCTGGGTGCCGCCTTCCCGCTCCGACGACAGCATGTTGAAGCTCAGGGCGATGATGAGCAGCGGATAGAGGTAGATCAGCACGAAGCTGAGATCGAACCGTCCGACGGCGAGATTGACCGGGTTCTCGACCTCGTCCGTGTTCGATTGGTTGAACATCGCGCGCCACTGCACGAGCAGATACGATGGATGGACGTCGCTCTGGCCGATCGCGATCGCGCTTGTCGGTCCGGGCGGCTTGACCGCCATTTCGAAGGCCATGGTCCGCGCGAAACGTCCCGGAATCCGCGGGTCCTCATAGGCGCCATAGGGTTCGCCCCGCTCGATGCGCTCAGCCTTTTCGGCCAGCTTGCCGATGTTGTCGTCCGCGGTCGCGGTGGCGGCCGCGACGTTGGTCGTCAGGAATTGGCGCCACGCATCCCCGTTGTAGACCCCGTAGGCGAGGAGAAGGGCATAGACGGGAATGGCGATGAACAGCAGCCGATCCCGCAGGAGCAATCGCCATTCGTGCTTCATGATCTGAGTGATCATTGTCTATCCTTTGTGAGGCTGGCGACGCTTCAGACGTCGATTTTCATGCGCCGGCTGACGCTGAGCAGCGCGACCACGCCGCCGAACAGCCAGGCCGCGAGAACCGCGATCGGCAGCCAGTTGCGCGCCAGGATGTCCCCGAGTGGCGGCGCATCGAAGTCGAACGCCGGGACCCGTTTCCAGACGTCGTCGCCGGCCTTGTATCTCCATTCCGCGTCGAACGTGGTCCAGCCAACTGTGTTTCTCTTCAGGTCATCGTTGGTCACCTTCACCAGGTTCCGCCGATAGGCTTCGCCGGCGGCGGCGAACTGGTTGGCGAAGTCGACGTCGGTGCCGGCCAGGGCGCTGGATAGCGAGCGCACCGCGATAAAGGGCGAGAGGACACCGATCGCCTGCTGGAACCGGTTCTGCATCGCGTAGCGACGGTTCAGTTCGCCCACGTGCCGGTCGAAGACCTTGAACCCGTGGGTTTCGTCGGCCTCGAGGGCGAGCCCGAAGAAGCCATAGGGCAGGTCCTCGATCCGCTCGACCTTGTAGGTCGCGAGCAGTTTCTCGCGGAAGGCGATGTGATTGGGGTGATTGGGTTCGTGGGGATGGGGCCCCCTGTCGCGCCCGACCCGGATGGCTTGCGAGAGCTCCAGCGCCGACGGTGTCGGGTACAGCTGACGACTGACGTCGGCCGCCGCGCGGGGCAGCAGCAGCCCGTTCAGGATCCAGAAGCCAAGCAGGATCGTCAGCGCCGTACGCGAGGATTTCGCCATGATCGATACGGTCAGGGAGACGACCACGAAGATCGCCAGGTAGGCGAGGTACCCGCCGGCCAGGACGGCGACCTTCGCCGGGAAGTCGATCATGTCGTGCGGATCGCTTTCGCCGACGATCAATCCCGACAGGACGGCGCCCACCAGGACTGACGGGACTAGGACCAGACCGAGGGTCACCGCCACCCCCACCGCCTTGCCCCAGACCAGGTCGCTCCGCTTGGCCCCGACGCTGAGCAACTGGCGCAGCGTGCCCTCCTCGCGTTCCCCCGAGATCATGCCAAAGCACAGCAGGATGATCAGCAGCGGGATAAGCAGTTGCAGGATCATGGCGCCGGAGAGATCGCCGAACCGCTGCAGGGACGTGGCGTCCTGGGCAGGCTTGTAGCTGGCCTGGTTCTCCTTGTGGGCCTCCAGCATCGTGACGGTGCCGGTATAGTCATTGAGCCCTGGGTCGAAGAGAGCCAGCGGCGTCGAGGGCTTGAAGGCGTAGACACCATAGTGGGCCGCCGAATGGGGACCCTTGACGCCCTGGTTCAGCCATTGGCTGCGGACTTCCCGGGTCGCGGCCTCGCGTAGCGCTCGGTCCTCCCCGTAACGCGAAGCCGCCACGCCCAGAGAGGTGAGGAGCAGGACGATGATGATGAAGGCTGACCACAGGAACCGCCCGTCTCGGGTGATCTCCGTGAGCTCCTTGCGGGCCACATGCCAGATCATGGGACGGTCCTTCAGTCGTGCATGTGCTTGAGGTAGAGCGCCTCGAGATCGGCGTGGCCGATGTCCTGGGTCGCCAGATCGCCCACCAGCACCCCGTGCTTCATGATCCCGACCCGGGTGCCGCATTCCTTGGCGCGGAACAGGTCGTGGGTGGCCATGAGGATGGCCACGCCGTCCCGGCTGAGCTGCACCAGCAATTCAGAGAATTCGTTCGACGCCTTCGGATCCAGACCCGAGGTCGGCTCGTCCAGCAGCAGCGCCTTGACCTGCTTCGCCACCGCGATCGCTATTCCGACCTTCTGGCGCATGCCTTTGGAATATCCGCCGACCCGCTTGTGCGGCGCGTGGCCGGGCAGGCCGGCCCGCTCAAGAAACGCCAGGAGATCGGCGTCGGAATATTCGGAATGACCGGCGAGGCCGCTGAAGTACCGCAGGTTCTCCACCGCGGTGAGGTTGCGGTACAGCATCACGATTTCCGGGATGTAGGCCAGGAGACGCTTGGTCTCGATAGGGTGTTGCTTGGCGTCGAGCCCCCCGACCAGCGCCCGCCCGCTCGTGGGCTTGATGAAGTCGAGGAAGAGATTGATGGTGGTGCTCTTCCCGGAGCCATTGGCGCCCAGCAGGCAGTATATCTCGCCCGGCTTGATCTCGAGATCGAGCCCCTTGAGCGCCATGTGCCCGTTGTAATCCTTGCGAAGCGCCTCGGCCTTCAGCATGACCCTCGTACACTTTCTATGATCGAGACCGACCATGGTTGGAGCGCCGTCCCCGACGGACACTGTTGTGGGCTTGGCCTTGCGGGCCTGGGGGCCAAGCTCTCGCCGACCAACCGCATCGGATCGCCAGCGTCATCGACGATGTCGCGGACCACGCGGGTCCGTCCGGCCTTCCTGGGCCTGAGCGACCACCAAGGTAATTCGCATCGCTCAATTCGCGACAATTCCATCGGCTCGACGCGAATACACACCTTCACCCGTCATATCTGACTCAATGAGTCGACTTTATAGTTTCCACTTGAGGAATTAGGAGATCATCGGCGGAATAGTTTGTCGATTTCAATAATCAGAAGCCCGGGCGGCAAAAATGCCGGGGGCCAGCGTTTGGCGCGGCGTCGCGCGCGAGCCTGCGCGACGCCGCGGCCGGCGCTAGGTGGTGGCGAACGCAACGCCCTGGGCCAGGGGCAGGTCGCGGCCATAATTGATGCACTGGGTTTGCCGGCGCATGTAGGCCTTCCAGGCGTCCGAGCCGCTCTCGCGCCCGCCTCCCGTCTCCTTCTCGCCACCGAAGGCGCCGCCGATCTCCGCGCCGCTGGTGCCCATGTTCACGTTGGCGATGCCGCAGTCGGAGCCCGCGGCCGACAGGAAGGTTTCCGCCTCGCGCAGATCGTTGGTGATGATCGACGATGAGAGGCCCTGGGGAACGTCGCGGAGTAGCGCGACGGCCTGGTCGAGGGTCTCGTACCTGAGGACATAGAGGATGGGCGCGAACGTTTCCTCGCGAACGACCTGTGTCTGGCTGGCCAG
The DNA here is from genome assembly GCF_030697925.1 of Phenylobacterium sp. Classification (GTDB taxonomy): domain Bacteria; phylum Pseudomonadota; class Alphaproteobacteria; order Caulobacterales; family Caulobacteraceae; genus Phenylobacterium. The sequence continues at coordinate 34,911 of NZ_JAUYOJ010000060.1, read as the reverse complement.
CTCGACGATGGCGGGGCGCGCATAGAGGCCGCCCAGGGCCTCCCCGCCATGCACGATCCCACCGTCGCGCTTCGCCCTGTCGAGCGCCGTGGCCATGCCCCGCAGCGCATCTCCGTCGACCAGCGGTCCGACGATATTCCGCTCAAGGCGCGGATCGCCCACCGGGAGCTCTCGGAAGACGCGGGTCAACCGCGGCAGCAGGTCATCATAGATCGAGCCATGCACGAGCAGCCGGCGCATCGTGGTGCATCTCTGGCCCGCGGTGCCCGCCGCGCCGAAGGCGATCGCGCGAACCGCAAGCTCGAGGTCGGCGCTGGGGCAGACCACCGTGGCTCCATTGCCGCCGAGCTCAAGGAGACTGCGTCCAAACCGCTCGGCGACGGTGACGCCGACCGCGCGACCCATGCGGGTGCTCCCCGTGGCCGAGACGAGCGCGACACGGTGGTCGGCCGAGAGCGCAGCCCCGATCTCGCCATCGCCCAGCAGGAGCGCGGAGAGGCCGGCTGGAGCCTCGGGAAACTCCGCGACGACGCGTTGCAGGAGGGCGTGCGCGGCGACCGCCGTCAGCGGCGTCTTTTCCGATGGCTTCCAGACGATCGTGTCGCCGCAGACCAGCGCCAAGGCGGCGTTCCAGGCCCAAACCGCCACCGGAAAATTGAAGGCGGAAATGATCGCGACCACGCCCAAGGGGTGCCATGCCTCGCGCATGTGGTGCATCGGGCGTTCCGAGGCGATGGTCAGGCCGTAGAGTTGGCGCGACAGGCCGACGGCGAAGTCGCAGATGTCGATCATCTCCTGGACCTCCCCAAGGCCCTCGGAGAGCGACTTCCCGGCCTCCAGCATCACCAGTTCGCCCAGCGCCGCCTTGTTGTCGCGCAGCACCTCCCCGAACCGGCGCACGAGCTCTCCGCGCCGAGGCGCGGGGACCAAGCGCCAGGTCTCGAACGCCGCCTGGGCGGCCACGAGCGCCTGGTCCACCTCCTCCAGCGAGGCGGTCTCCACCGGCGGCATTGGCGATTCATCGATCGGCGAGAGGCGCGCGACGCCTCGAACCGGATGGCTGACGCCCAGTGATCCGAGGACGCGCGAGGCGGCCAGGCCGCACGTCGGGAGCGACATCGTGTCCATCACGCCACCTCCGCACGGGCGATGGCCATGGCCCCGTAGGCGCGCCCGAACCGGTTCTTGAGGAACAGATCCAGGGGGATCTGCTCCTGCCGGACCAAGCCCTGCTGGGGAAGCGAGCCCTCGGCCAGAAGATCCAGGACAGCGCAGATGCCCGCCGCGGTGGTGATCTGGATGGCGCTTCGCTGCACGCCGCCCACCTCGGCGCCGTAGATCTTGTTGGCGTAGGTCTCCTGGAAGTAGCGGCCGTCCCGCTGGCCGCTGACGGTCGCGAACACCAGGACGACGTCCTGCATCGTCGCCGGCAGCGCGAACTCAAGGATGTCCTTGAGCAGGGCGCGCCGCTGGCCCAGCCGCAGATCCTGGATCAGCGCCTTCATGATGTCCCGGTGGCCGGGATATCGGACCGTCTTGTAGTTCAGATTACGAACCTTGCCCGCCAAGGTTTCGCACAGTGTTCCCAGGCCTCCTGAAGTATTGAACGCCTCGTATCGGACGCCATCCAGGGAGAATTCCTCGAGCTCCTCCAGCGGCGCGGCCTCGCAAAGACGCCCGCCGACGATGGCCTCGCAGGGCTCGTCGTATTCGTTGATCACCCCGTCGGTCGACCAGGTCAGGTTGTAGTTGAGGGCGTTAGACGGAAAGATCGGCAGCGCTCCGACCCGCATGCGGACGCTCTCGAGGGTGTCGAAGCGGCCGGCCAGATCGCTGGCCACGATCGAGATGAAGCCTGGCGCCAGTCCGCACTGCGGAATGAAGGCGCGGTCCGAATCCACAGCCAGGGTCTTCACCAGGCGTGTGGTCGCCACGTCCTCCGTGAGATCCAGGTAGTGCGCCGAGGCCAGTCTCGCCGCCTGGGCGACATGGCGGGTCACGTCATAGGGGGCGGCCGACAGCACCGCGAACTTTCCGCGCATAGCCTCGATCAACTGGTCTTGCGCGGTGACGTCGATGACGGCCGTCTGGACGTTGGGACGACGAGGAAGCCGGTCGATCTGGGCCTGATCACGGTCGGCGACCAGAATCCGGTAGTCGCCGCTCTCCGCGAGATGGGCTGTAATCATCTCGCCGATCTTGCCGGCTCCAATCACGAGTATGGCTTTCACGGTATTCTCCTCCACATGGAGGAAGATTGTTTGAGTGTTTGTCTGGTTGGAAGATTGAATGTTGCTCGAATTTCGACTAGAATTCCTCCACAATGACTACTTCGCCCGACACTTTGCAAATGGATGACCTTGACAGACAGCTCATGGCACTGTTGAGGGTGAATTCACGCCAGCCGGTCACCACCCTGGGTCGCGCCCTGGGCCTCTCGCGCGCCAGCGTCTATGCGCGCATCGAACGCCTGGAGCGGACGCAGGTGATCGGGGGCTATACGATCCGGCTGGGCCAGGCCTATGAGCGCAGGCTCGTGCGCGCTCACGTGATGATCAAGATCTCAAGCCGGCACGCCACGGCGATCGAGGCCCGACTCTCGAAGCTCGTCGAACTCACCGCCCTGCACGCCATCAGCGGCGAGTATGACCTGATCGCCTTGCTGGAGGCCGAGAGCCTGGCTCAACTGGACGCGCTCATCGACGCGATCGCCGGGCTGGAGGGGGTGGAGCGGACCACCTCGTCGATCGTGCTGTCCACGCGCCTGCGACGCTAGGCGCCGGACGAGGGCCGGGCGAAGCCCAGGTCAGGTGAGGTCCACATTGCCGAGCAGCCCCTTCGGGTCGAAATGCGACTTGAGCAGCTTGGCGGCCAGCCGCTCGCCGGGGGCGGTCCAGGCGCAATAGGTCTCGCGGTTGACCGGTCCCACACCGTGCTCGGCGCTGAAGGTTCCTCCGTTCTGGGCCACGGCGATGCGATAGACGCCGGCGCGAACCCTGGCGCTGACGCCCACGAAATCATCCGGGCCCGCGCCCGGGGGCCAGACGATGTTGAAGTGGTCGCCGCCGTCGCCGCAGTGGCCGAAATCGCAGACGGTCAGATAGGGATGTTCCGCCGCCATGAAGGCCAAGGCCTCCCGGCGGAAATCGGGCAGCCGCGACCGGGGAACCGCCACGTCGATGCCGATGACGCGCCCCAGGGCCTTCAAGCCGTCGCTCACGGCGTGCCGCAGCGCCCAGGCCTCCGCCGGCCGCGCGATCACGACATCTTCGATCAGCCGCTCTGTCCCCTGCAGGCTTTCGGCCAGCGCCTCTCCGAACAGGCCGACAAGATCCACCCCGCTGCCGCTGCCCGCGCCGGTCGTCAGCTCGACCAGCAGGACGTACGGCGGAATGGCGTCCGCAAAGGGGTTGCGCAACGCCGGATGAGCTTTCACGGCGGCCCGGATCGCATTTCGCGACAGCCCTTCGCAGGCGCTCAGGAAATCGCCGAGGCGTTGGTCGAGCAGCGTGAGGATCGCGGGGATGTCCCCGTGGTCCCGCGGCGTGACGAACGCGGTCATGGTCTGGACGGGAACCGGATGGAGCTCGAGCCGGGCGCGCACGACGATGCCGAAGGCGCCGCCGGTGCCGACGAACACCTGCTTCAGGTCGACGCCGGAGTTGTCCTTTCGCAGGCCGCGCATCATCGAGACCATCGAGGCGTCCGCGTCGGCGAGCACCACCTCCAACCCCAGCAGATTGCGCCGCACATCGCCGTAGCGGATGAGCCTCGCGCCGCCCGTGTTCGTCGCCACCATCCCGCCGATCGTCGGGTCGGCGCCCAGGTCGATCGGAAACTGCAGCCCGAACGCCTGGGCCTCGGCGTTGAGCCGGCTGAGCCGGGCGCCGGCCATGACGCTGGCGCTGCGGTCGGCGACATCGAGCCTTTCGATTCCCGCGAGGCGCTCGAGGCTGACGACAACCTGGCGACCGCTGTCGTCGGGCGTGCTCGCGCCGGTCAGGCCGGTGTTGGCGCCCTGCGCGACCATGGGGATGTCGTGACGGTGGCAGTATCGGACGACATCGCGAACCCCTTCCACCGAGCCCGGCCGCGCAACCGCCAGGGCCCTGCCCGCTCCGTAGCGATAGCCGCGCTCATAGGCGGGATGATCCTCCTCGGCCACGAGCGCACCGGCCTCCAGGACGCGCGCCAGGTCGCGACGGACAGCGCTGCTGGCCGACATAGCCTAGGCCTGGCGCGCGCTGGTCATCTTGAAGATGCCCTGCGCGTTGCTGCTGTCGAAGGAGAGGTCCAGGCGCCCGGTGTCGGGATCGGGCTCGCGCTGGATGAACTCGAAGAACGAGCCCGGAACCTCGCGCGCCAGCAGCCCGCCATCTGGGCCGATGAACGTGCGCTGGGCCGGGTCGGCGAGAAAGGCGGTCTGCCAGATCCGGCCATTGGTCGAGACCTCGATGGTCGGTTTCAGGGGACGGCCGAGTCCACGCTCGCGCGCCACCACCCAGCCGATGGAGGCGACGCGATCCGTGGCGTGGTTGAAGGCGTTGCCCTCGGTGGCGATCCAGGCCATTTCGGCCGACTCCGAGAGCAGGATTTCGTAGTCGCTCCAGGCGGCGTCCACATGCTGGCGGCCGAAGCAGGCGACGAGCCGGGGCAGTAGGGTGCGGGCGTCCTCGAAGCCCAGTCCGCCCGTCGCCGCCAAGATCTCGAGCTTGGCGACGTCCCCCGAGGACAGGGGATCTTCGGACCGCGCCGTCACACGGCGCGCGGCCTCCTGGAACTTCGAGGAGAAGCGCTCGACATGCAGCTCGCTGACGAAGAACTGCGGGAGCGTCTCCGGATAGTCGAGCTGGGTGTAGGATCGTCCGGTCATGCCGAGGCGATCGAGCGGATAGGTCTCGGCCATGGCGTAACCCAAAGGCTTGAGGACCCGGGTCAGGGCCACCTCTCCGGCGGGCAATGCGCCCATGCCGGACAGGCCGACCGTTCGCACCGCGCCGTGATCGAACACCAGGCGCCGCCCGGCCGCCGCGAGGTCGGCGACATAGGCCGCGCCCGTCGGGGCCCGGGCGAGCAGGTCCTCGAGCAGCAGCAGGTTCAACGCCTGGGCCATGACCGCGCGCCGGACCTGGTCGCCTGTCCCTGCGCCGATCGCGGGATCGATGTCGACGAGGTCGATCAAGGCGTTCGCCGCATCTCGGCCGATGACGGCGCCGATCAGCCGGGCAAGGGTCGAGGCGACCGGAATCTGCATGATCCTGTTCCTTGGAGATAGGTTGGAGGTCGCCCCCACGGGTCCGTCCGACGCCGCGCCGATCCGTCGTCAGGATGGCGCGGCGAGAACGCCTCAGGGGACGGTGAAGCTGACCGTCGTGATGTGGGTGACGCTCTTCACGGGCTTTCCGAACAGGGTCGCGCCGGCGTCGTCCTTGCGATCGACTGTCACCAGATAGCGGCCCTTCCACGGGGTCGGGACGCTGAAACGGCCCTCGGCGTCCGACTTGATGTTCTTGACCCACCCCTCAGGATTGGTGATCCGCACCCCTTCCCTGACCGGCTGGCCCTTGAACAGGATCTGGAATTGGTCGCTCCCCGGGCTGCGAGGCACGACCTCGAAGTCCAGGGCCGATCGGGTCTCCGACCTACCGGCCTTGGCGTAGTAGATCCTGCCGGTGAAGCCGCCGTCGGGCGTCGGGTCGGGTTCGAACACGTTGGCGTCGACCAGGCGGACATCGCCGGAACCCTGCACGGCCGCCTCGATGTGGTCGGCCTTGCGCGTCAGCGCCGCGGGCTTGGATGGATCGTCGGTGAACACCAACGGCGCCTTCAGTTTCGGAAACTCCGGATCGGCGCCGACCGGGCGCGGATAGTCCGGCTCGCCGAGGAAGATACGGGCCGGACCGCCGGCGTCACGCTCGATCCACACCTCGTGCGCCATCGCCGTGCTGGCCAGCAACAGACTGCCAGCGGCGCCGGCCAGGACCTTAAACACACCAGCTCTCCTCAACATGTTCATCGGTCGGGCGATCAGAAAGACGTGGAGATCGAGAACTTGACCGAACGGGGCAGGCCCTGGGCGGCGAGGCTGGAGCCCGTCGCGGCCCAGTACTTCACGCCCGTCACGTTCTCGCCATAGACCCGGAAGGTGACCGGCTTGTCGAAGAGCTCGGTCTGGTAGCTCGCGCCCAAGTCCAGCGTCGTGTAGTCGCCGACGAAGGCGTTGTTGGTCGCATTCACCGCCCGGTCGCCGACGTAGAACAGGCCGGCCGAGAGGCGCAGGCCGTCCAGGAACGGCGCCCTGTACTCGGCGAAGATCGATCCGCTGAACTCGGCGGTGTTCTCGATCCGCTTGCCGACGACCGTGGCGGCGCCAGAGGTCTGTTTCGCCTCGAGGGAGACGGCGCTGACCGAGATCGACAGTTCCCGGGTGAGCTCACCGGCCGCGCTGAGCTCGAGGCCCTTGTAGGAGGCCTGACCGTCCTGGACGAACACGTTGGCGCTGTTGAGATACGAGGACGCCCGGCTGATGTCGAAATAGGCGGCGGTCAGCAACAGGCCGCGCTTGGGCTCCCACTTGATCCCGAACTCCGTCTGCTCGCTGACGGCGGCCGGCATGATCTGACCGGCGTTCACCGCGATCTGCGGGACGATGCCGCCCGATTCCAGGCCTTCCACGTAGTTGCCATAGACGCTGATCCAACTGCGCGGCTTGATCAGCAGGCCGTAGGAGAGCGAACCGGGGCTGGCCTCATAGCTGGTGGTCGGGCTCTTGTCGCTGTAGTCGGTCTTCCGGTAGCCGACGGTGAGCTGTAGCCATTCGTTGTAGGTCGCCCGCTCGAAGATATAGACCCCCACGTCCTTGACCTTCGAGGTCGTCAGGACGGTGCCGCGCGGCGTCGGCTGTTCCGGGATGACCACCGGATTGTGCAGGTTTTGCGCGAACCGGGAGCGGACCGCCGCGGTGATCACCGACTTGCGCGTGTAGTCGGCGGCGCCGATCAACAGCTCGTGCTTGATGGGTCCCGTCCGGAATGCGCCGGCCAAGTCGCCGCGATAGATCACGGCGCGATAGGTGTTGTCGGGGAACAGGCCGATGCCGACCGTCCCGTCGCCGGTCGTCAGGTCGTATCCGAAGAACGACGAGTAGCGCCGCGTACGGTCCAGATAGGATTCACCGGCGCTGAACGAGGCGCTCCACGCCGGGCTGAAGTTATACCTCGCCCGGGCCATCAGATTGTATTCGTAGCCTTCGGCCAGCAGCCAGGCCGCGCCGAGGTTCTTCGAGGCGCTTTGCAGCGGCGGCAGGACGATTACCCCGTTCACCGGGGCGGGCAACGCGAACTCCGTCGGCTCGGTCACCTCCTTGTTGATGTACTCGGCGTCCAATTGGAGCAGGAATTTCTCGTTGGGTTTCCAGTCGAAGGCGCCGGACACGAATTTGCGTTCGCCTTCGGTGCGCTTAACCCCCGTCTCCAGGTTGGCGATCGCGGCGTTGATCCGCAGGCCCATGTCGCCCCAGCTGCGGCTCGCATCGATATGCGCACCGGCCCCGCCGTGGATATTGCCGAACAGGTTCAGGTTGGTGAGGTCTCCGCTCACCGGCCGGCTGGTCACCAGGTTGACCACGCCGGACGGGGTCGCGAAGCCGTAGTAGAGGCCAGCCGCGCCCTTCAGGACCTCGACGCGATCCTTGTTCTCCATCGGCATGTCGATGAAGTTGATGATCGGCAGGACGCCGTTCAGCCGGTAGTTGGTGGTGTTGTCCACCGGGATGCCGCGGATCGACAGGTTGCTGTAGATCACGCTGTTGATCTGGGACTGGCTGACGCCGGCGGTGTTGCGCACCGCGTCGAGGACGCTGAGCGCCTGCTGGGCGGTCAGCAGGTCCTTCGGAATGACCGCGACGGTCAGAGGGGTCTCGATCACCCGCGCATCGCGGAAGGCGCCGGCCTGGACATAGTCGGCGCTGAAGGTGTTCTTGCGGTCGGCGGTGACGACGACCTCGTCCAACTCGACGCGATCGCGCGGCGCGTCGGCGGCCTGGGCGAGCGCGCTTCCGCTCATCAGCAATGAAAGCATTAGGGCGGGGCATCCCGCACGGCCTACGGTCGTCATCTGGCGCTTCACTTCTATCCCCCAGGACAGCGAATTCAGGATTGACAGCTGGACCTATTGATATGGTCCAGAATTCATTGAGACCGCGCGTCTTTTGACAACCACTCGTGAGGTAGAATTGCTCTACCTATATTTGTGGCGCAATCGAACTTGCGGTTATTCTTGTCACAATTGGAGGTCATCACGCACCAGGCGCCTTGTCGATTTCAATTAATCGCAGGCCGGGCGTCAAAAAAGTTGGGCGAAGATCGTCATCGCGCGGACCTGGGCGCGGGCTTGCCGCCGGGCCGACGCTTCAGCCACAGGGTGACCCCGAGCACGATCGTGGCGCACAGCCAAATTCCGACGACGAGCGCCAGCACGCGGGTGGCGATCCCACCCCATTCGCCGGCATGCAGCGGATAGAGGCCCATCACCATCCGAACCGGTGTCGGCGCGGCCAGGGCGTCGCGGCTCTTCAGGGCGAGGCCGCTGGCGGCGTCCACATAGACGATCGTGGTGCCGTAGACGCGGCGCCATTCGCCCGGCCGCTTCAAGCGGACGGCATAGCAGGAACGGTCCCTCGGCAGGGTGACGACGGCGACCAGGCCATCGGGATAGACGGCGCGAGCGGCCTGCTCCGCGACCCCGGGCTCCACCCTGCGCGCGCCGTCGACGGCGGATGCGCATCGCGCCGGCGGCGGGAGGGTCGCGCCCGCCGCGCGCTCCAGCTGCGGCGACCAGACGATGAGGGCCCCCGTCAGCGCGGCGAGCAGGCCCATGGGCGCGAGCCAGAGGCCCACGGCCCGGTGCCAGGCCAGGGCGGTCATGGCGGGCGACTTTGAAGGCTGCGGGACAAGCGTGTTGCGCCAACGGCCCCGCGCGGGCCAGGCGAGCCGCAGGGCGATCAGCAGGTTGGTCGCCAGCAGCACGCCGCTGAGGCCCACGAACCAGTCGCCGACCGCGCCCGACAGGAGCTGCTTATGCAGGAGGAACACCTGACGCGAGATCGCCACCTGCGACAGCGGTCGTTCCCAGGCGCTCTGGCGCAGCACCTCGCCGGTGGCGCCGTCGATGCGCACGACCTGCCGACGGCCGTCCGGACGATCGACCAGGAGGTCGACCTGGCCCTCGACGCCGCCACTTCGGAAATACTGCAGGACCTGTCCGCCCGGGGGCTGTCGCTCAAGCGAGGCGATGGCCCGGCCGATCGCCGCCGCGTCCTGCGGGCGGCCCGAGGCCCCAAGCGTCATGTCGTCGATCGAGCGGTGGAAGACCAGGTAGGCGCCCGAGAGCGCCTGCACCACCCAGAGCGTCGCCACGCAAAGCGATATCCATCGGTGGATGACGCGAAGCTTGGCCTTCATGTCGCCGGCTCCGGTTGGCCGATCCAATGCAACAAGCCATCCCCGGTGCGGCACGAGATCGAGGCCCGGACTATCACAGCCTGGTTGGCGATCATCGCGTCCATTCACTCCTGTAGGCGGTCTGTCGTCAGCGTGACCCGCAGGCCCAGGACCACGGCGTTGTCGAGGCCGGGCGCGGCGCCCGGGCCGACCACGTACTGGAGGTTGGGCTGCAGGCTGAGCCAGTCGTTGGCGACGTAGCGATAGGTGATCTCGAACGCGGTCTCGGCGTCGGGCCGGCCACTCGCCCGATGGGGCGCTCCGCCGAACTCCGCCCTAGTAACGGCGAATCCGAGCTGATCGTGCGGCCGTCCCGCCCACGGCGCGTCCATCACCACACCGCCGCTGAACTGACGGACCGCCGCCGACGGCTTCGGACCGGAAACCCCGACCCGCACCCACCCCGAAAGGCCGCCGCGAGGCGCCAGAGGCCCTTCGATGGAGGCATAGGCGCCGCGGTCCGATCGACGTTCGCCGGTTTCGCTCGGCGCGAAACTCTCGGTGTAGCGCCAGACGCCCATGGAGACCCGAAGGCCGCCCTCCCCCGTCACGTCCGCCTGACCGATGATCAGGGCGCCGTCGTCCTCGGCCAGATCGACCGCCGCCAGCGCCTCGGGCCGGTCCAGATCCCCCGGAACGCCGTCGAAGGCCGCGGCGCGGACAGTGAACGCCCCACGGCGCAGCTCGCCGCGGATTCCGAGGGCGCTGGTTGGATAGATCGACGGCCCGTTTCGACCGCTCTGGGCGATCTCCGCGCCGATGCCATGGGAGCTGTTGAGGAACAGGCCGGCCGGTTCGATCCCGTCGAACTCGGCGTTGAGGTCCATCAGGCCGGCCCGGACCGAACCCCGATCGCCGAAGTCCTGTTCGACCCAGGCCTCCATCAGGCGATGGGCGCCCGAGGCGCTGATGTTGTCGACGCCCTGCACGTCGCCGACCAGGTCTCCGCTCAGGGCGTCGCCGTCGATCCGATGATAGAGCAGCCGCCCCGTGAGGCCGGGCCGCCCCCACGCCTCGCCGTGGAGGGTGACCGAGAGATCGAACCTGTTGAGCAGGGCATGACCCGTGCTGAGACCCCCATGGATGTTTCGCCAGGCGTCGAAGGTGTTGGTCGCGTCGGTTTCGATCGGCGAGCGCGCGCCGGCCTGGGCATGAGCGGTTGCAGGAACCGTCGCCAAGAGGGCGAGGGCGAGCGCCGAGGTCAGGTTGATCCAGCGGTTCGATGGTATTGGCGGGGGGCGCATGCGCGGGGTTCGATCGGGTAAGGGCGCTAGCGCAGCGCCTTGGCGACGGCGGCGAAGAACGCGTCGTCGTCGAACTCGAGCCGGGAACGGAAGCTGGGCTTGGAGCGCGCGCTGAGCAGCACGATCATCAGGCGCTCGCGGGGATTGATGTGCAGGTACTGCCCATAGATTCCCTCGGCCTGGAAGGAACCTTCCAGCACCGGATCGGCCAGTTCAGGCAGCCACCACATGTAGCCGTAGGGGACCTTCCGCCCCCCCACGACGGCCGCGGCGCCGGCCTCCTGGAACCAGCCCTCGGGTACGATGGATTCGCCGTCGATCCGGCCCTCGTCGAGGACCAGCTGCCCGAAGCGGGCATAGTCGCGGAGCGTCGCGCTGATCCCGCTGCCGGCGAAGACCATCCCGCCCTGGCCTTCCACCCACCAGTGCGCGTCCCGCTCCATGCCCAGGCGCGCCCAGACCTTGGTCGAGAGATATTGGGTCGGATCGACGCCGGTCGCGGCCTGCAGCAGCTCACCGACCAGATAGGAGTCGCCCGTATTGTACTTCCAGGACGAACCCGGCGCGGCGCCCCGCGGTAACTGGCTCATGTGCCGGACGACCGCCCCGGGCTCGAACTTCAACTGGGTCTCAAGCAGCCTGCGCCGGTCGGATTTGGGGTTGGTATAGGTCTCGTCCCATTGGACGCCGGACGTCATCTGGAGCAGTTGGCGGACGCTCACATCGGCATAGGCGCTCGCGGCGAGCGGCTTGATGTAGCGCGGCAGGGGATCGTCGAGGCTTTCGATGTGGCCGTCCAGGATCGCGGCGCCGACCAGGGTGGACGCAATCGACTTGGCCATGGAGCACGACGCCCAAAGGGTCTCGGGGGTCGCGCCGAGCTCGTAGTTCTCGCAGACGACCTTCCCGTCCTTCATGACGAGAAGGCCCGCGACACGATTGGTCGCCAGATAGTCGTAGATGTCGAAGGTCCTGCCGTCGGCCTCCAGGGCGATATCGGGGAGCGCGCCCGCGCCCTGGGGCAAGGGGCGGGGCGCTCCGCCGCGCGCGACCGTGCGGACGGTGAAAAGCTCATGGTAGTGGGCCAGGGCATGGACCGTTTCGCCCGGCGTCATGGCGCCGTCGAAGAAGCGCTCGAGAGGCGCCCTGTACCGGGCCTCCGTGTCGCCGAAACTGCTGCTGTCCGCCACGCGTCCCACTCCGAATATCTCCAGGCTTGCGGTGGAGAAGAGACCCGGGCGGGGCGGGATGTCGATTTCAATAAGTCGAACGCCGGCCAGCAAAAACGCCTAGCGCGCCATGCAGCAGACCGAATGTCCCGCCGCGATTTCCACCATGACAGGCTCGCCCTGGCTGAGGGCGGCGCCTGGCATGCTCCCGTGATTGAAGAACGCGTATCCGGCCGGGGGGTCTATCCGGGTGGGACGCGGCAGGGTGAGTTCAAATCCGCCGGCCGCTCGCCGGACGATCCTCGGCGTCGCCTCCAGGAGGCGCTGAGTGTAGGGGTGCTGGGGGCGATCATAGATGGCGTCCCGGGAGCCCAGCTCGAGGATCCGTCCGCGGTACATGACCACGACGCGATCGGCGATCTGCTCCACCACGCCCAGGTCATGCGAGATGAAGAGGTAGGAGAAACCGTAGGTCCGCTGGAGCTGAGCCAGCAAGCCCAGGACCTGATGCTGCACGGTGACGTCGAGGGCCGAGACGGGCTCGTCGGCGACGATGAACTCCGGGCGGCTGATGACGGCCCGCGCAATGCAGACCCGCTGGCGCTGGCCTCCGGAGAGTTCGTGCGGATAGCGCTCCGCATAGTCGCCGGCGAGACCGACCTCCTCCAGCACCTGGCGCGCGCGGGCCTGCCGCTCGTCCCGGCTCACGCCGGTGCGCCGCAGGGGCTCGGCGACCAGTTCGCCGAGCTTCATGCGCGGATCCAGCGAGGAGAACGGATCCTGGAACACCATCTGGGTCCGGCCTCGATAGTCCGCCAGGGCCCGCCCCTGGAGCTCGCCCACGTCGGACCCGGCGAAGCGCATGGCGCCGGCCGCGGTCCCACATAGGCGCAGCAGGGCCCGGCCGATGGTCGTCTTGCCCGAACCGGACTCGCCGACCACCGCCAGGACCTCGCCTCTGCGGATGTCGAGGGTCGCGTCCTCGACCGCCCGGACGCGGCGCGCGGCCCGGCCGAAACCCAGGCCCCGGCGTTTGAAGTCGACGCAGAGGTTCTCGATCTCCACGAGCGCCGCCTTGGCCGGTGGCGCGCCGGCAGCCGCCGTATCCCGCGCCGGCAGGGCGGCGATGAGCGCGCGGGTGTATTCGGCCTGCGGCCGGAGCAGGATATCGCTGGTGGGTCCCTGCTCGACGACCCGTCCGCCGCGCAGCACCACGACCTTGTCCGCATATTGCGCGACCATGGCCAGGTCGTGGCTGATCAACAGCACCGCTGTCCCGATCTCGCTGGCGAGCGCCGCCATGAGGTCCATGACCTCTTTGCGGATCAGGGCGTCCAGGGCGGTCGTCGGCTCGTCGGCGATCAGCAGGGCGGGCCGCAGGGCCAGCACCGAGGCCAGCATGATGCGCTGACGCATGCCCCCGGAACACTGATGGGGGTAGGCCTGGAAGATATCGTCGGGGTCGGCGATCTTGACCTTTTCCAGCATCCTGAGGGCTTGGCGGCGGGCGTCGGCGGGCGTCAGTCCGTCGTGCAGGATGAGACCTTCGGTGATCTGCGCGCCGACGGTGATCGCCGGGTTCAGGGAGGCCATGGGCTCCTGGAACACCGCGCCGATGCGGCGTCCCCGCAGCCCGCGCATCTGCGCGTCGTTCAGCGAGGAAAGTTGGACGCCGTCGAAGGTCACCTGGCCGTCGACGACCGCGGCGGCGGGCGGCAGCAGCCGCAGCAGGGCGCGACCGATCATCGTCTTGCCGCTGCCGGACTCGCCCACGAGCCCCACGATCTCACCCGAACCCATCGAGAAACTGACCTCGTCGACCACCCGGCGCTGTCGCTTGGCCCCGACCGCGATCGAGAGGCGGTCGACGGCGAGCACGGGGCGTATGGAGGAGATGGCGTCGGTCATGGCTTCTGCATCCGCGGGTCCAGCAGGTCGCGAAGCGCGTCGCCGAACAGGTTGACCCCCAGCAGCGCCAGCGAGAGCGCCAGGCCCGGCGCGACGGCCAGCCAGGGCGCATCGGCGAAATAGTTGCGGCTGTCCGACAGCATGCCGCCCCAGCTGGACGCCGGCGGCGGCGTGCCCAGTCCAAGGAACGACAGGGCCGACTCGGCCAGCAGCGCCCAGCCGAAGAGCGAGGTGGCCAGGACGATCACCGGTGCGACGGTATTGGGCAGGATATGGCGCAGGAGGGTGATGGCGCGGCTATTGCCCATGACTGTCGAGGCGTCGACGAAATCGCTCCGCCGCAGGACCAGGACCGAGGCGCGCACCACGCGCACCACCGAGGGCAGATAGGCCACGCTAAGCGCGATGATCGGCGTGAAGGCGCTCGAGCTGAAGATCGCCACCAGGGCCAAGGCCATGATCAGGGCCGGGAACGCCAGCAGGGCGTCCATGAGCGCGATCACGGCCTTGTCGAACCAGCCGCCCAGGAAGCCCGCCGTGGCGCCGATCAGGGCGCCCAGTGAGGTGGCGATCAAGGCGGTCACACCGGCGATCCCGACGCTGACGACGGCGCCGGCGAGCAGGCGGCTGAGGACATCTCGTCCCCATTCGTCGGTGCCCAGCCAATGTTCGGGGGTCGGCGGCTTCAGGCGATGGAAGAAGTCCACGGCGATCGGATCGTATGGCGTGTGCACCGCGCCCAAGATCGCCCCGCAAAGCATGACGAGGATCAGAACGCCGCCGGCGATCGCATTGGGCTGGCGGGTGATGGTCATCCAGCGGCCCTCACGCATCGCGAGCTCCCGGGCTGAAGATCGGATAGGTGATCTCGGTGAGCAGGTTGACGCTCACATAGGCGACGGTGACGATGACCATGCAGCCCTGGATCACGGGATAGTCGCGGGCGAAGACGCTCTCGACCATCAGCCGTCCGAGCCCAGGCAGGGAGAAGACGGTCTCGGTCACCACCGCGCCGCCGAGCAGGCCCCCGAGCGTGAGCCCGATCATCGTCCAGGTGGGCGCCATCGCGTTGGGAAGGACGTGGCGCACGATGACCGCGGCCTCGGTCAGCCCCTTGGCCCGCGCATGGGCGATGTAGTCCAGGCCCAGGACCTCGATGGCGCTGGCCCGGACCAGGCGGATCAGGACGCCGGCCTCGATCAGAGCCAGGGACATCACCGGCAGCACGAGATAGCTCAGGCCCTGCCAGAAGTCCTCCAGCGGCGACACGTAGCCCACGACCGGCAACAGGTTCAGATAGACCCCGAACACCAGCAGGAACATCAGGCCCAGCCAGAAGCTCGGGATGGACAGGGCCAGGGTCGCCAGGGTCATCACGCCCACGTCCAGGCGGGTGTTCTGCTTCCAGCCCGCCACGACGCCGGCCGGAATGGCGATCAGCGCCGCCACGACAACGGCGGGGACGACCAGTGACGCCGTGACGGCGAAGGATGGCAGCAGGAGTTCCGACACTGGGCTGTCGAGGGTGATCGACTGGCCAAGATCGCCGCGCAGAAGCTGCAGCAGCCAGTGGCCGAACTGGACCGGCAGAGGTTGGTCGAGCGCCAGCTCCTGGCGGATGCGCGCCAGCGCCGCGGGATCGTCGACGTCGCCCAGCATCAGCTGGGCCGGATCGCCGGGGATCAGCCTCACCAGGAAGAAGATGGCGGCCAGCGCCAGGAGCAGGGTGGGTATGGCGAGCATGATCCGGGTGATGACGTATCGGGTCATTTCGGAGCTCCCGCCGACCGCCGGACGCCCCAGAACCGGGCGCGCCCAAAGGGCCACGAACTGAAGCCGGTGACGCTGCGATGGACCGCGTTCACGTCCGGCGGACTGAAGAGCGCGATGAAGGGGGCGTCCTGGATCATCAGCACCTGAAGCTGGTCGAAGATCGCCTGCCGCGCCTTCGGATCCGATGTGCGAAGCCCATCGGCCGCCAAGGCCAGCGCGGCCGGATTGTCCCAGACCTTGCTCTTGTTGGCGACGCGGTCGCCGAGGATCGACTCGTAGTTCAGCGACGGGTCGGCGCGGGCCGAGAAGCCGAACGACATGAGCTGGAACCGCCCGCTCCGCCACCGGTCCATCTGGGTCGCCCATTCGACGACCTCGAGTTTGATGTTGAGGCCGGACCCCCGCGCCATGGCCTGGACGACCAGGGCCTGGTTGAACATCGCCGGGTAGCGGCGGTTGGTCGTCAGGATGATGGGCTGGCCGCGATAGCCGGCCTGAGCCAGGAGCCGCCGCGCCCGTTCCACATCGTGGACGGCGCCCATGTCGTGGGCGGCCGTGTGGTAGGGACTCGCCGTCGGAACCATCGAGGGGTTGGCGCCGGCCACGTCGGCCGTGACCAGGCCCGCGACCGCTCGCCTGTCGATGCTGAGCGCGATCGCCTGCCGGACCCGCGGATCGGCCAGCAACGGGTCATGGTCCTGGACCAGGAGGCCATAGGCTCCCAGCATCGGCTTGACGACGATGGTCACGTCTTTCAGCTGGCGCACCTGGAGCATTTCCGGCGCGGGCAGTTCGGGCATGACGTCGACCTGCCCCTTGCTGAGCGCCGCCAGGCGCGACGCCGCGTCGCGGATGATCAGCCAGCGCAGACGTGGCTCATGGGCGACCTTGCCGCCCGTATTGCCGTCCCTCGGACCCGGCCGGCTGCTGTACTGGGCAAACGCCTCCAGATCGATGTGGCGCCCGCGTTTCCAGGAGGTCAGCCGGTAGGGCCCGGTCGCCACCGGCCATCGCCAGCTGTCGTCCGGGTTCAGCGACGCGGCGTGGATGATCGCCGAGCCGCCGCACTGGATGTCGGCCATCTGGGTCAGCAACAGCGGCTGCGGCTGACTGAGGGTGAAGACCACCCGCTCCGTATCCAGCGCCTCGACCGCCTGGATCTTCGCGCCCCGCGAGCCGTCAAAGGCCGAAAGGCAGGACCAGCCCGTCTTGGGGTCGAGGTAACGTCGCCATGACCAGACGACGTCGCGCGCCGTCATCGGCTCGCCGTTGTGGAACCTGACCCCCCGGCGCAGGCGGAACTCGTATCGCTTGCCGTCCGGCGAAACGTCGATCGAGTCGGCCAGCAGGAGGCCCGGTGTTCCGTCCTCGCGATAGGCCACCAGGCCCTCGAAGACGTGCATCATCACCGTGTCGGTATTGGCGTCACGGTTCACGCCGGGGCTGGTGCTGCGGATGTCCGAGCTGAGCGGGATCTGGAAGGCGCGCGCCGCCTCCGGCTCTTGCCGCCGGTCGCCGACCAGGAAGATCGCGACGAAGATCGCCGCGAGGCCTCCCATGCCAAGGATGAGGCGCAAGTTGCGCTTGCCAGCTTCGGTCATCGCCACAACTCAATGACGATAGGAATCGATGATCTTGCGCGAGTCGCTCATCTCGTCGCAGATCCACTCGTGGAGCAGTCTCACCTGGCGGCGTTCGCTCAGGTCCGGCGGGCGCACCAGGAAGTACGAGACCCCGCTCGGGACCGCGCGATCGATCGGCGCGACCAGTTGCCCGGCCTCGATGGTGTCCTGCGCGAGGACCACGTCGCTGATGGCCAGGCCGAAGCCTGCTTCCGCCGCGCGCAAGGCCATGTCGAGCACGTCGAAATCAAGGCCGCCGTCGGTGTTGAAGTCGCCGCCGCCCCAGCCGGCGCACCACACCCGCCAGTCGTCATGGTTGGGCTGCGGATGCAGCAGGGTGCAGCGATCGAAGTCCTCGGCTGTCTCCAGCTTGCGGCCGGACACGTAGTCGGGCGCGCAGACCGGCGCGAGCCACTCGGGATAGAGCTCGGTGACGCAGTCCCGCGCCCAGTTGCCCAGGCCGTAACGGATGCCGAGCTCGGCTTCGCCGTCGCCGGAGATCATGTCGTGCCAGCGGGTATGGACGACGACCTGGATCAGCGGATTCTGGGCCTGGAAACGCCTGAGCCGGGGATAGAGCCAGCGCAGGGCCAGGGTGGGGAGCACCTTGATCTGGACCGTATCCTGGTCGCGCTGGAAGGAGTCGATGGTGCGCGCGATCTGGTCGAACGCGCCCCCCGTGCTGGCCGCCAGCGCCTTGCCCGCCTCGGTGATCTCCAGGCCGCTGTGGCTGCGGCGGAACAGCACCAGCCCCAGCTGGTCCTCCAGTATGCGCACCTGGCGGCTGACCGCGCTTTCGCTGATGTGCAGCGCCGCGGCGGCCTTCTTGATGCTCAGTTGGGCCGCCACGGTCTCGAAGCAGCGCAGGGCGTTCAGGGATGGAAGACGGCGGGCCATGGTCACGCCCTCCTGTGGTCGGTGACGGAGATGATCAATTCAGCTCCAGCGCGCATGGGTGGTGATCCAAATGGTCTTGGTCTGGAGATACTGGTCCATGGCTTCGACGCCCTTGTCGCGCGCAAAGGAGCCGGACCGCTTGTAGCCCCCGAAGGGCGTCTTCAGGTCGCCCTCGGTGAATCCATTGACGGAGACGGTTCCGCACGCCAGGCGCCTGGCCATGAATAGCGCCTTGTCGAGGTCACGGGTGTAGATGGTCGCGTGGAGACCATAGACGGTATCGTTCGCCGTCTGCAGGGCCTGCTCGACGGACCCGACCGGGATGACGCCCAGCACGGGGCCGAATATCTCCTCCCGGGCGATGGTCATCTGCGGCGTGACGTCGTCGAACACCGTCGGTCCCAGGAAGCTGCCGGACGCGCGGCCATGGGCCTCGGCCAGCGAGAGCGCGGTGCGCGCGCCCTGGGCGCGGCCGGATTCCAGATAGCCCGTGACCCGGTTTCGCTGCTCATCGGAAACCATGGGGCCCATGTCGGTTTCAGGATCCAGCGGATCGCCGATCCGCAGCTGTGCGGTCCGCTTGACCACCCGGTCGAGGAACTCGTCCCGGACCTTCATCGCCACGATCTGGCGCATATTGGCCGAGCAGTTCTGGCCGCCGTTCCAGAAGGCCGAGGTGACCGCGTTCTCCACCAGGTCGTCGGAGATCTCGGCGTCGTCGAGCACGATGAACGGGCTCTTCCCGCCCATTTCGAGGCCCACCGGCTTCAGATTGCTTTCGCTGGCGTAGCGGAGGAAATGGGCCCCGACCTCCGTCGAGCCGGTGAAGGACACCAGGTCGATGTCGGGATGGCGGCCGATCGCCTGGCCGGCGGTCTCGCCCATCCCGGGCAGGACGTTCAGGACGCCGTCGGGCAGGCCTGCCTCGCTGGCCAGTTCGGCGAGGCGCAGGGCGGTGAGCGAGGTCTGCTCGGCGGGCTTGACGACGGTGGAACAGCCGCTCGCCAACGCCGGCGCCAGCTTCCAGGCCGCCATCAGCAGCGGGAAGTTCCACGGTAGGACCAGGCCGGCCACGCCCGCCGGCTCGCGCACGATCATCGCCAGGGCCGCCTCGCCGGTGGCGGCCACCTTGCCGAAGGTCTTGTCGATGAGCTCGGCGTACCACTGGAAGGTGTTGGGCACCTCCTCGCCGATTTCGCGCAGGCAGTCGCGGATCGGCTTGCCACTCTCGAGGCTTTCGAGGACCGCCAGGTCTTCGGCGTTCGCACGAACGAGATCGGCGAGACGCAGCAGGACGAGCTTGCGCGCCTCGGGCGCGGCCCGCGACCAGGCGCCGTCGGCGAAGACCCGGCGTGCGCTGGCCGTGGCGATGTCCACGTCCTCGGCCTGGCAATGCGCCACCGCGGCGATGACCTCACCGGTGGCGGGGTTGCAGGTCTCGAAGGTCGCGCCGCCTCGCGCGGCGACGAAGCGGCCATCGATGAAGGCCTTGGACGACGGCGAGAGACGGCCGGCGATCTCCTGGTAGTGGGCTGTGTTGCGTTCGGTCATGGCGGGCGCCTGTTTCAGAGGGGCGCATGGGGGCGGCGGTAGTCGCCGCGCGCGAAGCGATCAAGGCGGAACGGCGAGAGGTCGACGTCCGGCGCCGCGCCGGTGGCGAGGTCGGCCACGGCCTGGCCCACGGCCGGGCCCAGGCCGAAACCGTGGCCCGAGAAGCCGGTCGCCACGATCAGGCCCGGAACGGCCGTCGCGCCGTCGATGACCGGCAAGGCGTCGGGAAGCACATCGATGGCGCCGGCCCACGACTTGACGACGGCGACCTGGTCGAGGCCGCCGAACAGGGTCTGCAGCAGCCTGGCCGTCTCGCCCGCCCGCCGCTGGTTGACCTGGAGACGCTGGCGCCGCGGCTCGATGATCCGCTCTTCCGGGCTCAACGAGACGCGGTCGTGAAGATCGTCGAGCAGCGGCCGGCCGACGCTGAAGGCGAAGGCTTTTCTATGGGTCACGAAGCTCGGCAGGAAGAAGCGCGAGGCTCGCATCAGGTCGAGCGTGACGTCGATGTCGGAGGTTGATTCCGCCGCCAGGATGCACGAGCCGTCGCCCCGCTGGCGAAGACCCACGCCGAAGCCGCAGAAACAGGCCTGGCTGAGCGGCTGCATCGGCGCGGTGAGCGAGACGGTATTGCGCACCACCTGCTGGGGCAACATCAAACCGACCCCGCGCAGGAACCGGTGGGAGGCGGCTCCTGCGGCGCAGACCACGACCCGCGCTTGGATGAAGCCGTGTTCTGTCGTCACCCCCTCGATCCGGCCGTTCGCCGTCTCGATGGCGGTGGCCCCGCAGTCCTCGAGGATCTGAGCGCCCCGCGCTTCGGCGGCCCAGGCGAAGGCCATGGTCGCCAGGCTCGGCTCGGCCTGTCCGTCCGATGGCGTATAGAGAGCGCCTGGCGCATGCGCCCTGAACACCGGCATGAGGTCGGCGACGTCCGACCCGGTCATCATGCGGGCGTCGGGGACCACGCCATCGGCCGCTTCGAGCCAGCCATCGAACGCCGCCAGCTCTTCCTGGTCCTTGGCGACGAAGATGCAGCCGCTGCGGCGCCAGCCGACGGGAAAGCCGAGGGTCGATTCCAGGTTCGGCCAAAGCGACAGGGCCTTCACCGCCAGGGGCAGCTCGGCCGGGTCGCGGTACTGGGTCCGCACGAAGCCCCAGTTGCGCCCCGACTGGTGGGACGCGATCCGGTCCTTCTCGACCAGTACGACGCTGAGCCCCCGAGCGGCCAGGTAATAGGCCGAGGCGGCGCCCACGATCCCGCCGCCGATGATCACGACATCCGCCGATTTCGGCACGGCGTGGGGCCGCTGACCGATACGCTCGATCACATCGTCCGGGCTGTGCGGATAGAGGCTAAGCCCGCGCATTGAGTATGGCGTCCAGGTCAATCTCGACGAAGATGGCGGGGTCGAAGAGCTTGGCTTCCACGGTCGTGCAGGCCGGGCTCACCCCGGCGAACGCGCGGGCATAGGCCTGCATGACGTCCTCATAGGCGTCCGGGCTCGAGATATAAATCCGTACACGAACGGTATCGGCGAGAGACCCGCCCGCCTTGACGAGCGCGGCCTCGAGGTTGCCGAACAGCTTCTCGGCCTGGGCCGCGGCGCCCACCGGCAATTCGCCGGTGGCGTAGTCGTAGCCCGTGGTCCCGGACACCATGACCTGGTTCCCCACCACCACGGCGCGGCTGTAGTTGTAGATGGCCTCGAACTCGCTCCCGGACGAGATCAGCTTGCGGCCCGGAGCGGCCTTCGTGTCGGCTTGCATTGGTTGACTCTCTTGGACTCTACGATCCGGGCGCGGGCGCGCCTCAGGCTTGGGTGGTCTGGGCGCTCGCCGCGGTCGGACGAGCGGGCGTGGTGAGGGCTGGACGGTCAGGCGAGAGGTCCGCCGGCGAAACACCGAATTCCCGCAGGGCCTCGGGCAGCTCCCGATCCAGCAGGATCGCGGCGGCGGCCTGGCCCATGGCGGGCGAGGACAACACCCCGCAGCCGCCATGTCCGGCGAGCCAGAAGAAGCCCTCGGCGTCGGAGCGTGCGCCCAGCACCGGGTTTCGGTCGGCCACGAAGTTCCGCAGCCCCGCCCACTTGCTGAGCGGGCGGCCGACCTGGAGGGAGGTTTCCTGCTCGATGTTGTGGATCGCCTGGGCGACGTCCATGTCGTCGGGATAGACGTCGCCCGGCGGCGTCAGCACCTCTTCAGCGAGGCTTCCCATGAAGCGGCCGGTTTCCGGCTTCAGGTACCATTTGTAGTCGACGTTGCTCACGAAGGGCCAATGCGAGGTGTCGGCATCGACCGGAGCGGCGAAGGTGAAGGCCGTGCGCCGCATGGGACGAAGGCCGAGGGGACGAAGGCTCGCCAGCGCGGCGACCTCGTCGACCCAGGCGCCGGCCGCGTTCAGGATCATCGAGGCCTCGACGGGACCCGCGGTGGTCTCCAGCGACCAGGCGGCGCCCACCTTGCGAATGGCCAGGACGGCGGCGGCCGTCACGAACTGCGCGCCCTGCGCCTTGGCGCCTCGAACATAGCCCTGCAGCAGGGCGTCGGCGTCGATGTCGGCGGCTCCGGGCTCATAGACCCCGATGTCGACGCCGTCCGGAAGCAAGGCCGGAAACAGGTCGAGCGCTTCGCCGCGGGAGACCATTCGAACGCCCGCGCCGACCCCGGCGATCCGGTCGTGGAGGGTCTGGAGCCGGTCGACCTGCTCAGCGCGGCCGACCGTGAGGCAGCCGCGCGGCGACAGCAGACCCTGATCGGTGAAGCCGGGCGGCGGGTTTTCGAGGAAGGCTCGACTGGCCTGGCCCAGCGGCCGCATCGTATTCGCCGAAATGCCGACGGTGAACTGCTCGGCGCTTCTGGCTGAACTCTGGGTCCCGAGTGAAGACTCACGTTCCAGCAGAACTACGGAGACATGCTTTGACAGGAAGAATGCTGCCGAAATCCCGGCAAATCCCCCGCCAATAATGACAACGTCCGCCTTCATACTGCGCCCTGCTCGCCGCTTGCTGACCTTTTCGGTCCTCACGGCAATAGGGCCAGACGCCATCTGGGATGTCGATTTCAATAAGTAGAAGGCCGCGCGGCGAAAATCTTGGGGCCCGGAGGACCCGCTCGAGGCGGCGACGTCGCGGCTCCAGGCGGCCCAGGTGGAGGTTAGGACCGCCCAGCCTGCTCGTCGCCGGCCAGGTCGGCGAGCCAGACGCCGTCGGACACCAGCCGACGGATAACCTCCCGCGCCAGATCGGACACCACGCCCGACGCGGCGGAAAACGGCCGCTCGCTGGAGTGGGCCAGGTAGATGTTGCGACGAAGGAGCTTCGGGCCGATGCGCCAGGACTCGAACACGCCCTCGCCCACCTCCCGGGCGATCGCGGTCGGCGTGAGGACCGCGTAGGCGATCCCGGATCGCGCCAGCCGCTTTATGTTGCCGTAGGAATCGACCTCGAAGGCCGGCTGCAATGGAACCCCGACCACCGCCGCGGCGTCGTCCAGAACCCTCCGGAGCCCGTGGGTCGGGCCAGGCGTGATGAGCTGAAGTCCAACGACGTCCCTCATGTCGACGACGGTTCCCTTCGGCGCGTCGAGCTGGCCGCCCGGCCGGCCGAACAGGCAAAGGTCTTCCGTCAGCAGGTGGGTGATCTCAAGGCCCTTGGGATCGCTGGTCGCATAGACCAGCGCCACATCCACCTCGCCACGCCGCAACCAGTCGAGAACGTGGCCGCTCATGGCCTCCACCAGCCGTATCCGGATCCCCGGATAGCGATCGCGGGCGGCTTCTATCAGCGGGACGCCCACCAGCTCGCTCACCGTCCCCGACATGCCGATCCGGACCTCGCCGATGGGATTGGTGACGGCGCCCATCACCTGCTGGGGCAGGTCCGCAAGCTGGTTGAGGATCGCCCGGGCCTCGCGGCAGAGCCGCTCACCCGCGTCGGTCGGCGTCACGCCGCGGGCGTTTCGGTTGAGCAGCGTCACGCCCAGTTCGGCTTCCAGATGCCGGACGTGCTGGCTCAGGGCGGGCTGCGCCACGCCGACCTGGCCCGCCGCCTTCGAAAGGGAACCGGCCTCGACGATGGCGAGGAAGTATCTGAGCTGGCGCACATCCATGGAATTGCCAAGGCTCCCTGACCGGCGGTCCAACTTATACCTGCCATAGGAAACATGTCTTTGAATGAATAGGTCGGGAGCGCCTAGCTGGCGGTCTTCGGCGCCGGCGCGCCATCGCCGCGCGTTCGACGCCGCCAGGAGATTCGGGTATGGCCAACCCCAAGGCGCCCCTTGAAGGGCTCGTCGTCGTGGCGGTCGAACAGGCGGTCGCCGCGCCTTTCTGCAGCGCGCGCCTGGCCGACGCCGGCGCGGAGGTCATCAAGATCGAGCGGCCGGAAGGCGACTTCGCGCGCGGGTACGACGACGTCGCCCATGGCCAGAGCAGCTACTTCGTGTGGCTCAACCGCGGCAAGAAGTCCGTCGTCATCGACCTGCAGGCCGACGACGGCCAGGCGGCGCTCAAGGGGCTGGTCGCGCGGGCCGACGTCTTCCTCCACAACCTGAAGCCCGGGGCGCTCGACAAGCTCGGACTGGGCATAGCCGCGCTGCGCGGCGCCCGGCGCGATCTGATCACCTGCTCCATCAGCGGCTACGGCGAGGTCGGCGCGGGCGCGTCGCGCAAGGCCTACGACCTGCTGATCCAAGCCGAGTCGGGGCTTTCGTCGATCACCGGCGGTCCCGAGGCGCCGGCGCGGGTCGGGATATCGGTGGTCGACATCGCCACCGGCGCATCGGCCCACGCCGCCATCCTCGAGGCCCTCGTCGCCCAGCGCGAGACCGGCGAGGGCGCCGACATACAGGTGTCGATGTTCCAGGTGATGGCCGAGTGGCTGACGGTCCCCCTCCTCCATGCGGAGGGCGGGCGGACGCCCGAGCGGCTGGGTCTGGCCCATCCCTCGATCGCCCCCTACGGCGTCTTCACCTCGGCCGACGACCGCCAGATCATCATCTCGATCCAGAGCGACCGTGAATGGCGAAGCCTCGCGAGCGGGGTCCTGGGCGATCCCGGCCTGGGCGGCGACCCGCGCTTCGCCACCAACCTCGATCGGGTCCGCAACCGAGCCGAGACGGACAGCCTGGTGTCCAGGGCGTTCGTCGCCAGGAGCAGGCTGGAGCTGCTGGAGGCCCTTGCCCAGGCTGACATCGCCTTCGCCGAGCTCAACGACATGGCCGCGCTCTCCGAGCATGCGCTCCTGCGAAGAATTGAAGTCGGGACGGCCGGCGGGCCCGTCGCCATGCCCGCGCCGGGCGTGTCGTCGTCGGGCGCGCCACGGCGCTATGGTCGCGTTCCACGGCTCGGCGAACATCAACGGGAACTGCTCGGACGCGCCGTTGAACCCGCTCCCGGAAGGGGCGATCGGTGAGCCAGGCCAGACCCGTCCCGATCTCGCCCCTGTTCGTGCCGGGCGATCGCCCCGAGCGCTTCGCCAAGGCCGCCCGATCGGGAGCCGACGCGATCATCATCGACCTGGAAGACGCGGTCTCGCCGGACCGCAAGGACCTCGCCCGCGCCAGCCTCACCGCCGCGTTCACCTCCCTGCCCGTCTATGTCCGGATCAACGGCGCGCAGACACCCTGGCGCGACCTCGATCTGGCGGCGGTCCAGGCCAACGCCTTCGCCGGGGTCATCCTGCCGAAGGCGGAGGCGGACGGCTTCGCGCGCCTTCCATCCGGCCTGCGGGTCGTGGCCTTGATCGAGAGCGCCGCCGGCCTGGCTTCCGCCCGCGAAATAGCGCGCCACCCCCAGGTCGAGCGCCTGGCGTTCGGTTCGATCGACTACTGCGCCGACCTGGGCTGCGCGCACACCCAGACGGCGCTGCTCGCGGCCCGCTGCGAGATCGTGCTGGCCTCCCGCCTGGCGGGGATAGCCCCGCCCCTCGATGGCGTCACCCTCGCCTTGGACGACGGCGCCTTGGCGCGACATGACGCGTGCCACGCCGTGGACCTGGGCTTCGGCGGCAAGCTGTGCATCCACCCCAGGCAGGTGGCGTTCGTCCGCGAGGGCTTCGCCCCGTCGGCCGATGACATCGCCTGGGCGCGCCGCATCGTCAGCACCAATGACGCCGTCGGCAAGATCGCCGGTGAGATGGTCGATCCTCCGGTGCGACTCAGGGCGGAGCAAGTGTTGAGGCGCGCCGCGGCGCTCGACGAACCGTCGTAGCGCCGTCAGGCAGGACCTACTCGCCGACGCTGAGAAGTTGATCGGGCGCACCCCCAAACCTCCACCGCATCCGAAGCTTGCAGCTGCGTAGCGCCGCCCGTCGACCGCAGTCAGGACGCCCATAGGCTTGAGATCGGCGCTGCATAGAGATTGTCGCCGAAGCTGACGGTCTGGTCGCCGTCGTAGAGCACCACGCCCGCCCGAAAGGCCTTGCCCGCGATATCCGACAGACGTCTCAGGGCCCGAAAGTCCGTGTTGAGGACCGTCGCAGACGACTTCACTTCAATGCCCACCATCCCACCGTCCTCACTCTCGACGACGACATCGACCTCAAGCTGGTCCTTGTCGCGATAATGAGAGAAGCGCAGGCGCTCGTCGGACCAAGAGGCCAGCCTCTGCAGCTCGGCGAAGACGAAGGTTTCGAGGATCGGCCCGAAGAGCCCGCGGTCCACAGCGATCCGTTCCTCCGTCACGCCGCTGGCGGCTGCGAGCAGAGCACTATCCATGAAGTGGAGCTTAGGCGTCTTGATCAGGCGACTGAGGTCGTTGCGGCGCCAAGGCTCGAGGCGGCGAACCAGGAAGAGCTGCTCCAGCACGTCGAGATAGCTCTCGACCGTTTTGCGGGCGAGGCGGAGATCATTGCCGATCGTCGTGATGTTGAGCAGCTGCGCCGAATGATGCGCCGCCACCCGGATCAGGTTGGGGATCTCGTTAGACTTCTCGATGGTGGAAATGTCGCGAACGTCCCGCCCAGCGATGGCGTCGATATAGGACCGGCACCAGGCGCGCCGACGCCCTGCAGTGTCGCGGGACAATACCTCCGGATATCCGCCCGACAGCACCAGGGCGACGAGATCGGCGGCGAGCACGGGTTTGGCCGACGCCGGGAGCCTTCCAGCGAAGGCCCGCGTCAGGAAGGTCGGCTCGCCTTGCTCAAGCACCTCGGCCTGGGCAAGTGGAAGGAGGGAAATCACCTCCATCCGCCCGGCCAGGGATTCCCGCGCGGCCTTCATGGTCATGAGGTTCGCCGAACCGGTGATCAGGAAGCGGCCGGGCCGGCGGTCCTCGTCGACGGAGCGCTTGAGCGCCAGCATCAGGTCGGGCGCGCGCTGCACCTCGTCGATGATCGCCGTGTCGAGCCCACGGACGAAGCCGGCCGGATCAGATCGCGCGGCTTCCAAGACTGTGGCGTCATCGAGCGTGAAATAGGATCGACCCTCGCCAGCCACGAACTTTGCGAGGGTCGTCTTCCCCGACTGACGAGGCCCGTTCAGCGCAACGACGGGCGTGTCTTTCAGCGCATTGCGAATTCGAGTTTCGACAAATCGAGGGTGCATTTTCCAGCCGCTGTTTTCAGCCAGCTTATATGACGTCCAATTTACGAATTAGCTAGCGTCCAAAAGTGATTTTGCTATCGTCCAATCGAGAACATGAATTCGGCCAACTGGAAAGATCTCCAAATAAGTCATCGGAAAAAACCGTCGTGAAACGAGCCTCGATCGCTCGCATCACTAGCCCACACATCACAATTCAAATCAGGGTCCAGAACGGCGCGTTGGAACTTCAAGATCCGAGGATCAACTCCGACGGGCCCCAGGAGGCCTATCCGAACTCGAAGCTCCCAAGACCAAGGTTCCGGCACGTCATGACGCCCAGCTCTAAACGCCACCCTCACCCCGGCCCCAGCTGCGCCTTGCAACCCAAACCGACGCAGGCGACACACGCATGATGCGAACCGACCTCGACCACCTGCCGGAGTCGAAACGACGCGAACTTGAGCGCGTCGTGCAGGTCCTGTTCGAGGAGTTCGAGGCCAAGACCCGCAACCGCAGCCACCAGCACCTCAAGCAGGGCCGCATCCTCAAGATCGTGCTGTTCGGCTCCTACGCCCGCGGCGACTGGGTCGAGGACAAGAAGAGCGGCTACGCATCCGACTACGACCTGCTGGTGGTGGTAAGCCATGATGATCTCACCGACGTCGTGGAATACTGGGGTACAGCCGAAGACACCCTCATGCGGGCGTTCCTGATCAGCAAGGAGCTGACCGCGCCAGCCAACTTCATCGTCCACAGCCTCGGCGACGTGAACCGCCAGCTCGGCCGTGGCCGGCCGTTCTTCATCGATATTCTGCGGGACGGGATCGCGCTCTACGAGGCGGAAGGTCACGAGTTCTCCAAGTCAAAACCTCTAACGTCCGACGAGTTACTGGCGGAGGCGCAGGGGCACTTTGACGAGTGGTTGGAGAGTGCGGACAGGTTCAGGCGTTCGGCGAAATTCTACATCGATGATGGCGGCCCTAAGGAGGCGGCGTTTGCACTCCACCAAGCCACAGAACGCCTCTATCACGGCTTTCTACTGGTCCAGACGCTCTACAGCCCGAAGTCCCATCGGCTGAATTTTCTGCGCTCCCAAGCCGAACGATTGAATCCGCGACTTATCACGGCATGGCCCCGTGACACGAAGTCAGCGCAGCGCGCATTCGAGCTCCTGCGCCGGGCATATGTCGACGCGCGTTACTCGCCCCACTTCAAGATCACCGCTCAGGAGCTTTCCTGGCTACAGCAGCGGATCGAGGTTCTGCAGGGGCTGGTGAGGGTTGCTTGCGAGCAGCGCTTGGCGGAGCTTCGGACTGAGATCAACTGAAGGCTGCGCCGGGCCCATGGATAACCTCCGCGACTACCGCAGGTCAGATGTTCGACTCCTGCGGGCCAATAGGACTCGAACATCTGCTTGGCGCCATTTCCAGACCATGGCTCAATGGCGAAAAGCGGACTCCGCAACCGGTCCGCTCACGGCCCCATTTTGCCGACTGCTCTCAGATCCATCGCGGATGTTGGCCAGGCCCTCGGCGCCCTCTTGAAGCTCGAGCATGTCTTCCTACATCAAAAGCGTCGCCAGCAACGGCGATGATCGGGCCCGACGGACCCGAACCGGCCGCTGCGCAAGGCGATCTGCGAAGCGAGGCTGAATTATGAAAATGCCAAGCCTTAACCGTCCCCATCTCCACCTCCCTCACCTGCCGAATCCGCGCAGGGAGGACGTCTGGACGGCCATGCTGGTCACGCTGCTTGTCGCCGTGCTGTTGTCAGTGGCTGTCGGGGTTGCGATGAACCCGGAGTACCTGAATCCCGCGGCGGACAGCTATCCGATCATGTTCCCATGATTGCGGGCGGGGGCCTTGTGGGCCCAAAATAGGCCGGTGGCTACGGGCGGCCGCTAGCCGGTCAGCGGCCAGCGCCGGAAGTCCGGGCCGCCGCCGATATTGTCGAAGCGGATCACCTCGGCGCCGAGCTGGGCCAGGTAGAGACCGCAGGTCGGCCCCGCCACGAAGGCCGAACCCTCCACGACCCGCAGGCCCTTCAGCAGATCGTACATTCAGAAGCTCTTGGGCATGCCCAGCACGTGGGTGCCCACGTGGCTGAGGATCAGGTTCGTGGAGATCGGGGCCACCTGGTAGAGGCGGGTCTCGCGGAACTTCCGCTCGATGTCGTATTCCTCGGCGAAGCCGAAGCCGCCATGGGTCTGCAGGCAGGTGTCGGCGGCGAACCAACTGGCCTCGCTGGCCAGCATTTTCGCCATGTTGGCCTCCGTGCCGCAGGGCTGGCCGGCCTCGAACATGGCCGCGGCCTTCTGCACCATCAGTTCGGCGGCGCTGACCTGGACGTGGGCGCGGGCGATGGGGAACTGGACGCCCTGGTTCTGGCCGATGGCGCGGCCGAACACCTGGCGCTCCTTGGCGTAGGCGCTGGCCCGATCGATGAAGAACCTGCCGTCGCCGATGCATTCGGCGGCGATCAGGATCCGCTCGGCGTTCATGCCGTCCAGGATGTAGCGGAAGCCCTTGCCCTCCTCGCCGACCAGGTTCTCGGCCGGCACCTCCAGGTCGTCGAAGAACAGCTCGGTGGTGGCGTGGTTGAGCATGGTGCGCACCGGACGGATGGTCAGGCCATTGCCCACCGCCGCGCGCAGGTCGACCAGCAGCACGCTCATCCCGTCGGAGGATCGCGCGGCCTGCTCGCGCGGCGTGGTGCGCACCAGCAGGACCATGAGGTCGGAATGCTCGGCCCGACTGATCCAAATCTTTTGGCCGCGGACGACGTACTTGTCGCCGTCCCGCCTGGCGGAGGTCGAGATGCGGGTGGTGTCGGTGCCGGCCCCGGGCTCGGTGACGCCGAAGGCCTGCAGCCGCAACTCGCCGGTGGCGACCTTCGGGAGATAAGCCTCCTTCTGGGCCTGGCTGCCGTGCTTCAGCACCGTGCCCATGGTGTACATCTGGGCGTGGCAGGCGCCGCCGTTGCAGCCCGAGCGGTGGATTTCCTCCAGGACCGCCGTGGCCGCCGACAGGCCCAGGCCCGAGCCGCCGTATTCCTCCGGGATCAGGACCGAGAGGAAGCCGGCCTCGGTCAGCGCCGAGACGAACTGGGTCGGATAGGTCCGCTCGCGGTCGAGCGTGCGCCAATATTCGCCCGGGAACTGCGCGCACAGCCTGCGCACAGCCTCGCGGATTTCAGGGAAATTCAACTCAGCATCATAGGCCATGGACGGACTCCTTCCGTGGCAACGCCTCTAGCCCTGCCGGAGCGCTTCGTCCAAAGCCGTCTGGACGCTGTTCCTATGCCGAACCGTTATGGCCAGTTAGGAACATTACGGGTCACGCGCGCGAGATGAGTTATGCTTCCTCGGCATGACACTCGTCCAACTGGCCAATTTCATTCGCATCGCAGAGCTTCAAAGCCTGTCAAAGGCTGCGGCCGTGATCCGGATCGCACAGCCGGCGCTTTCGCGACAACTGCGCCATCTGGAGACCGAACTTGGGACGGCCTTGCTGCTGCGCCACGCCCGAGGCGTCAGCCTCACCTCGGCGGGCGAGGCCTTCCTGGCGAGAGCTCGGCGCGTGCTCGCCGAAGCAGACGGCGCACGCGACGCCGTGAACGCGCTAGCGGCAAATCCCACCGGCCGGGTCGTCCTGGGCGTACCGACCTCGCTTGCGACCGTTCTGCTGCCGGCCCTCGCCGCCGTGCTGCGCGAGAAGTATCCGAAGCTGCGGCCTCGCCTCGTCGACGGCTTCAGCGCGGTTCTGCACGCCCGAACGATCGCAGGCGAACTTGACCTGGCGGCGCTTTACGACGATCGCGCTGTCGGCCCGCTCGCCACCTCGCCGCTGCTCGACGAAGATCTCGTCCTGGTCGGGCCAAGCGACGTCTTGATCCCGCCCGGCCCCAGCGTGCGCGTGATGGCCCAAAGCCCTCTGATCCTGCCGGCCAGACCAAATCGCCTGCGGCTGATTGTGGACGCCGGCCTGTCAGCGGAAATTCTCCACGAGGCCGATATCGTAGAGGTCGACTCGCTTCCGGCCATTATCGCCATGGTGTCTCAAGGGATGGGGTTCACGGTGCTACCCCAATCGAGCGTCGCCAGTGAGCTGGCCGCAGGGAGGCTCCAAACATGGCCGCTGGCTCCCAAGCTGACCCGCACACTTCTTCTCGTTCGCCCGGTCGACCGTCAACCGTCCGCCGCCGTCACGGCGGTCGAGTTCGAAGTTCGGGCCCTGGTGCGTGACCTCGGCCCAAAGGTGGGGTGGCGTCCCTTGGGCACGCTCGGTTAGGCATGCCGCCTCGGCATGAGAGGCGCTCCCTCTAGGTCTTGGACGTCTCGGCGCCATTGCCGATAAGTCTTCCGCGACATGCCGAACTTTCGATCCCTGTTGTTTGCTCCAGCCAGCCGGCCCGATCGCTTCGCGCGGGCCCTGGCCGCCGGCGCCGACGCCGTGTGCCTGGATCTCGAGGATGCTGTCCCGCCCGACGCCAAGGGTCAGGCTCGCGCCGCGGTCCGCGACTTCTTGAACGCGCCGCGCCGTGGCGGGCCCGCCGTCGGCGTGCGGATCAACGCTCTGGGAACCCCGTGGTGGTCCGCGGACGTCGAGATTGGCGCCCAGGCTGACTTCGTGATGGTCCCGAAAACCGGCCATGTCGATGACCTCGAGCTTGTCTCCAAGGCCGCGCCCGACACCGCCCTCTGGCCGCTCATTGAGACGCCGGAAGGTGTGATGCGCTGCTGGGAGATCGCCGCCGCGCCCAAGGTGCAAGGGGTCCTCTTCGGCGCATTCGACTATGCCGCCGAGGTGGGTTGCGCGCGGGAGTGGGAGCCGCTGCTTTTCGTGCGCAGCCTCCTCGCCGCCGCCTGCGCGCGGGTTCATGTAGAACTGTTGGACGCCCCCTCGGGCAACCTCGGCGACCTATCCAGCCTGGAGCCGCGGAGCCGCCGCGCCAAGGCGCTGGGATTCACCGGTCGAGCCTGCATCCACCCTGACCAGGTGGCCGCCGTCAATGTCGCCTACACGCCCTCCGCCATCGAAGTGCAGCAGGCGGCCAGGGTGATCGCCGCGTTCGAGAGCGCCGCAGGCGGGGCGGCGCAGCTCGACGGCAAGCTGATCGAATTGCCGGTGGCGCTCGCCGCCCGGCGCGTGCTGGCCCGAGGTGGAGACTGAGATGGTGCAGAGCTGGAAGCAAATCGCGCCTGGAAGGTACCGCGAGTCGTTCGGCCGGTACTTCGAGGAGTTCAAGCTCGGCGACGTCTACGAGCATCGGCCCGGGAAGACGGTCCTCGAGTCCGACAACCACCTTTTCACCCTGCTGACGCTCAACACCCACCCCCTCCACTTCGACGCCGAGTACGGCAAGCTCACTGAGTTCGGGCGCAATCTCGTTGTCAGTCCCTACACGCTCTCGCTGCTGATCGGGATGAGCGTGTCCGACGTCAGCCAGAAGACCATCGCCAACCTGGGCATGGATGAGGTGCGCTTCACGGCGCCGGTCTTCGCCGGCGACACGCTCTATGCCGAGAGCGAGGTGCTGGAGAAGCGGGAGTCGAAGTCGCGTCCTGGACAGGGCATCGTCACGATCAGGACGACGGGCCGCAACCAGCGCGACGAGGTCATATGCACCTTCCGCCGGTCCATGCTCATCCCCGCCCGCGGCCACGCCATCGAAGACAAGCCGGGCAGCCGCTACTGAGCCCGCGAAGGAGCCGCGCCGTGGCATTCGAGACGATCATCTTCGAGCAGACGGACGGAGTGGCGCGCCTACGCCTCAACCGCCCCGACCGGCTGAACGCCTTCACCCTGCAAATGCATGCCGAGATCCGCGAGGCGCTCGACGAGGTGGAAGCGGATCCAGGCGTGCGGGTCCTTCTCCTCACCGGTGAAGGCCGCGGCTTCTGCGCCGGCCAGGACCTCGGCGAACGCAAGCGCGCCCCGGACGATCCGCCGCCCGACCTGTCGGAAGGTCTCGAGCGCCGGTGGGGCCCACTAGTCCGCCGCCTTTCGCGGCTGTCGGCGCCGGTGGTCTGCGCCGTCAACGGCGTGGCCGCCGGCGCTGGGGCCAATATTGCGCTGGTCTGCGACATGGTGATCGCCGCCAAGAGCGCGCGCTTCATCCAGTCCTTCGTTTCGATCGGCCTCGCACCCGACGCCGGCGGGAGCTGGACGTTGCCGCGGCTCGCCGGGCAGGCCCGCGCCATGGGCTTGGCCCTCACCGGCGAACCGCTGTCGGCCGAGACCGCCGCGGACTGGGGACTGATCTGGAAGGCCGTCGACGACGAGCGGTTCGTGGAAGAGGTGGAGGCGCTCGTCGCCCGCCTGGCGGCCTTGCCGCCGCTCGCTCTGGCCGCGGTGAAACGCGCCATCCGGGCCAGTAGCAACGCTACCTTCGACCAGCAACTGGACCTGGAGCGCGACCTGCAAAAGCAGCTCGGCTTCAGCGACGACTACGCCGAAGGCGTCCGCGCCTTCGCAGAGAAGCGCAGCCCAGTCTTCACCGGGCGCTGAGGAGGAAAACTGAAGATGGGTGTTCTGGACGGAAAGGTGGTGCTGGTCACCGGTGGCGGCAACGGGATCGGGCGCGAGTGCGCCCTGCTTGCCGGCCTCGAGGGCGCCAAGGTCATGGTCAACGACCTGGGGGCCGGTGTCTCCGGCAAGGATGAAGGCTCGGCGGGGCCTGCCGAGACGGTAGCGCAGGAGATCCGCGCCGCCGGTGGCGAGGCGATCTCCAACTCGGAGAGCGTCTCGAGCTACGCTGCCGTCCAGGCCATGATCGAGCAGGCGGTGGGCGCATTCGGCCGCATCGACGCGGTGATCAACCCAGCCGGCATCCTCCGCGATGGCATGTTCCACAAAATGAGCGAGCGCGACTGGGACGCCGTCATCGATGTGCACCTGCGTGGCGCCTTCAACGTCAGCCGTGCGGCCGTCGAGCTGTTCCGGGGTCAGGGACGCGGCTCTTTCGTCCACTTCACGTCCACCTCCGGCCTCATCGGCAACATCGGCCAAGCCAACTATGCCGCCGCTAAGATGGGCGTCGTTGGGCTGTCCCGGATCCTCGCCATGGAAGGCGCCGCCAAAGGCGTTCGCTCCAACGTGATCGCCCCGTTTGCTTGGACACGGATGATCGCCTCCATTCCCGTGACCGATGAGCAGTCGGCCCAACGGGTGGAGCGCATGCGCACCGGCATGCGCGCCGAGCAGGTCGCGCAGCTGGCGGTGGCGCTGGCCGCCGACGCCGCGGCCGCTGTCACCGGCCAGATCTTCGCCGTACGCGGCAACGAGGTCATCCTCTTCAGCCAACCTCGCCCGGTGGGCTCGGTTGCGCGCTGCGACGGTTGGACGCCCGAAAGCCTCCTGAGTGCAGGCCTGCCGGCCCTGCAGCCGCGATTCACCGACCTCGGCGCCTCGGCGAGCGTCTTCCCCTACGACCCGGTTTGAGGAGCGCTACCATGAGTTTGAACGCCAGCGGCATGGACGACAGCGCCTTCGAACAGTTTCTCGACCAGCTGCGCCGATATGTGCGCGAGCGGCTCATCTCGGCCGAGCGCGAGGTCATCAACTCCGAGGAGGTGCCGGCCGATATCCTCGCAGAAATGCGGGACATGGGTCTCTTCGCGCTCACCGCGCCGGAGGCGTTCGGCGGCGCCGGGATGAACATCAGCCAGTACGCGCGAACGATCCATGCGATCAGCTACGCGATGCCGGCGTTCCGCTCG
>NZ_JAUYOJ010000054.1 GCF_030697925.1 Phenylobacterium sp. | reverse complement strand
GTCTCATCGACCGCCAGGGACTCTTCCGGCGCTTCGCTCCGCTCCGCCATAGGCTGCGCTACGCGCCGGAAGACCCAAACCAGCAGATTCTGTCAGGCATCAACCCGGTCTGATCTGTCAGCCATCATCCCGGTTGCACAGCGCGAAGCGGCGCAATCCGGCCTATCGACAGCTCAATGCGGCGGAGACGCCCCCCTCACCCTACCCTCTCCCCCCAAAGACGGGTGGAGAGGAGGAGGACATCCGTCGATGCAGAGTTGAGCCTCAGAGGTGTCCGCGGACGTCGGCCTCGCGCTCGTACTCGCCGTGGCGGCCGTCCATGACGAAGACCGGGGCGGCGACCCATTCCTCGGGGGCGAGATCGTCCAGGCAGGCGAGGTTGATGGCGTAGAAGGCGCCGCCGAGCTCTTCCAGCTCGCCCGTGCCGTAGGGGCGGGCGCCGCAGTGCTTGCAGAACCAGAGATGCAGGTGCTTCGGGCCCCATTGGTAGTCGGTGAGCTGGTCCTGGCCCTGGAGGACCCGGACATCCTTGGCCTGGGCGAAGGCTTTCCAGTAGCGGTTCTTGGTGCAGAACGAGCAGTCGCACTTGCTGGTCCCGGCCTGCAGGTCCAGGTCGACCTCGAAGGCCACGGCCTGGCAGTGGCAGCTGCCGTGATAGGTCTTCTTCACTGGGCGACCTCCAGATAGGCGGCCAGGCCGTCGATGCATTCGGTCCAGCCGCCCACATGGGAGTCGCGGGTGGCGAGGTCGGCGAACGGGGCCTGGTGGAAGCTGAACCTGGTGCGGCCGCCGGGTGCGGCCTCGAAGCCGACCGTGATCAGGTTGTTGAGCCCGTCCCAGGCGCCGTCGTCCCAGCGGAAGGTCATGACGATCCGCTTGGCCGGGACGATCTCCTGATAGACCCCCGACATCCAGTGGTCCTCGCCCTCCGGGTCGCGGATGCAGGCGCGGTAGGCGCCGCCGTCGCGGAAATCCATCTCGAAGGCCACGGTGGTGAAGGTCTTTGGGCCCCACCAGCGCATCAGGTGCTCGGGCCTGGTCCAGACGCGGAAGACCAGCTCGGGCGAGGCGTCGAAGGTGCGCTCGATGAGCAACTCGTGGCCTTGGACGGCCTCAATTGTCCCCGTCACGGTCGGTCTCCTTGTCTCTGAGTTCGGCGATGTAGGCCGCCATCTGGTCGAAGCCCTCCTCCCAGAACCGGCGATAGCGCAGCAGCCAGTCGCTAACCTCCTTCATCGGCCCCGCCCGCAGGCGGCAGGGCCGCCATTGGGCTTCGCGCGAACGGGTCACCAGGCCGGCATGCTCCAGCACCTTCAGGTGCCGCGAGATGGCCGGAAGGCTGATGGCGAAGGGCTCGGCCAGGTCGGAGACCGAGGTCTCCCCCTCGACCAGCCGGGCGAGGATCGCTCGCCGGGTCGGATCGGCCAGGGCCGCGAAGGTGATGCTGAGGTGGTCGGGAGCTTCCATTTAACGGACATGTTAATTAACATAATCGTTAAATGCAACGACTGAATCGACGGCTTTTCTATTTTCGTTTTTGTCGATTCAGCCGATGACCCCGACCCCGCCGGTGGCGGCGATGACCTGGCCCTGGATGAACTCCGCCTCGGGGGAGAGCAGGTATTCGACCAGAGAAGCGTAGTCCGCATCCCGGCTGGCGCGGCCGGAGGGATTGGAGCGGGCCGCGCGGTCGACCACCGACTGGGCGGCCTCCTCGCCGCCGACCATGGCGGCCACCGAGGTGGTGTGGACCAGGCCCGGCGCCACCCCGTTGACCCGCACCCCGCGCGGCGCCAGCTCGGCGACCAGGTAGCGGACGATGGCCTCGGCGAGGGCCTTGCCGACCCCGAGCGCCCCGTAGTTGGCCGAGGGGATCCGCGCGCCCATGCTGGTGATGAACACCACCGAGGAGCCGCGCCCCAGCAGGTGCTGGGCGGCGTGGACCAGGTAGAGCAGCGACAGGCCGTTGGTCTCCACCGCCTGGCGGAACCGCACGAGGTCGGCGCCCAGCAGGGTGGTCGGGTAGATCATCGCCGCGGAATGGACGATGTGGCTGAGGCCGTGGCCCAGGCCCTCGACGGCTCCGATCAGCGCCGCCGAACCTTCGATGGTCCCGACGTCGCCCCTGACGAGATCGACCGCCGCACCGGTGGCGGCGATCTCGGCGCGGGCGGCTTCGGCCGCCGCCTCGTCGCTGTGATAGGCCAACACCACCCGACCGTGGACCGGGGCCAGCCGCTTGGCGATGGCCAGGCCGATGCCCTTGGTCCCGCCCGTGACCAGGACGGTCATGGTTGGGCGGCCGAGAGGTCGGGGGTCTTATAGTCCATGCCTTCCAGCGCTGGGCTCGCATCGGCGGCGTCGAAGCCGGCCATGATCGCGGCGAACCGCATCTGCACCAGGCCGCGCATGTCGGGGTGGGTGAAGATATAGGGCTCGTTGGCCAGCACGGCCTCCAGCACCCGCTTGCCGACCCGCTCCGGATCGATGCCGCTGTCGACGGCGGAATCCGCGACGATCTCGCTCACAGTCGGCCCGCCGTACTGAGCCTGGCGGGCGCGGCCCGACTGGTTGATCTTGGTCTTCACGAAGCCCGGGCAGAGCACGGCCACATGGATGTTCTCCGGCGCCAGCTGGCGCATCCAGCCCTCCGACATGGCGACCACCGCGTACTTGGTGGCGCTATAGGGCTCCATGCCGGGCGGGGAGATGAGGCCCGCCATCGAGGCGGTGTTGATGAAGCAGCCGCCCTCCCCGTGGGCGCGGACGTGGGGCAGGAAGGCCTCCATGCCATAGACCACCCCCATCAGGTTCACCGCCACGATCCAGTCCCAGTCGACGGGCTTCAC
The DNA here is from genome assembly GCF_030697925.1 of Phenylobacterium sp. Lineage (GTDB taxonomy): Bacteria > Pseudomonadota > Alphaproteobacteria > Caulobacterales > Caulobacteraceae > Phenylobacterium. The sequence continues at coordinate 284 of NZ_JAUYOJ010000054.1, read as the reverse complement.
CTGACCGATCGGCCCCCCGACGCCGACGCCGGCGTTGTTGGCCACCAGATGCACCTTGCCGAAGGCCTCGATGGTCCTGGCCGCGGCGGCCTCCACGGCCTTGCGGTCGGCGACGTCGCAGATCACGCTGGCGGCGCGGATCTGGCATTCCTGCAGGTCGGCGACGGCGGCCTTCAGCGGCGCCTCCTCGATGTCGGCCAGCATGATGTTCATGCCAGCCTCCCCCAGGGCGTAGGCCATGGCCAGCCCCAGGCCGCTTGCACCGCCGGTGATGAAGGCGGTCT
>NZ_JAUYOJ010000045.1 GCF_030697925.1 Phenylobacterium sp. | reverse complement strand
AAAGCAGATGGGGTGGATGGCTCCCGCTCCCGGCCTCTTAGGGCCAATGTGGTCGCTGTCATGCCAACCACGAGCATTGGGAGCCACCCGCCATGGAGATTACAACGATCGGCCTCGACCTGGCCAAGACCGTCTTCCAAGTCCACGCCGTTAGCAGCACGGGAGAAGTTGTTGTGCGTCGAGCCTTGAGGCGCGCGCAGATGATCCCGTTCTTCAGCAAACTTACGCCCTGCCTGGTTGGGATCGAGGCCTGCGGGACAAGCCATCACTGGGCGCGCGAGCTGGTTCGCCTGGGTCATGAGGTGCGGCTGATGCCGCCAGCCTACGTCAAGCCGTACGTGAAGCGCGGCAAGACCGACGCCGGCGATGCGGAGGCGATTTGCGAGGCGGTGATGCGGCCCACGATGCGCTTCGTGCCGATCAAGTCTGAGGAACAGCAGGCTGCGCTTTCGCTGCATCGGACACGCGACCTGCTCGTGCGGCAGCGGACCCAGCTGGTGAATATGATCCGCGGTCTGCTGGCGGAGTTTGGGATCGATATCCCCAAGGGGATCACCCATGCCCTGGCCTTCGTCCGTCGAGTTGTAGCAGGCGAAGCCCACGAGGTTCCCCAGCTTGCGGCCAAGGTAATCGGGGCCTTGGCCGAACAGGCCCTGGAGGGCCAGGCACGCATCCGGCAGCTCGAGCGCGATCTACTGGCCTGGTATCGCTCCAACGAGCTGGCCCGCCGCATCGCCACCGTGCCGGGCGTCGGCTTGCTTGGGGCCACCGCCCTAGCCGCCACCGTCACAGATCCCACCCAGTTCCGCTCGGGTCGGCAGTTCGCCGCCTGGCTAGGCCTGACGCCGCTCCAGAACTCGAGCGGGGGTAAGGAGCGACTTGGGCGGATCTCTAAGATGGGCGACCAGTACCTGCGCCGCCTCCTGATCATCGGCATGACGTCCCTGGTGCGACGCAACCTGCATCGCCCAGACTCGGCCGATCCGCGGATCACGGCCCTGCTGGCCCGCAAGCCGGTCCGAGTCGCCACGGTCGCAATGGCCAACCACACCGCCAGAGCCATCTGGGCGATCATGGTCCGGGGTGAGGTCTATCGCACGCCTAAGCCCATGGCGGCGGCGGCCTGAACCATCGATCAGCTCAGCACGCGGCAAGGAGAACGCGCTTTAGCAGTTGCAAGGACGATGTGAAGTGATGGCGAACCGGTCAGACCGGAGACGAGGACAACCCGCGAAAGGTCCAGGGCGGTTCAGCCCGCAAAGCAGAATGGGACCTCGTCTGCGGAAACCATCAGGGCCAGCGGTCCATGATCGCGCAAACAGGCCGAACACAAGACTGCATCCGACCAACACGTCGAGCCTCACATCACGACTTGCAATGCGGGAGCCATCCACACAGGACGCTACAGGGGCGCCAGGTCGCTTCGATGAGCGCCTCCAACGCACGGCGCGCGCGAACCGCCCCCGCCCGACGGCAACTCCGCCGAGGACCAAGCGGCCCTGCGCCGGCTCGGCCGTCTCAGCCACGCACTCATCAAAGTTCAGCCCGAACTCCCCAGCGGAGCCACCTGCATCAAGCCTCGGCGGCTTGGCCAACCCCTTTGCGCTGATCCGCAACGTCCAGCTCACGCCGAGCGAGCGCGCCTCGGCTAGGTCGTGAACCCCAGATCTCCGCGACGTTCCCGAGGGAAACGAGGCGATCCGGGGCTCATCGCCTCGACGTCGGGCTCGCCACACCCCCAAAGAGAGGGTGGCCGGCGCAGCGGGGATCGACCTAGTCTTCCGCCCCGCAGCGCCGCTGCGAGGCCCCGATTTCCTTGAGAATCTAAGATTTTAACGGCGCCGGTTGGACCGTAGACGCCCGACCGCTAACCAGATGCTCAGATATTCGCTGTCTAATCCGCGCACCCATATTTACTCGTTTGAGCTCGTGAAACTTGAGCCTGCTATTCCCCCTGTTCCCCGATACTCAGGCGCTAGCGACCTTCTTCGTCGAGCGCCAGGGGGGAGACGCTGGGAGTCTGGCTGACATCTCCCGACAGGTCACCAGGGTCGCCCAACGGCTGGCCGAGGCCGGGGTCGGGGTCGGCGACACCGTGCTGTTCCACGCCGGCCAGCGCGAAGAGGCCCTGGTGTTGTTCTGGGCGGCGATGGCCCGCGGCGCGATCTTCGCGCCCCTGGACGAGACCTGGCCTGACTATCTCGTGGAGCGCGCGGCCGGCGGCCTCTCGCCGCGACTTGTCGCCTGCGACGCCACACGTTGCAGCCTTTACCAGCGCCTGTTCCCAGCGGCCGACCGGGTCGCGTTCCCGTCGGCGGACCAGGAGGCTCCGACCGCCGACGCGCCCGACCGGTCCGACTGGTCCGACTGGATCGGCGGTGATGCGTTCGACGCGCCGCCCCTCGCCATCGTGCCGCCGAGTGCGCCCGCGGCCTATCTGTTCACCTCCGGATCGACTGGAACGCCCAAGGCCGTGGTCCTGAGCCGAGGGGCACTGGCCCATGGCGCCCGGCTGACCCTGGAAACCTTCGAATGGGCGCCGGGCGAGCGCTTGGTCAACCTGCCCGAGCCGCATACCATGAGCGGGCTTCGGAACGGTCTGGTCGCCAGCGTGCTGGGGGGCCTGCGCTGGATTCCGTTCGGCGCCGCGCGGCGACCGAACCTGTTCGCCCTCCTGGAAGCGCTCGAGGACGCCAAGGCGGAGCGACTGGTGATCGGGCCGGCGCTGGTGCGGCAACTGGCGGTGCTGGGCGACCGGGTCGATCCGCAGATCCTGGCGTCGACCAAGGCGATATACTGCACCGGCGCGATGCTCAGTCCGATCGCCGCCGACCAGTTCCATGCACACTTCGGCGTACCGATCGTCAACTACTACGGACTGACCGAAACCGGCGGCATTTGCGTCAGCCAGCGCCTCGCCGGATGGCGGGCGGGCGACCGGAGCATCGGGACGGCCGCCGGGGCCGAACTGCGCGTCGCGCCCGAACAGGGCGAACCGGCGCCGCTGGGCCTCGGCGAACTTCAGGTGCGCAGCCCTCAGTTGATGAGCGGCTATCGCGATGATCCCCAGCGGACGGCGGGCCGCTTCGACGACGGGTGGCTGCGGACCGGCGACCTGGCGCGCATCGACGCCGACGGCCGGGTGTACCTGGTCGGCCGCTCGGAGGGCTTCATCAAGACGGCGTCCACCGACCGGGTCGCGCCGGAGGAGGTCGAGATGCTGCTCGAGGAGCATCCGGCTGTCGCCGAAGCCGCCGTTCTGGGCGTGAAAACGGCGCAGGACTATGAGCGCATCGTGGCCCTGGTCGTCCTGCGCGACCCGCAGGGCGGCCACGTGGCCGAGACAGAGCTCGCCGACTTCGTGGGTTCGCGCCTGGGCACGGCCCGAACCCCCTCTCAAATCTGCTTCGTGCCCCGCCTGCCCCGGCGTGACACCGGCAAGATCATTCGAAGCGAACTGCAGGAAATGCTCGATGAGTACGTTTAGGTCGGCCGCCGAATGCGCCGTGGCTCTGGAGGCTCGCGACGTCACCGCGCGGCCCTGGATCGTCACCGACACCCGCGAGGTGTCGTTCCAGGCCCTCGGCGAGCGGATCGGTCGGGTGACCGCCCTGCTGCGCCATCGCGGTCTTGGCGTGGGCGACAGGGTTGTCATCGCCACCGGCGACGATTGCGAAGCCGCGATGCTCTTCGTGGCCATGGTCTGCAACGGGGTGACGGTGGTCCAGCTCGATCCCCTGACCGGGGCGGAGCGCGCCCAGGCCCTCGCCCGCAAGGCCGATCCGGCCCTGATCATCGTCGACGCGGCGCTCAAGGCGCGCTGGGATTTCGACGCCCTCGACCGCCCGCTGATCGAGATCGCCAAGCCTGTCGCCAAGACCGGCCTGTTCGGCGGATTGAAACGGGCCAAGCCCTCCCACGGCCTCGACGCCGCGCTCGACGAGCTGGCGCCCGAGGCGCCGCCGAAGCACATCCCGCCGGAGACCCTGGCCTACATCCTCTTCACGTCCGGAACCACCAAGGACCCGAAGGGGGTGTGCGTCAGCCACCGCGCGCTCTTCAGCCACCTCGGCACGCTCAGCCGCACCTTCGGCTACACCCCCGAGAGCCGCATCCTCAACACCCTCATGCTGTCGCACGCCGACGGCATGATCCAGGGGCCGATGATCGCGTTCTTCAACGCCGCGAGCCTCTACCGGCCGGTCAAGTTCGAGATCACCACGCTGGAGCGGCTGCTCGACTCCGTGTTCCAGCTGCGCATCACCCATATGATCGCCGTTCCGACCATGCTCTCGCTGCTTGCGCGGCTGAGCGATCACCAGGAAGAGGCGTTCGCGGGCGGCGATTTCCAGTTGCTCGTGTCCTGCGGCGCGGCGCTCGAACCAGCGCTCTGGCAGGAATTCGAGCATAAGTTCGGCGTCAAGATCATCAATGTTTACGGGCTCACCGAGACCGTGGTCGGCGGCGTCTTCGCGGGACCTGGGGTCACGGCGGGCGAGCTCGGCAGCATCGGCCGGCCGATCGACTGCGAGCTGAAGATCCTGGACGACGGGGCCGGCCAGGGGGAGCTCCTCATGCGGGGCGACCTGCTGATGTCGGGCTATTTCGCCGACGAGGCCCAGACCGCCGAGGTGCTGCGGGACGGCTGGCTCCACACCGGCGACATCGCCCGGCGCGACGGCGAGGGCCGCTACTGGATCTGCGGCCGCAAGAAGAACATCGTCATCCGCGGCGGCCTGAACATCCACCCGGAGGAAATCGCCGAGGCCTTGAACCGCCATGCCGAGGTGAGCGAGGCCGTGGCCTTCGGCGCGCCCGACCCGGACTGGGGCGAGAAGCTCTTCGCGCTCGTCGCCTCGTCGAGCGCCGACGAGGCCAAGCTGCTCCAGTACTGCGCCGAGGTCCTGGAGCCGCGGAAGATCCCGAGCCGCATCATGGTCGTCGAGAGCCTTCCGAAGGGGCGCTCCGGCAAGGTCGTGCTGGACGAGGCGCGGGCCTTGTTCGACCGGCCCGATGTTCAGGCGAAGCCCTCTACGGCGGGCGCCGGCGACGCCGAGGGCCGTCTGCTCGATGTCGCGGCCAGGGTGTTCAAGATCGAACGGGCCCGCATCCGTCTGACCTCCACGCCGAAGGACGTCCTCGGCTGGGATTCGCTGGCCCATCTCGACTTCGTCACCGCCCTGGAGGAGGAATTCGACATCAGGCTGGCGCCGCGGCAGATCATGGCCCTGACGCGTATCGGCAAGGCCCTGGACTTCGTTGCTCGAGCGTGAAGACGGAGGTTCAACCTCTGTGGACTTGGCCCGTCTCGCTGCTGCTGGCGGGCGCGGTCCTGCTGGGCGCGCACCTGTGGGCCGGCCTCGCCTACCGCGATCACGTGGAACAGCAGCTGAACCTCGCCCGCCTGCCTGCCACCGGAGGCGTGGTGATCCTGGGCGCCTCGAAGGTGCGCTGCGGCGTGCTGTTCGACCAGGAGATGGCCGCGGCCCTGGCGGCGCGCGGCCAGGCCGTCGAGGTCGTGAGGATAGCGCGGCCCGCGGCCCTGTTCGGCGACTTCGCGCCCGCCTTCGAGGCGTTGGAGGCGATCCCCCCGCGCCTGGTGCTGCTGGAGGCCGACTATCTGGCGCTCGAGCCGAACCCCTTCCGCCGCGAGGGCCGGCCGGCCGCTCTAGATTGGCGAAACCGCGCCCGGGCGGGCCTGCGCGCCATCGCCCTGGGCGACGCGGCGTTCAAGGACACCGACACCCACGACTATAACCAGCCATCGACGGGCTCCCTGGCCTGCGTCCCGCGCGGCACGCCTCGGACCCTGGCGGAGTACGCCCAGGACATGTCCGGACGCCGCACGAGCACGGAAGGCGAGCGCCGCAAGGTGCTGGCGCGCCTGCTCAAGCTGCGGGAGCTGGGCGCCGATATCGCCCTGGTCGACACGCCGCGTGCCCCGGCTGCAGCCGCCGCGTTCCCGCCCCGGCTCGATCGTGAGATGCGCGAGGTGTTGCGGCGCGGCGGCGAGGCCAACCACCTCGCCGTGCTGGCGCCGCCGTCGACGCTCCGCGCAGAACATTTCCTCGACACCGCCCACCTCAACGGACCGGGCCGCGCACTCTATTCCGCGTGGCTGGCCGACCAGATTTCCGCGCGTCTCGCGGCGGCGCCGAGGCGATGAGCGGCGCGATCATTGCCGCCGCCGCCTGGGTGTTGGTCGCCGGGGTCGCCACCTGGACGCTGCGGCCGAGTTGGCGGCCCTTTGCGCTCATCGCCGCCGGGGCCGGGGCGCTCGCCCTGCTGTCCTGGCCCTCCCTGCTGTGCCTGGCGCTCGCCACCCTCGCCACCTACCGCATCGGAAGGCTTCGCGAGGGCCGTTTCCCCGCGGCGGCCCTGGCGATCACTGCGATCACGGCGATCTATCTCGTCCTGCTCTGGCGCTCCGGCGGCCTGCCCGACGACGACACCCTGCGGATCCTGCTGCCGCTTGGGATGGCCTACTATGTGCTGCGGCTGATCCACTATCTGATCGAGATCGACCGGGGCGGGTTTCGCGACCACAGCCTCGTCGACTACGCCGGCTACCAGTTCTTTCCCGCCGCCCTGCCGGTGGGGCCGATCCACCGGTTCGACGACTTCCTCCGCGACCTGAGGCGCCGCCGCTGGGACGGCGAGCTCGCCTCCTGGGGCGCGTCACGGATCCTGGCCGGCCTCGTCAAGATCGTGCTGCTGGGCAATATCCTGCTGGGCGCCAAGCTCGCCCCGGCCGTCACGGCGGCCCTGCCCCCCGGGAGCTTCGCGGCCCTCTACGGCGCGACGGTGATCTATTGGCTGAACATCTACTTCCAGTTCAGCGGCTATTCGAGCCTGGCTATCGGGCTCGGCGCCCTGCTCGGTTTCCGGTTGCCGGAGAACTTCAACCTGCCGTTCCTGGCGCGCAACATCGGCGACTTCTGGCGACGCTGGCACATGACGCTGTCGGCCTGGTGCCGCGACTATGTCTACACCCCGGCCCTGGCGACTTGGCGCGCCCCGTTCCTGGCCTCGGCCGCCTCGATGATCGTGTTGGGCCTCTGGCACGAGGTATCGTTGCATTACCTGCTCTGGGGCCTCTATCACGCGACGGGGCTCACGGTGTGGCGCCGGTGGGACGCGATCTACGCCCGGCTTGCGCCAGGCCTGCCCGCCGCCGTCCGCCATGGATGGTCGGGGACCGCGCGCATTCTCACCTTGCATTTCGTGATGTTCAGCTATCCGACCGCCAACGCCGTCGAAAACCTGGTCCTGAATCGATGAACCTCTATGGGCGCCTCCGCCGTCGTTTCCCCAGGCCGGTCGTCGACTGGACCTTCGTCCTGGTCCAGGCCGCGCTGATCGTCCTGGTGGTCCTTTATTCGGACAAGCGGTTCGCCGACTTTCCCTATCTGAAGCTGTAGGCCGCCATGAAGCGCTCCATCCTGCCGGCCCTCGCCTGTCCCAGCTGCCGGACGGGCTATGACCTCGCGGCGCACGAGGCCTCCGGCGAGGAGGTCATCTCGGGCTTCCTCACCTGCCGATCCTGCGCGATCGTAATCCCGATCGTGCGCGGCTTTCCGCTGTTCACCGAGCCTCGGCTCCACGCAGGCCAGGCGGCCGTGGACCAGTTGGTGGAGATCGAGGGCCGGCTCTTCGGATCGGACGAGGACTATCTCGTCTACCGGAGACGGAAGCTCGAGCGCGGCGGCATGGAGATCTACGCCGCGTTCCAGCCGTTCAACGAATCCACCCGGGCCTTCGAGCCCGCGCTCGCCGCCTTCGCCCGCAACCTGGCGCCCGGCGACATCATCCTCGATCCCTGGTGCCGCTCGGGCTGGAGCACCGAATGGCTGGCGGCGCTGTTTCCCCAACAGACGATCCTGGCGCTCTGGGAGGGCGACACCAGCGTCCTGGGCTATCGCGGCTTCGGGCGCTGGCTCTCCCGCGACAGCCGCGCGGCCAACATTGAGGTGATGTTCGCACGGCCGGAGCGCGGCCTGCCCTTCGCCGAGGGCGCCTTCGGCGGCGTCTACGCCCTGGACGCCTTCCATCGGTTCAGCCTGGCGCCGTTCGCCGGCGAGATCCTGCGGGTCGCCGCCCCGTCGGCCGCCATTGTGCTGGCCCACCTCCACCTGACCAACAGCGAGCCTTCGCCGTACTTCGAGCGCGGCGGCTTCATGTGGCATGGGCGGGACTATCGTGCGTGGCTGGACCAGCTGACCCAGCGCCATGGCCGCCGGGGTCGGATCTTCAGCGAGGAAGACCTCTTCCGCAGCCTCGGCGCGGCCTTGCCGCCCGAGGACCCGGACACGCCGCACTACAACGGCTTCGTCCTCATCGAGCCCGCCGGGGCCGGCCTTCATCCGTCCGCGCCGCGACGCGAGGACGACGAGGAGGATCGGCGCTGGCTGGTCAGCCCCCTGTTCCGCGTCCTCTTCTCGCGCAGCATGGTGCGCCTCGATCCGGGGCTGCACGACGGCGCGGTGGGGGAACTGCTGGAGCGCCACCCGATCTATCAGGAGCGGCTGCCCAAGGCCCCGGTGGCGCTCGGCGAGCTGCAGTTCGCCCTGCTGGCGCTGGCCATCCTCGGCCGCACCGCCTCGGAGGTTGCCGCGTCGCTCGGCCTGACCCGGCAGGAGATTCTGTCCGCAGCCGCCCCGTTCGAAGCCGCCGAGGTGCTTCGCCCGACCCGCGTCTCGCCGGGAGGCGTGGCCCTGCAGCGCTTCCACGCCAACCAATTGCCAGTGTGGGAAGGCGCTTCGGCCTTGGGCGCGATCTTTGCGGGCCTGGCCGGCCAGACCGGCCCGGCCTTCACGACGAGCGACGGGGGAAGCATCACGGGCGAAGAGGCGAGCGCGGGCCTGAACGCCTTCGGCGCCTATCTCGTCGGGACTGGGCTGAAGGCCTGCGACAGTCTCGCTGTCGCCGACACCCGCCACCCGTTGGCGCTGCTTCTGGTCCTGGCAGCCCTCGGCCTTGGCCTGCATGTCCGGCTGGGCCTCGACGGACCGGCCATGCTAGCGGTCGGCGAGAGCGCCGGTCCCGGCCGGGTCGTCCTCGGTCTGGACGGCGAGTCCGAAGGGACGATCCTGGCCTGGGTCGCCGACAAGGCCGACGCGCCGCCGCTCGCGATCGTCCCGGGAGGGCGGCTGACCCTCACCCTGGCTGGCGTCGAGACCGGCTTCTCAGCCGAGGACCTCTGCGAAGCCACGCTCTCCCTGGACTCCTGCGCGGAAACCAACCCTAGCCCGGTCGACGGTTTCGGCGACATGGTCGGCCTGCTGGCCTGCCTGACCCAGCTGGGGCGCGGCCGAGCCGTGGCCTTGCGACCCTAGCGCCGTCTCGCGCCCGGCGCGAGCGCAGCCGGCCTTCGGCCTTTTCAAGCGGTCCGCGACGATAGCCCCCTAGCGGACGTCGCCAACGTCTCAGTTGAGCCCAGAGCGGGCCCTGGATTCGCCCGCGGCGTCGCCTCGCTGGTCATGTGGAGGTGTTGGGCGTGCCCCGGCCGGTGGCTGGGTCGGGCTCTAGAGCGTTTCCCGCGCCTGTTGAATCGAATGTGATTGGGGTGTGGATTCCCGAGCGGGCCGAAGCGGTGGAGTCTCCTGTTGGCTTGGACAGGAGGTTTGGGTGGCGCGGGCTTATTCGGAAGACCTTCGGATCCGGC
>NZ_JAUYOJ010000032.1 GCF_030697925.1 Phenylobacterium sp. | reverse complement strand
CAGGTGACGTAGACGTCGGGCAGGAAGTGCATCTCGATCTTGATCAACCCGTCGCCCTGGCAGGCCTCGCAGCGGCCGCCCTTGACGTTGAAGCTGAACCGGCCGGGCCCGTAGCCGCGGGCCTTGGATTCCGGCAGGCCCGCGAACCAGTCACGGATCGGCTGGAAGGCGCCGGTATAGGTGGCCGGGTTCGAGCGTGGGGTGCGCCCGATGGGCGACAGGTCGATGTCGATCACCTTGTCGAACATCTCCAGCCCCTCGATCTTGACGTGGGGGGCCGGCGCGTCCGAGGCGTTGTGCAGCCGCCGCGCGGCGGCCTTGTAGAGGGTCTCGATCGTGAAGGTCGACTTGCCGCCGCCCGACACCCCGGTGATGCAGGTGAAGGTCCCGGCCGGAATCTCGGCGGTAACGTTCTTCAGGTTGTTGCCGGTGGCGCCGATGACCCGCAGCATCTTCTTCTTGGAGATCGGCCGGCGGTCCTCCGGCAGCTCGATCTCACGGGCGCCCGACAGGTACTGGCCGGTCAGGCTGGCGGGATTGTCCATCACGTCCTGCGGCGTGCCCTCGGCGACGATCTCGCCGCCATGGACGCCGGCGGCCGGGCCCATGTCGATGACATAGTCGGCGGTCAGGATCGCCTCCTCGTCATGCTCGACCACCAGCACCGAATTGCCGAGGTCGCGCAGGCCCTTGAGGCTTTCCAGCAGGCGGGAGTTGTCGCGCTGGTGCAGGCCAATGGACGGCTCGTCCAGCACATAGAGCACGCCGGTCAGGCCTGAGCCGATCTGGCTGGCCAGGCGGATGCGTTGGCTCTCGCCGCCCGACAGGGTGCCCGAGGCGCGGCTGAGGTTCAGATAGTCCAGGCCGACATTGACCAGGAACCGCAGGCGATCATTGATCTCCTTCAGGATCCGGCGGGCGATCTCCATCTGCTTGTCGCTGAGCGTATTGTTGAGCGCCGTGAACCACTCGCCGGCATGGCGGATGGAGAGGCGGCTCACCTCGCCCACATGCTTGCCGTCGATCTTCACGGCCAGGGACTCAGGCTTCAGGCGATAACCGTCGCAGGCCTCGCAGGGGGTCTCGGACTGGTAGCGGCCCAGCTCCTCGCGCACCCACGAGGAGTCCGTCTCGCGCCAGCGGCGCTCCAGGTTCGGCAACACGCCCTCGAAGGTCTTGTTGACCTCATACTTCCGGGCGTTGTCGTCATAGACGAACTTGATCTTCTCGGTTCCCGATCCGTAGAGCACCACGGTCCGGGCGGCTTCCGAGAGCTTCCACCAGGGCTCGTCCATCGAGAAGCCGTAGTGGCGCGCCAGGGCCTGCAGGGTCTGGGTGTAGAGTGGGGAGGGCCCCTTGGACCACGGGCCGATGGCGCCCTTGTGCAGGGTCTTGTCCTTGTCCGGGACCACCATGTCGGGGTCGAAGGCGAGCTTGGCCCCCAGGCCGTCGCAGACAGGGCAGGCGCCGTAGGGATTGTTGAAGGAGAACAGCCGCGGCTCGATCTCGCTGATCGTGAAGCCGGAGACCGGGCAGGCGAACTTCTCGGAGAACAGCAGGCGACGCGGCTCATCCTCGCCCTCCGCCTTGTCGGCCCACTCCGCCACAGCGATGCCGTCGGCCAGCTTCAGCGCCGTCTCGATGCTATCGGCGTAACGGGTCTCGAGGCCTGGCTTGGTCACCAGCCGGTCCACGACGATGTCGATGTCGTGCTTGAACTTCTTGTCCAGCACCGGGGCGTCCTCGATGGGATAGAACTCCCCGTCGATCTTCAGCCGCTGGAAGCCCGACTTCTGCCACTCGGCGATCTCCTTGCGGTACTCGCCCTTGCGGCCGCGCACCACGGGAGCCAGCAGGTAGAGCCGCTCGCCCTCGGGCAAGGCCGTCAGTTTGTCGACCATCATAGAGACGGTCTGGCTTTCGATGGGCAGGCCGGTGGCCGGCGAATAGGGCACGCCGACCCGGGCCCACAGCAGGCGCATATAGTCGTGGATCTCGGTGACCGTGCCGACCGTGGAGCGCGGATTGCGGCTGGTGGTTTTCTGCTCGATGGAGATGGCCGGCGACAGGCCCTCGATGAGGTCCACGTCGGGCTTGCTCATCAGCTCCAGGAACTGGCGCGCGTAGGCCGACAGGGACTCGACGTACCTGCGCTGCCCCTCGGCATAGATGGTGTCGAAGGCCAGCGAACTCTTGCCCGAGCCCGAAAGTCCGGTCAGCACCACCAGTTCGCCGCGCGGGATGTCCACACTGACGTTCTTCAGATTGTGCTCACGCGCCCCGCGCACGCGGATGAAGTTAAGCTGTTCGGCCATGTTTTTCCGGAAACGATATCCGCCCCCTGCGCTCAGCGGGCCCCGCCTAATGTAGTTCCGAGACTCAGCGATAACACAGGAACATTATGCGAACAAACGTCGCATGTGAGCTTATCGAAGAGCCTCGCGGGGAGTCCTAGTCCGGCCGAGTGTCAAAACCTGTCAGCAGTGTTGTCAGCAGGGGGCGGATTCTCGGATCACCGCTCGCCCCGGGCCTTAGAGCTTGGCGAGGACGGGGGCGAACATACCGAACCACGAGCCGGCGATGCCGAGGCTCATCAACCCGGTGGCGACGACGAGGCCGCCGGCCATCGCCAACCGTCCGCGAGGCCCGCCGCCGGCCTTGGCGAGGAAGTAGAGCTCCAGGATGGCCAGGGGGACGAGGTAGCAGCCGAAATTCCAGATGTCGAAGAAGGTCCCCATGCTGGGGGCGGCGTCGCCGAACGGTTTTCTGAGGATGCCGTAGGCGACGATCCCCAGCCGCAGGAACCAGACCCCGTTGGCGACCACGAAGGTGCGCATCGCCCAGCGCCGATGATGGACGAAATCGCGCGCCATGGCCGTGCGCCAGGCCAGGCCCGCGAAGGTGAGGATCAACACGGCGTCCAGCGAGATCGCGATGGCGTTGGGCAGGCTGTCGCCCGTCGGCCGGCCCCAGGTCATATAGAGGCCGACGACGCTGGCCAGGATCGCGGTGGTCAGGAAGGCGCGGCCTATCCAGCGGTGGACCGCAGGCGCCCGGGCGCGAATCTGGGGCACAAGCTGCAGAGTGCCGCCGAAGGTGACCACCGCCGCCATCAGCACATGCGCCGCGAACGCAAGGTTCCCGGCCGTGTCGCCGGGCACATAGCCCTTGAGGAGCTGCTTGTTCTCGTTCCAGGCCGCGAAATCGCCTGAAAGCGTCGTGGGTCCATAGGCCGCCAGAATGTAGAATACGAACAACCCCTGGCCGATCACGGCCGCGGCGAACCAGAGCTTGGCGGCCGCCTCCAGGGCGGCGGCCGCGGCTGGCGTGGTCCTGGACGCCGGAGTCAATACGGTTGCCGTCATGGATGGTCCTCCGGTCGTGGCGGCTGGGTCAGATGGGGTCGCGGGAGCGGCGCAGGCGGATCGCCGCGAAGAGGAAGAGGGCGGCCAGGGCCAGCCCGACCCAGAGGTCGGCGATGAAGACGAGCCGCGTGGGGTCGAAGGCCTCGATGCTGTCGACCGGGGCCTTGGCCTGGCCCTTGGCGCTGAAGGCCTCGGTGAAGCCGCCGGACAGGCGCCGCTCGAGCAGCTTGGAGACGTAGGAGGTTCCGAACGCCATCCGCTCGACGATGGCGACGGCCACCGGCGGGCCGAGGGCCCACAGGATGGTCATCCGCCGCGCCCAGGCCGAGACCAGGATGAGCCAGGCGAAGACCGGCGCGAACCACAGGGCCAGGAACGGCAGGCTGATTCCCAGCACCAGCCACATGAAGGCCAGCGGCAGCCGACCCCAGAGTTCGCGCGGATCGAAGCCGTTCAGGAGCGCGACGATGGTGCTCCAGATCAGCATGATCAGGTTCGCGCCGACGATCACGGCGAAGGCGATGACGGGCAGGACGAGGAGGGGGATGCTGGCCTTCGAGAGCACGGTGACGGCGTCGGAGACCGGTAGCGACTTCCAGAACAGGATGCTGCGGTCGCGGCGTTCGCCCTGTAGCGCGCCCAAGCTGTAGAACACCGCCACGATCATCGAGGTCGCCAGGACCACGAAGGCGGTGGCGGCGTAGGGCATCATCAGGCCGTCGCGCTCGACGCCCGCCATGGCGGCGCGCAGACTGCGCGCCAGGCGGAACGTGCTGACCAGGAAGCCGAACAGCACCACGGCGGCGATGGCGGCGGGCGCCAGGTAGATCGAGCGGTTCTCCCAGAGCTCGCGCCGCACCGACCAGTAGAAGGGGCGGACCTTCCGCGGCGCGACCGGGCTCTCGGCGGGTTCGGCGCTCATGCCGCGCGCTCCTGCGACCCGGCGGCGATCCTGGGCTCCATCACCGCGACGAACAGGTCGGCGAGGCTGGGGGTGCGCACTTCGCCGAGCGGCGCGAGCCGGTCGTGCGCGACCCCGTCGAAGATCAGGATGCCGCGGCCGAACAGCTGGCGTTCGTGGATCGGTCCCAGCGCCCGCGCCGCGGCGAGTTGTTCGGGACCCGCCAGAACCTCGCGATAACGGGCCTCGAAATCTTCCATGCTGCAGTCCAGCGCCACGCGGCCCCGATCCAGGAACACGACGTCGGTGAGGATGTGCTGAATCTCCTCCACCTGGTGGGTGGAGACCACGATGGTGCGTTTGTGGTCGAAATAATCGTTCAGCAGCGAGTCGTAGAACGACTTGCGATAGAGTAGGTCCAGGCCGAGCGTCGGTTCGTCCAGCACCAGCAGCTTGGCGTCGACCGCCATCACCAGCGCCAGATGCAGCTGGGCGACCATGCCCTTGGAGAGCTCCCGCACCTTGCTGGCGGACTTGATCGTCGTCCTCGCCAGGAAACCCTCGGCCTTGGCGCGGTCGAAGCGCGGATGGACGCCGGCCATGTAGTCCAGGGCCTGGGAGACGCGCAGCCAGCGAGGCAGGACGGCGACGTCGGCGATGAAGCAGATGTCGGCCATGAGCTGGCCGCGCTCGTTCCAGGGGTCGCGACCAAGCACCCTGAGGTCGCCCTGATAGGCCGTCAGGCCCAGGATCGCCTGGAGCGCGGTGCTCTTGCCGGCGCCGTTGGGACCGATGAGGCCGAGAATGCGCCCGGCCTCGACGCGCAGGTCGACGCCGTCAAGGGCGATGGTCTTGCCATAGGCCTTGCGCAGGCCGCGGGCCTCTATGCAGGCCATGGGGTCAGCCCTTTCCGCGCGGGGTGGAGGGGCGGCGAGCCTTGGGTCCGCCCAGCAGATCCTCGGCGAGCCCCAGTCGC
Organism: Phenylobacterium sp.; assembly: GCF_030697925.1. Classification (GTDB taxonomy): domain Bacteria; phylum Pseudomonadota; class Alphaproteobacteria; order Caulobacterales; family Caulobacteraceae; genus Phenylobacterium. Next base: position 9,303 of record NZ_JAUYOJ010000032.1, on the reverse strand, counting down.
TGAATGGTCGCGTGGATCTCGGGCCACTGATCGGCCAGGAACTTGCGGCGCTCGGCCTGCAGCAGCAGGTCCCTCGCGCCAGGCCTGACGAACATGCCCAGGCCGCGCCGCTTCTCGACCAGCTCCTCGTCGACCAGCTGCTGATAGGCCTTCAGCACGGTCAGCGGATTGACCCGCGAGTCGGTCGCGACATTGCGGACAGACGGCAGGGGGTCGCCCTCCTTGAGCAGGCTGTCGAGGATCATGGCGACGACCCGGTCGCGAATCTGGCGGTAGATCGGCTGACTGTCGTTCCACTCTGGATCCATCGTCTGTTCCGAAGGGCCTCGTCCGAGACTGGCGCATGGGGCCCCCCGGCCTCAGCCAAACACTGAACTGGTGTTATATCTAACTATAACACCTAGGGCAGGCAAGCCCTCCTTGTCGAACAGCTTGACTGCGGCGGCGCGTCGCAGCTTCGAACCAGATGCGATGATCTGCGTTTAAGCCTCACCGCGGTCACACGGACCGCCTCGGAGAGACCGACAATGATCCAGCATGCGTCGAAGATGGTGATCGCGGGAGCGATGATGTTCGGGGCGGTGAGCCTGAGCGGCTGCGCCACCAAGGAGTACGTCAATACGCAGGTCGGCGCCGTCGACGCCAAGGTCGTCGCGCACGACGCGAGGATTTCGGGCGTGGACGCCACGGCGCGTGAGGCCCTGCAGCGGGCGGACGCCGCCGGCAAGCTGGCGGAAGGCAAGTTCGCCTATTCGCAGGTGTTGTCCGACGACAGCCTGAAGTTCCCGGCGGCCAAGGCGACCCTGACGCCCGAGGCCCAAGCACGGCTCGACGCCCTGGCCGGCAAGCTGATCAGCGAAAACCGCAACGTCTATGTGGAGATCCAGGGCCACACCGACGCCTCGGAGGCCAAGAGCACCGCCGCCTATCGGCTGGGCGAGCAGCGCGCCGAAGCGGTGCGCCGCTATCTCAGCCAGAAGGGCGTCGCCTTGAACCGCATCGGGACCATCTCCTACGGCGCCGAGGCGCCGGTGGCTCCGAACACCGACCGGGCCGGCCGTCAGGCCAACCGCCGGGTGGTGCTGATCGTCCTGTCCTAGGCCTTGTGCGCGTTGAGGTTGAGCCCCCGCGTCAGCGGGCGGCTCGGCCCTGCGTCACGGTCAGGCCGCGCCTGCAATCCGTCCTTTTCGAACCCGATGGACTCGGCCATTGAAAAGGTTGACGGCGGTTCGGACGAACCGAGGCGGAGGGACTTTCATGAACTGGCATACGTCGAAGTTGGCGGTCGCGGCGGCGGCGTTGTTGGGCGTTGTGAGCCTGGGCGGCTGCTCCACCAAGGAGTACGTCAATACGCAGGTCGGCCTCATCGACGGCAAGGTCGCGGGTCACGAGGCGCGACTGGTCGGCCTGGACCGGACCAGCCGCGAGGCGCTGGAGCGCGCCACCGCGGCGGGCAAGCTGGCGGAGGGCAAGTTCGTCTATTCCGAAGTGCTGTCCGACGACAGCATGAAGTTCGAGGTGTCCAAGGCGACGCTCTCGCCCGAGGCCATGGCGCGGCTCGATGCCTTCGTCGCCAAGCTGAAGGGCGAAAACCGCAACGTCTATATCGAGGTGCAGGGTCACACGGACTCCACCGGTTCGCCCGAAGGCAACTATCGCCTGGGCGAGCAGCGGGCCGAGTCGGTGCGCCGCTATCTGAACCAGCAGGGCGTCGCGCTCAACCGGATCGGGACCATCTCCTACGGCGCCGACGCGCCGGTGGCGCCCAATACCGACCGGGCCGGCCGGCAGGCCAATCGCCGGGTGGTGCTGATCGTCCTGGCCTAGGCGCCCCGCCACGATCCGGGCGCCTGGGCGTGATCTAGGGGCGGCGACGACATTTGGAGCCCGCATGATCAGGCGAACCCGGATAGGCGCGCACCCCGCCTGGAGTGACGGCGCCGGAGCAGCCGCATGAGCGACCCCGGCCAGGAACCGGCCGCGGATTCGATGCGCCAGGGCCTGTGGGACCTGGAGACGCGAACGCGCCAGCGCTTTAGGAAGCGACGTCATGCGATCGTGGTGGCGTTCAGCATCGCGCTACACCTCGCGATCGTGCTGACGGTGTTCTCGCCCGAGCCGCCGGCGCCCACGGCGCCTGATCCCGAACCTATCACCGTGGAACTTTTCACGCCCCCGCCGCCGCCCAAGGTCGAGCTTCCCCTTCCGAAGGAGGACGTGACGCCCCCGGCGCCGGCCCCAACGCCCGAGCCGCCGGCCCCGGCCAAATCCCCGCCCAAGCGCACCGCATTCCGGCAAACCCCCGCGCCCCGCACGATCGCGCCCCTGCCGGCGGCAAACGCCCCGAGCGTGGACAAGGGGTTCGAGGTGAGCGACGCGCAGCTGGCCGGGGCGGCGACCGCGGGCTCGGGCGCCCCGTCCGGGGGCGGTGACTGCAACATGCTGCGGCGACTGCAGGCCGCCCTGCGCAAGGACGCCATGGTCCAGGCCGCCGTCGCCAAGGCCCATGGCGGCCGGCCGATCATGGTTTGGAACGGCGACTGGGTGCGGCATCCCAGCCAGGAGGGGGGCGGGCTCGCCGCCGTCCGGGAGGTGATCATGTGGGAGGTCGGATTCGCGCCGCCGGCCTGCCGGTCCGAACGGGTGCGGGGCCTGGTGCTGATCACCCTGCGCGACGAGCCTGGCTCCGCGCGCCTGGTGGTCGGATCGGACAGTTGGCGCTGGTCGGACCTGTTGTTCGCGCGCGCGGGCGCGCGGGGCGGCGACTAGGTCTCGCCAGTGGGCGCGCGCGGTCGGCTTGGGTCATCCGACACCCGACAAAGCCGTGCCGCGTGCCTCTCACGAAACCGGGAAGAGGGGCTGCGCGGCTACTGGCCCTTCAGGCGGTCGGCCTCATTGAGCACGCGCAGCGCATTGCCGCCCCAGAACTTGGCCAGGTCGTCCTTGCTGAAGCCGGCCTTGACCAGGCGTTCAGTCAGGGCCGGGAAGTCGGTCACGTCGTTGAAGCCCTCGACGCCGCCGCCGCCGTCGAAGTCCCCGGAGAGGCCGATATGGTCCTTACCGGCCACCTTCGCGGCGTGCTGGATGTGCGCCACCAGATGGTCGATGCTGGCGCGCGGCAGGGGATATTTGGCGTCGATGGCGGCGCGGGCGGCCCTATAGGCCTCGCGCTTGTCGGCGGGCACGTCGCGCGGGAACCCAAAGGTCTTGGTCAGCTCGGCCAGGGCGGCGTCGCGCTCGGGGTTCTTCGGAACGTCGATCATGTAGCCGCTGAAGGCGTTGATCTGGATCACCCCGCCCTTGGCGGCCAAGGCGCGGAGCCGATCGTCGTCGATATTGCGCGGATGGTTGTAGACCGCCTTGGCGCCGGTGTGGCTGAGGATGATCGGGGCCTTCGAGAGCTCGAGGATCTGGTCAAGGGCCAGGTCGGAGGCATGGCTGGCGTCAATCAGCACGCCCAGGCGGTTGGCCTCGGCCACGAACTGCTTGCCCAGGGGCGAGAGGCCGTTGAACTCGGGGCCCTTGGGATCGGTCGCGCTGTCGCCCAGGTCGTTGTTGAGCACGTGGATCGGGCCCATCATCCGCACGCCCAGGGCGTAGAAGGTCTTCATCAGCGAGAGGTCGCCGGCCACCGGCGAGGAGTTCTCGATGCTCATATAGACGAAGCGCTTGCCCGCCTTGGAGATGGCCTGGGCCTCTTCGGCCTTGGTGGCCAGGGTGAAGAGGTCGCCGTTCTTGGCCACCATCTCGCGGATCACCGCCGCGCGCAGCAGGCCGTGGTCGCGGGCCGCGGCGTTTCCGGCCACGCCCCGCGCGCCCTGGGGCGTGAAGATCACGAAGAAGCCGCCGTCGACCCCGCCCTCGACCATGCGCGGATAGTCCACCTGGCTGCCGTCGGCGGTCGTGTGCCGGGCGCGGATGTCGAAGCCCGGAACCGCGGCGTTGGCCGGCGTGTCGAAATGGGTGTCCAGCACGATGAGGTTCTCATGCAGGACCTTGGTGGCGGCGCTGACGGGGGCGGCGAACGCGGGCGCCGCGGCGAGCGCGGCTGCCAGGGCCAGGGGAACACCGAACTTGCGCAAGTCACCACCTCCATGGATTGAAGGCGCCACAGTGCAGGGTTCCGCCAGGCCGGCGCAAGGTTCAGCTCCGATCGATGCGGGCGGCGAAACAGCCGTGCGCGGCGTTGTGGGCGTGCAGATACGCCGCCGCAGGATTGTCGAACGCCCGCCGGATGGCCGGGTCGAGCGCCTCGTCGCGCGCCAGGTCCGCGCCGATCAACATGCCGTCGGCGTCGAAAATCCGCAGCGCGATAGGCCGGCCGTTGAACACCGGCGGCAGCTCGTCCACCAGCCGCGAGGTCGCCCGCGCGGTTTCGTTGACGAAAATCGCATAGGCGCTTCGATACGGGGTTTCGACGCTGTGGCTCTCGAAGTTCATCAGCAGCAGGCTGTCGCCGGGCTCGGCGTCGGCCAGGGTGATCCGGCAGGGATAGCCGGGCTTGGCGTCGGCGATGCGGCGGACTACGCCGCGCTCGGCAAGTTCGGCGTCGGTCAGCCCAAACAGCGGCCGGAAGGTTTCGAGCGGCAGGCCGCTGACGACATAGGACATTTTCGTCTCCATCAGAGATTGCGAAGTCATGGGTAGCCGCGCCGTGGACGCCTGGCGCTCCGTTCGTTGCGGCCGCATTCGAAAGGCTGGCGTCAGATCGCGTCGTGGAAAATCACGCCCAGGGTGTGACGATGGCCGCTGCGCACCTGGCTGACCCCGTGGCGCAGATTGACCCGATAGCTGCCGCGGGTCCCCTGGACCGGCCGGTGGTGGACGGCGAAGACCAGGGCGTCGCCCTGGCGCAGGGGCGCGACCTCGACGCGCGACTGCATGCGCGGCCGCTGCTCGGTGAGGACGAACTCGCCGCCGGTGAAGTCGACGCCGGGCTCCGACAGCAGGACCGCGACCTGCAGCGGGAAGACGTGTTCCCCGTATAGGTCCTGGTGCAGGCAGTTGTAGTCGCCGGCCTGGTACTGCAGCAGTAGGGGCGTGGGCCGCGTCTGGCCCGCGGCGTGGCAGCGTTCCAGGAACGCGGCATGGTCGTCGGGATAGCGGACGGCGATCCCCATCTGGGCGTTCCAGCGATTGGCGATGTCCACGAGTTGCGGGTAGAGCGCCGCGCGCAGGTCGGCCACCAGGTCGGGCAGGGGATAGGCGAAGTAGCGGTACTCGCCTCGTCCGAACCCGTGGCGGCCCATGACCACCCGGCTGCGGAACCCGGCTTCATTCCCGTAGAGGGCGGCCGCGGCGCGGCATTCCTCGGGGCTCAGCAGGCCCGGCAAGACGGCGCTGCCCTGGGCGTCCAGGCTGGCGAAGGCGGCCGGCCAGTCGAGGGCGTCGACGCGGGCCTCCACCGAGCGTGGGGCGATGGCCAGGGCGCTCATGCCGCGGCCTCGCGGTCCAGCAGGGCCCGCTTGCGCTCCACGCCCCAGCGATAGCCGGAGAGCGCCCCATCGGTGCGCACCACCCGGTGGCAGGGAATGGCCACGGCGATATGGTTGGCGGCGCACGCCTGGGCCACGGCGCGGACCGCCTTGGGCGCCCCGATCTTGGTGGCGATATCCAGATAGCCCGCGGTCTCGCCAGCCGGGATGTCGCGCAGGGCCTGCCAAACGCGCTGCTGGAAGGCGGTGCCGCGCACGTCCAGCGGCAGGTCGAGACCCAGGCCCGGCTGTTCCACGAAGCCCACCACCTTGGCCACCAGGGCCTCGAATTCGGGATCGGCCCCGACCAGGGTCGCCCGATCGAAGCGGTCCTGCAGGTCCCGGACCAGGGCTTCGGGATCGTCGCCCAGCAGGATCGAGCAGATCCCCACCTCTGTCGCCGCCACCAGGATAGCGCCCAGCGAGCACTCGCCGATCGCGAACCTGATCGTCGCCGTCTCGCCCCCTGCACGGAAGCGCGTGGGGGTCATGCCCAGCACCTGGGCCGACTTGGCGTAGAATCGGCCGCCTGAGTTGAACCCGGCGTCGTAGATGGCCTCGGTCACCGTGCCGCCGGAGGTGAGCGCCTCGCGCACCTTCCGGGTGCGGTGGCTTTCGGCATAGGCCTTTGGGGTGACCCCGGTGATCGACTTGAACACCCGGTGGAAGTGGTAGGGGCTCATACCGGCCAGGCCCGACAGGGTCGCCAGGCTGGGAACCTCCTCGGCGGCCTCGATGGCGCGGCAGGCTTCGCCGACCATGGCCGCGTGGCGCTCGGCCATCGGCGGCTCGTTGGGGCGGCAGCGCTTGCAGGGGCGAAAACCCGCGGCCTTGGCCTCGGCGGTGCTCAGGTGGAAGGCCACGTTCTCGCGCCGGGCCGGACGGGCCGCGCAGGAGGGCCTGCAATAGACCCCGGTCGTGCGCACGGAATAGAAGAACAGGTCGTCTGCGGCGTGGTCCTTGGCGAGCACGGCGGCCCAGCGGCCTTCGTCGGTTGCGATCTGCATCTTGGTTGCTCCATCGATCGTGTCTTCGATGGGATAGGCCCCGTGGAGCGGCGGCGAACTCCGCCTCTTGCTTTCAAATCGGTCTCGGCGCGGATCGCCGCAAGGCTCGACGCGAAGTCATGTCCGAAAACCGCGAATTGCGAAGGCCCGACCGACGGCCTATATCCGCCCGACCGCTGAAGGAGGCCCCGACCATGGAACGCGCACGAGACACCCGCTTCGTCCCGAACGCTCTCCTATCCAAGGTCGACCATGCCCAGCTTCGTCACGTTCGACGGCCTCTCCTACAAGACACCTGACGGCCGCACCCTCTTCGACAACCTGACCCTCGCCTTCGGGGCCGAACGCACCGGCCTCGTGGGACGCAACGGAGTCGGCAAGACCAGCCTGGTCGGCCTGATGCTGGGCGAACTCGTTCCGGCCTCGGGATCGGTGGGCGTGCGAGGCCGGATCGGCGTCCTGCGCCAGGCCGTGGCGCCGCCGCTAGGCGCCAGCGTCGCCGACGTTCTGGAGCTGGCCGAGCCCCTGGCGCGACTGGCCCGCATCGAGTCGGGGGCCGGGACCGAAGGCGACTTCGCCGAGGCCGACTGGACCCTGGAGGCGCGGCTGGACGCCGCCTTCGCCCAGGTGGGCCTGGCGGGGCTCGATCCGCGACGGCCGACGGCCACCCTGAGCGGCGGCCAGGCGACCCGCGCCGCCCTGGCGGGCCTGCTGGCGTCGGAGCCTGACCTGCTGCTGCTGGACGAACCCACCAACAATCTGGACGCCGAGGCGCGCGCGCTGGTCGCCCAGGTCCTGGCCGGATGGAAGGGCGGGGCCGTCGTGGTCAGCCACGACCGCGGCCTGCTGCGCCAGATGGATCGGATCGTCGAGCTGACCAGCCTGGGGGCCAAGGTCCATGGCGGGAACTACGACGTCTACGCCCTGCGCAAGGCCGAGGAGGAGGCCGCCGCCGCCCGCGAGCTGGCCGAGGCCGAGCAGACCTTGGCGCGGGTCGGGCGCGACGCCCGGGAGGCCCGCGAGAAGAAGGCCCGCCGCGACGCCGCCGGCCGCCGCGATGCGGCCAAGGGCGACGCCCCGAAGGTCCTGCTCGGCGCCAGGAAGGAACGCGCGGAGAACTCCGGCGGGCGCGCCAACCTGCTGGCCCAGCGCCAGGCCGCCGAGGCCGGGGCCGACCTCGTCGAGGCCCAGGGCCGCGTGGAGCGCGTGCGCCGGCTGGCCTTCGATCTGCCGCCCTCGGGGCTGGCCGCCGGCAAGGCCGTGCTCGCCTTCGAGGATGTCGGTCTCGCCTGGCCCGGCGCGCCGCCGCTGCTGTCCGGCGTCTCGTTCCGGATGACCGGCCCGCGGCGGCTGGCGATCACCGGCCCGAACGGTTCGGGCAAGAGCACCCTGATCAGGCTGGCGGTCGGCGACCTCGCCCCCACGCGAGGCAAGGTCACGGCCGGGGTCCGTGCGGCCCTGCTGGACCAACGTACCGAGCTGCTGGCCGACGACGAAACCTTGGTGGACGCCTTCCTGCGTCTGAACCCGGAGGCCAGCGACAATGCGGCCCGGGCGGCCCTGGCCCGGTTCCTGTTCCGTAACGTAGCGGCGGCCAAGACCGTCGCCTCGCTGAGCGGCGGCGAGCGCCTGCGCGCGGCCCTGGCCTGCGTGCTGATGTCGGAACATCCGCCGCAGCTGCTGATCCTGGACGAGCCGACCAACCATCTGGACCTGGACTCCGTCGCCGCCATGGAGGCCGCGCTGCGGGGTTATGACGGGGCCCTGCTGCTGGTCAGCCACGACCGCGACTTCCTCGACGCCGTCGGCGTCGAGGAAGAGCTCCAGCTAGGCTAGGCGGCTTTCTTGATCACTCGGAACACGGCGTTGGCCCGGGCGCAGGGCTCGCCGTCGGCGATGACGAAGGCCTGGGTGAAGGACAGGGTCCCCCCGGGCCTGACGAACACCGTGGAGAACTCCAGCCACTGGCCGATCCGCGCCGTCCCCAGGAAGTCCAGGGTCAGGTTCACGGTCACCAGGCTGGCGCTGTCGCCAAGGCGCCGCGCGCAGGACAGGCCCATGGCGTTGTCGGCCAAGGCGCTGATCAGCCCGCCGTGGACGAAGCCGCGGCTGTTGGTGTGGGCCGCCTCGGCCACGAGGCCCAGGATCACCGCGTCCTCCGTCTTGCGGCTGTAGAGCGGCTCCCAGGGATCGGTGAGCGGGCTCTGGCGGAAGTGCCGCGCAAAGCCGGGCGGGACGGCGAGGGTCTCGTGCATCATCCCCCGCCTCACGCCGCCGCCGCCAGCCGGGCGAGGCTGTGCAGGGTCTTGGCGCAGGCCTGGGCCGCCTCCGCCCCCTTGACCAGGAAGTGGTCGTGGAAGAAGGCGCGATGCTCCTCGTGCTCATGGAAATGGTGCGGAGTCAGCACCACGGAGAACACCGGCACCTCGGTGGCGAGCTGCACCTGCATCAGGCCCGAGATCACCGTCTGGGAGACGAAGTCGTGGCGATAGATGCCGCCATTGACCACGAAGCCGGCGGCCACGATGGCGGCGTAGCGGCCGGTCTTGGCCAAGGTCTGGGCGTGCAGTGGGATCTCGAAGACGCCGGGGGTCTCGAAGCGGTCGATGGACTGTTCTGTGAAGCCGAGCTGGCCGATCTCGGCGATGAAGCCCTGATAGGCGTTGTCGACGATCTCGGCGTGCCAGCCCGCCTGGATGAAGGCGATGCGGGCCTGGCGGAAGGCGCCGTTGGCGGTGGGGAGTTCGTAGGTGACTTGGGTCATGGTCAGTTCCCTGATCGGGGTTGGAACCACGACTCAGGGAGACGCCGTCGACCGACTC
>NZ_JAUYOJ010000027.1 GCF_030697925.1 Phenylobacterium sp. | reverse complement strand
CGATCCACCTCGTGTATTTGGCTTGCGCTAGATTTGCAGAGCGGCCGGCCGAGGCGCTCATCACGCCAGCGGCCGGCCGCCGCACCGTCGAGACCGTCGCCACCTAGGTTCACAGCCCGTGGGGGAGCTTGGGTCCGGCGGGGCGTCCTTCTGAACCCGAACGGTTGCCTGGGCCCAGAGCCCGCACCTACGAGGATGGGGCGCGAGGATGATGTCACAAGAGATCGCCCATGTGGGCGTGGATGTCGCCAAGACGATGCTGGATGTCAGCGTGCTGGGTCAGCCGAAGACCTGGCGGGCGAGCAACAGTGCGGCCGGCTGGCGGACGCTGATCGCCCGCCTTGGGGCGCTGGAGCGCCCGGTCGTGGTGGGGGTGGAGCCTTCCGGGGGCTACGAGCGGGGCCTGGTGCGGGCGCTGATCGAAGCCGGACTGGAGGTGCGCTGGGCCGATCCGGCGCGGGTGCGGGCGTTGGCCCGGGCCTTGGGCGCCCCAGCCAAGACCGACGCCATCGATGCGGCGCTGATCGCCCGCTTCGTGGCCCAGACCCAGGGCCGGCCTGTGGAGCTGGACGATGAGCGCCAGCGTCTGAAGGACCTGCTGGCGGCGCGTCAGGCCGCGGGCCGGGTCGCCCGGCAGCTGACGGCCCAGGCCCAGGCGCTGGACCACGCCCCCGCGCGCGCGGCGCTGGAGGGGCTGGCCGCGGCGGCGGCCATGGAGGCCCGCGAGCTCACCCGCCAGGCGCTCGCCCAGCTGCGCGACAACCCGGACCTCAAGGCCATCTGGACCCGACTGCAGACCGCGCCAGGCGTCGGACCGCTGGTGGCCGCTGAGCTGGTCGCCCACATGCCCGAGCTGGGACGCGTCGGCGGCAAGGCCATCGCCAAGCTCGCAGGTCTGGCCCCCTTCATCCGCAAAAGCGGAGCCTGGACCGGCAGAGCCGTCTGCTCCGGCGGCCGAGCCAGACCCCGCCAGGCCCTCTACATGGCCGCCGTCGCCTCGCTCCGCGCCAAGCTCGGGCCACGCCCGGTCTTCCAGCGCTTGGTCCAGGCCGGAAAGCCCACAAAGCTCGCCCTCACCGCCTGCATGCGACGGCTCCTCGTCACCCTCAACGCCATGATCCGCGACAACACAGACTGGAGACATGCGCCAGCCTAACTACGGTTGCTCCCCAAACCGCGCTGCGCGCGGGGGAGGATCTATTACCCCCCGCCTTCGTCGCCCTTTTCCAGCGTCGCCTTGGCGGCGTCGGCGCGGGTGGTGGGCGACGGCGCGGCGTTGCGCAGTTGGGGGTTCCGGAAGGCGTAGACCAGCATGGCCAGCATGAGCACCGCGCACAGCACGAAGGGCGCCGGGGCCACGGCCTGGTAGAGCCAGACGAAGGCCGGGGCCAGCACCACATTGACCCCGTTGACCGCGGCCACGGCGCCGGCGACCCGGGCCTGTTCGTGCATGTCGACCGCTAGCGAGGAGCCCGCCGTGAAGCCCGGCCGCGCCAAGCCGAACCCCAGGCTGGAGATGGCGTAGCCCGCCACAACCGCGGCATAGGTCGGCTGGAAAGCCACGATGACATTGCCGACGGCGGCGACGCCCACGCCCCAGCGCAAGAGCTGGCGCGGGGTCATCTCGAACATGCGGATGATGCCCCATTGGGCGAGCAGGCCGGCCACCGCGCCGAACATCATGGCGATGGCGATGAAGCCCTGGGCCTTCATCGGCGAGAGGTCGAGCTGGTCGATGATCAAGAAGCCGAGGGTTTGGCCCTGGGCGGTCTGGCAGACGGCGACGATGAAGCCATAGATCAGGAAGGGTGTGACGCGCGGATCGCGCCACATGGGCTTTTCCTTCACCGCAACCACGCCCTTGACCGGAGGCGCCTTCACCGGGGCGACGGGCATGTTCTGGCTCTCGGGCAGCTTCTTCCAGACGATGAACAACATGATCCCGGCGATGACCGCGAAACCGAACAGCGGGCCTGCCAGGCCACCCTTGAACGGCAGCACGAACAGCGGTGCGACGAACGGCCCGATGACCGTGCCCAGGCCGAAGGCGCCGGCCAGGCTGGACATGGCCTGGGTGCGCTTCTCCGGCGGGGTGTGCTCGGCCAGATAGGCCTGGGTGGCGGGGTTCGAGGCCGCGCCGAACAAACCGAACAGGGCCCGCGCGAACAGGAAGAAGACGAAGATCACCATGGGCGTCGTCAGGTGATAGAGGCCCGCGGCGACCACCAGGCCGCAGGCGATCATCGACATCATGAAGCCGGTCAGGCCGATCAGCATCAGCGGCTTGCGGCCGTGTTTGTCCGAGGCCCTGGCCCACCACGGTGAGGAAAACGCCCACAACAGGGCCGAGAGCGAGAAGATCGCCGCCACCATCGGATCGGGAATGCCGATCGAGCGGCCGATGGCCGGCAGCACCGAGATCATCCCGGTATTGCCCATGGCGGTCACCAGCGAGACCCCGAAAATGATCGCGAAGGAACCCTTCGGCAGGCCGTCCATGGCGGAAGCTGGCTTAGGCATGCTGCGCTGTTAAGGCGCGCCGATCCCTTGCGCAAACACCGAAATGCTCACGCGACATTAAGCATTAATGGTGATGCTCCCGGCCAACACCCCGGGGACCGACCACCGCCATGTTTCAGATTATCGGCATCGTGTTGCTGTTCGGCCTGGTGTTCGGCAGCTACATCATCTCCGGCGGCAATATGGGCGTCATCCTGCACGCCCTGCCCCACGAAATGATGGCCATCGGCGGCGCCGGCGTGGCCGCCTTCCTGATCTCCAACTCCATGCCGGTCATCAAGGGCACCATGAGCGGCTTCGGCAAGGTGTTCGCCGGGCCCAAGTGGAAGGCCAGCGACTATCGCGACCTGCTGTCGCTGCTGTTCCTGCTGACCAAGACCATGAAGTCCAAGGGCGTCATCGCCCTGGAAAGCCACATCGAGAACCCGAAGGACTCCTCGATCTTCTCGCGCTTCCCGCGCGTGATGAAGGACCACTTCGCCGTCGACTTCATCTGCGACACGCTGCGCATGATGACCATGAACCTCGAGGACCCGCACCAGGTCGAGGACGCCATGGAAAAGCAGCTCGAGAAGCACCATCACGAGGCGCTCGGCCCGGCCGGCGCGCTGACCAACCTGGCCGACGCCCTGCCCGCCCTGGGCATCGTCGCCGCCGTGCTCGGCGTCATCAAGACCATGGGCGCGATCACCGAGCCGCCGGAAGTGCTGGGCGAGATGATCGGCTCGGCCCTCGTCGGCACCTTTCTGGGCGTGTTCCTGGCCTATGGCCTGGTCGGCCCCATGGCCGTGCGCCTGAAGGAAGTGATCGAGGAGGAAGGCTCCTTCTACAAGATCATCCAATCGGTGCTTGTGGCCCACCTGCACGGCAACGCGGCCCAGATCTCCGTCGAGATCGGCCGCGGCAGCGTCCCCTCCGGCGCTCAGCCGAGCTTCCTGGAGCTGGAAGAGGCCCTCTCGGCCATCCCCAACGAAGCCTAGGGCTGCCATCCCTCCTCCTTGTGGGGAGGGAAATGGCTACGGCAGGGCCTTCAGCCGGTTCACATGACCCATCTTGCGGCCGGGCTTGGCTTGGCGCTTGCCGTAGAGATGGACGCGGGTCTCGGGTTCGGCGGCGTACTTCGCCCAGCCGTGGACCTCGTCGCCCAGCAGGTTCAGCATCTCCACCTGGGCGCGGGCCGCCGTGGGGCCTAGCGGCCAGCCGGCGACCGCGCGGATATGCTGCTCGAACTGGTCGACCTCGCAGCCGTCCTGGGTCCAGTGGCCGGTGTTGTGGACGCGGGGCGCGATCTCGTTGACCAGCAGCGAGCCGTCCTTCAGCTCGAACAGCTCGATGCCGATGACACCCACATAGTCGAGGCCCGTCAGCACCTTGGCGGCGATCCGCTCGGCCTGGGCGGCGGCGGTCTCGCTGACGCGGGCCGGGGCCACGCTGCGGCGCAGGACGCCCTTTTCGTGATGGTTTTCCGACAGCGGATAGACGGCGATCCCGCCGTCGCGGCCGCGGGCGGCGATGATCGAGAGCTCGCGCACGAAATCGGCAGGAGCCTCCAGGATCACCGGGCGGCCGCCCAGGGCCTCGAAGGCCACGGCGGCGCCGGCGGCGTGTTCGACCCAGACCTGGCCCTTGCCGTCATAGCCCTCGCGCCGCGTCTTCATCAGGCAGGGGCAGCCGATCCGCCCGGCCGCCTCTACGCTGGTCTCGGCGCTGTCGGCGGCGGCGAAGGCGACCGTAGCCACGCCCCTGGCGTTGAGGAAGATCTTCTCGTCCACCCGGTCCTGGGCGACGGCCAGGGCCTGGGCGCCCGGCGCGACCTCGGCGCCCAGGTCCGTCAGGGCCTGGACCGAGGCGGCGGGGACGTTCTCGAACTCGAAGGTGACCACATCGGACAGCTCGGCGAGCGCCCGCAGCGCGGCGGGATCGTCATAGGCGCCGACAATGGCGTGGGCGGCGACGCGGCCGGCGGGGGCGTCGGTCTCGCGCTCAAGGATCGCCACGTCGAAGCCCAGCCTGGCGGCCGCCTGGGCCAGCATCCGGCCGAGCTGTCCGCCGCCCAGGATGCCGAGCGTCGATCCCGGGGGCAGCGGCAGGGTGGCGGTCATGCTCAGGCGTCCTCGACGGTTTCGGCGACGCTGGCGGTGTGGCGGGCGCGATAGGCGGTGAGCCGCTCGGCCAGCGCCGGATCCGAAAGCGCCAGGATCTGGGCGGCCAGCAGGCCGGCGTTCCGCGCCCCGGCCTCGCCGATGGCCAGGGTCGCGACTGCGATGCCGGCCGGCATCTGGACGATGGAGAGCAGGCTATCCATGCCCTTCAGGGCCTTGGATTCCACCGGAACGCCCAGCACCGGCAGTTCGGTCATCGAGGCGGTCATGCCCGGCAGGTGCGCCGCGCCGCCGGCCCCGGCGATAATCACCTTGAAGCCCGCCGCCTTGGCCCCCTTGGCGAAGGCGTACATGCGCTCCGGCGTGCGGTGGGCGGAGACCACCTTGGCCTCATAGGCCACGCCCAGGGCGTCGAGGCTCTCGGCGGCGCCCTTCATGGTGGGCCAGTCGGACCGGCTGCCCATGATGATGGCGACCGGCGCGGTCGTTGCGCTCATTGGTGGTTTGCCCCTCACCGCCATTTCCGAACGGAAATGGCGTCTCGATATTTAGCGGGAGCATGTTCTGCGCCGAACCGGCGTCCACTTCGGCGGAACATGCTCCTGCGGCGGAAAGGCGCGGAGTATAGGCGCCGGTCTTGCGCCCGCAACCAAGGACGTTCAGGATTCTTAACTCGCTAGGACTTCAGCGATTCTCGTTCGATGAAAGCCCCATGAAGATCACCGGCGCCCGCTCCGAATCCTTCTCTGCCATCCGCAAGCGCGCGCTGGTGCACGCCGGCGCCCAGGCGACTGCGACAGCGACAGCGACAGGCCCCACCGACAAGACCGCCTTCCTGGGCCTGGCTGAGGGCGACCTGACGCCCGCCGTCCAGGGGGCGGTGAAGACCTTGTTGACCGAGATCGATGAGCTGCGCGGCGAAGTCACCCGCCTGAAGGCGAAATTGGCCGAGGTCGAGGACCTGGCCGACCGCGACCCGCTCACCCCGCTGCTCAACCGCCGGGCCTTCGTGCGCGAGCTGTCGCGCATCCGCACCTTTTCCCAGCGCTACGGCTCGCCCGCCAGCGTGGTCTATTTCGACCTGGACGGCTTCAAGCACGTCAACGACCGCTTCGGCCACGGCGCCGGCGACGCGGCCCTGCGCGCGGTGGCCGAACGCCTGCTGGCCCATGTGCGCGAGAGCGACATCGTGGGCCGCATGGGCGGCGATGAGTTCGCGGTGATCCTGGTCCAGGCCGACAAGCCGACGGCCGAGGCCAAGGCCCAGGCCCTGGCCGACGCCATCGAGGGATCACCCATCCAGTTTGGCGACTGGTCGGCGCCGCTGCACATCTCCTACGGCGTGCGCGAGATCTCCTCGGAAATCGAGCCCGAGGAGCTGGTGGCCGAGGCCGACGCGGCCATGTTCATCCGCAAGCGCGAGCGGCGCGGAATCATCGAACCCCGTCAGGCGCCGCGATAGTCGATTCCGCTTTCCTGACGCGCGCGTCAGGCGGTTAAGGTCGTTCCACAAAGGGAGAACGACCATGATCGGCTACACCACCATCGGCAGCAACGACCTGGAGAAGGCCAAGACCTTCTATGACGCCGTGCTGGCGCCGATGGGCGTCCGGCGCGGCTACGACGGGGGCCGCATCCTGTTCTACGGGAAATTCGGCGCGGGCGGCCTGGCGCTGTGCGAACCCTATGACAAGCAGACCGCCACACCCGGCAACGGCACGATGGTGGCGCTCGCCGCGGAGTCCCGCGAGATGGTCGACGCCGTCCACGCCGCGGCCCTGGCCCAGGGCGCGACCTGCGACGGACCGCCCGGCCTGCGGGGCGAGACCTTCTACGGCGCCTATTTCCGCGACCTCGACGGCAACAAGGTCTGCGCCTTCAAGATGGGCTGAGGCTAGGCGATGATGTCCGGGGTGAGCTGGTTGCGCAGGCGGGAGATCTCGTCCTTCAGGAGCAGCTTCTTCCGCTTGAGCCGCGCGATCACCATCATGTCCGGGACCGGCGCGCGGCTCAGGGCCTCCACAGCGGCGTCCAGGTCCGCGTGCTCCTGGATCACCGAGTTCAGGTAGGCGCGGAACCGAGCCTCCGCATCATCGATATCATCGTCGTTCATACGCCACGCCTCGCCACCCGACTCAGATGATGCGCACCCATTGGGCCGCCGTCTAGACAAGGGCCCGCGCCAGGCGAGCCAGGGCCTCGTCGTCGACCGCTCCGCCCCAGGCGGAAGCCGCGGCGCGCAGGCTTTCCAGGGCCGGGCGCCCGCCGCTGGAGGCCGAGGCCATGGTCTCCAGGGTCTCCATCAACACCCGCTCGGCGCGCAGCTCGGCGGCCTTGACGTCCTCGCGCAGGCCCTCGCGCGCGCCGTCGTCCACTGGCGGGAAGGCGGGCTTCAACGCCCGGCGGACCTCGCGGATGGGCTTGAGCACGCGCGCGTCCCAGGCCTTGGCCGCGGCCGCGGCGGTCAACAGGGCCTCCGCCGGCGGGCCCTCGGCCCAGATCGCCCAAAGCAGATAGGACGTGTTCTGGCCGTGCCGGTCCTGCAGGGTCAAGGTCGCCTCCGGCACGCCGGGCCGCGCATAGACCTCCAGCGTCCACTCCCAGAGCGACATCAGCCCTCCTCCGCGCGTAGCGGCCCGACATCCTGGCCCCAGCGTTTCACGGGCCGCCAGGACAAGCCGAACAGGTCCAGCGCCCGGCCCACCGACTGGTCGACCATCTCCTCCAGGCTGGTGGGCTTGGCATAGAAGGCCGGCATGGGCGGGGCGATCACCGCGCCCATCTCGGCCAGCCGCACCATGGTGCGCAGGTGCCCCAGGTGCAGGGGCGTTTCGCGGACCATCAGCACCAGGGGGCGACGCTCCTTCAGGGTCACGTCGGCGGCCCGGGTCAGCAGGGACGACGTCACCCCGGTGGCGATCTCGCTCATGGTGCGCACCGAGCAGGGGGCCACGATCATGCCGAGCGTGGGGAAGGAGCCGGAGGCCAACGAGGCGCCCACGTCGCCCACCTTGTGGACCACGTCGGCGCGGGCCTGGACGTCGGCGACGCTCAGGTCCGTCTCCTGGGCCAGGGTCAGGGCCGCGGCGCGCGAGAAGATCAGGTGGCTCTCGACCGAGAGTTCGCGGCAGGCGTCCAGGACCCGCAAGCCATAGGCCGCGCCGCTAGCGCCAGAGACGCCGACAACCAGGCGGGGCCGTTCGCTGCTGCTCATCGCGTTAGGTCTCCACGCCTGATTTCAAGGCGCCGCCGGTGGATATCGGATCGCAAACATATGTGATCTGACAGACCAGGCCAGCGGGTGTTCACTCTTGAGTCTAGGTTCATGCAGGAGACGACACGACATGGCCGTTGAAGCCCGCATCCGCGAACTCGGATCCCGTCACCAGTCCCTGGAAAAGGCGATCCAAGACGAGATCAGCAGGCCCGCTTCCGACGCCGTGAAACTACAGGAGCTTAAGCGACAGAAGCTTAAGCTGAAGGAAGAGATTCAAGCCCTGGGCGCGCGCGCCCACTAATGGCTTTGCGGCCACGACCCGCGAGGGTCGTCGCCCGCCCCATCTCTTCCTCGTCCGCGGGGGGCCGGACGCCAGGCGACCCTGGTCGACCGCTCCTCCAGGTCCCCGGAGCGGTCGACAGGGTTGTCTGAGCAACCTCGGGACAGCCCGGTTTTCCGTGTTGCGGCGAGACTGGTCCGCTCGTCCTTCTCCCTCAAGGGGAGAAGGCTGCTGCGCCGCCTAGTCTTCCTCGCCGTCGTCGTCGTCGAAGTGCGGCTGGTCGGCGACGTGATGGTCATCGTCCTCCACCACCACGCCGGTTTCCGAGGCCGGGGCCAGGGTCGCCCCCTCGGGCTCGACGATGCCGCGCTTGGCGTCGTCCTTGGCCTTCTTGTCGGCCGCTTTGCGGACCACCGCGTCGAGTTCCATCTGGGTCGAGAGGCCGAGCGTCACAGGATCGACCGGCTTGATGTTGGCGGCGTTCCAGTGCTGGCGGTTGCGCACCTGATCGATGGTGGCCTTGGTGGTGCCCAGCAGGCGCGCGATCTGGCTGTCGGCCACTTCCGGGTGGTTGCGGATGAACCAGGCGATGGCGTCGGGGCGGTCCTGGCGGCGCGACACCGGGGTGTAGCGCGGAGCCTTCTTCACCGGCTTCAGCAGCTCGGCGTGACGGCTCTTTTGGGCCTTCATGCGGTACTTGTCGCTCTTCTGGGCGGCGTCCAGCTCTTCGCGGTTGAGCTGGCCGTTGGCGATGGGGTCTGCGCCGCGGATGTCGCGCGCCACCTCACCGTCGGCGATGCCCTTGACCTCGAGCGGATGCAGGCCGCAGAAATCGGCGATCTGCTCGAAGGTCAGCGAAGTGTTGTCGACCAGCCAGACAGCGGTCGCCTTCGGCATCAGGATGTCGGTCATGACGGTATTCCTAAAATGACGGCGCCCGGCCTTTCGGCCGGGCGGTGCATAGAGCAGCACCTCCTATAGGCGCGTTCCGATCCCAAGAAAACGACAATCGGCGGCCGATCTTCGCGACGTGGGGTCGCGCGGCCATGGGGCCGAATGCACACCGGGTGAGCGAAAGCGTCGATCACTCGCCTGCGACGCGGCGCGCCCTTGAGGCGCGCGCCACGAACGTGCAAGCTTGCGCCAATAACGACCCTTTAGGGAGGGCGCGACATGAGGCTAGGGGCCATCGCACTGGCGATGTTGGCGGGCGCGTGCGCGGCTCCGCCCAAGGCGAACCTGACCGCCGCCTATGTCCAGGCCGCCGACTATCGACATCTGACCTGCACGGGAATCGCCCTGGAGGTCGCCCGGACCCAGCGCGCCCTGGCCGCCGCGCGGCAGCGCCCGTTGGGCGGCGTCGAGACCGCACGGGCGGCTTTCCTGCCGATCTCCTATGGCCAGCCGAGCGCGGCCCAGGCCTCCAGCCTGGACCAGAGATTGATGGATCTGCAGCGGGCCTCGCGCGCCAAACGCTGCGCCAGCATCGCCCTGCGCAGCGCGACCGCCTGACGCCGCTATCGGGGATTGCGCCGCGCCCCGCACGCCCATAGCAAGACGCCATGGGCCTCATTCCGCTTCCCGAGATCGACACTCCGGCGACGCTCAAGGGCGGCCGCTCCGCCCGCGACGGCTATCAACGCGGCTGGGGCCTGATGCACGCCGGCGTCGCCGACCTAGTGGCGCACCATCCGCTCTATCAGGCCGGCCTGGAGGCCGCCGACGGCTGGTCGGTGATGCTGGAAGCCAAGCGGATGAACCTGTTCCTGATCCTGACCTCGTTCTTCGAGGGACTGGCCGGGAAGGACGTTATCGAGTTCGGCTCGTACCGCGGCGGCAATGCGCTGTTCATGGCCCGGGTGCTCAACGACGTGGCGCCGGGCGCCAAGGTCTACGCCCTGGACACCTATGAGGGGATGCCCGCCACCGACGCCGCCCGCGACCTGCACGGCAAGGGCGATTTCGGCGACAGCTCCTACGAGGCCCTGGTCGCTCGCCGCGACGCGCTGGGCCTCACCAATCTGGTGGTGGTCAAGGGTCTGTTCCAGGACACCTTCCCGGGGATCGCCAAGACCAAGCCAAGCTTCGGCCTGGCGCACATCGACTGCGACATCTATTCCGGCGTGAAATACGCCCAGGACGCGGTCTGGCCGTTCATGACCCGGGGCGGCTATGTCGCCTATGACGACGCCGACACGCCCTCCTGCATCGGCGCCACCGAGGCGGTGGAGGAGCTGGTCATGGCGCGCCGCCTGCATTCCGAACAGGTCTGGCCGCAATGGGTGTTCCGCGCCGGCGAAGAGCCCGCGCCCCGCAAGCGGGGCTGGTTCGGCTAGAGCGGCCGGCGGCCGACGATCCTCAGGCCGTAGCCGCCCGAGCCCGGCAGGACGGTGGCCGAGTTGGACAACAGCTCCATGTCGCGCACCCCGAGGTCCAGCAGGATCTGGGCGCCCACGCCGTAGTCGCGCAGCACATTGGCCCCGTGGTCGGCGCCGGGCTCGGCCCCGTAGCGTTCAGACAGCCAGGACGGGTTTGAGTCACGGATGAACACCGCCACGCCGGCGCCGTCATAGTCCGCGATGGCCTTGAGGGCGCGCGGCACGTAGTCGCGCCGCTGTTCCTTATGGCCCAGCATGTCGGCGGCGAAGTCGACGCGGTGCATGCGCACCAGGGTCGGCTTGTCGGGATCGATCTTGCCCTTGGTCAGAACCACGTGCTCGGTCTTGTCGATGATGTTGCGGTAGATGACCATCCGGAACCGCCCGCCGAAGGTCGAGTCGAACGGCGTCTCCAGCACCCGCTCCACCTGGCGCTCGGTGCGGCGGCGATAGGCGATCAGGTCGGCGATGGTGCCGATCTTCAGGCCGTGGAGCTGGGCGAAGCCGATCAGGTCCGGCAGGCGGGCCATGGACCCGTCGTCCTTCATGATCTCGCAGATCACGCCCGCCGGGTTGAGGCCGGCCATGCGGCTGATGTCGACGGCGGCTTCGGTGTGGCCGGCGCGGACCAGGACGCCGCCGTCCTTGGCCACCAGCGGAAAGACGTGGCCGGGCGAGACGATGTCGTCGGCGCCCTTGGTCGGGTCGACGGCGACGGCGATGGTGTGGGCGCGGTCATGGGCCGAGATGCCGGTGGTCACCCCTTCACGGGCCTCGACCGAGACGGTGAAGGCGGTGCCGTGGCCTGACTGGTTGTCCATGGCCATGGGGGGCAGGCGCAGCGCGCGCGCCCGCTCGGCCGTAATGGAGAGGCAGATCAGACCCCGCGCGTGCTTGGCCATGAAGTTGATCTGGTCGGGGGTGGCGAACTGGGCCGGGATGATGACGTCGCCCTCGTTCTCTCGGTCCTCGGCATCGACCAGGATGTAGGGGCGACCGTTGCGGGCGTCCTCGATGATGTCCTCGATCGGCGAGATCGCGGATTCGTGGGCCGCTTCGCCGGAACCGGAACCGTTGGCGGGTGTCACGAGGCGGGAACCTGTCATGTGCCGGCTTTCATCTTGGCGAACTCCAGAACCTGTTCGCCCACTGTGGTCAGTTGCCAGCCGTCCTTCGGATCCGTGGGACAGCCCTCGGTGTCGAAGGATTCGGCGGTCGCGTTGAGGGCCGCCCCGAACGGCGTCGGCCAGCCCCGCATGGCATGTATGATCGAACGCACCGCGGTCAATGTCGTACCGCCCGCCTGCCAGCCGTTGGCGGTGACCACCACCCCCACCGGGCGACCGCTGAAATAGGGACGCTCGTCGCCGCTCAGCAGCTCCAGGGTGTCCAGCGCGTTCTTGACCACGCCCGAGAGCGAGCCGTGATACCCCGGCGTGGCGATGATCAGACCGTCGGCCTCGCGGACAGCGGCGACCAGCACCGCCTGCTCGGGGGTGGGGCCGCCGGGACCCGGATCGAAGATCGGCAGCGACGCCAGGAACGGGCCGCCTAGCAACCGGGTGCGCGCGCCCCCGGCCTCGGCCGCGCGCAGGGCCACGACCAGGGCCTTCTCGGTGGAGGACCCCGACCGGACCGTGCCGCCGATGCCGAGGATCAGGGGCGCCTGGCTCATGCCGCGGTCTCGAAGATCTTCTTCAGCTCGGTCTTCACGATCTTCCCATTGGCGTTGCGCGGCAGGGTCTGCGGCAGGAACACCACCCTCACCGGCACCTTGAAGCCCGCCAGCCGCTCGCGCACGAAGGCGCGGAGCTCCGCCTCGTCGGCCGTTCCGCCCGGCTTCAGATGGACCACGGCCCCCGGCTCCTCTCCCAGCGTCTTGTGTGGGATGCCGACCAGGGCGGCGTCCATCACGTCGGGGTGGTCGTACAGCACATTCTCCACCTCGACGCAGTAGATGTTTTCCCCGCCGCGGATCAGCATGTCCTTGGCCCGGTCGACGATGAACAGGAAGCCCTCCTCGTCAATCCGCGCCAGGTCGCCGGTGCGCAGCCACCCGTCCTGGAAGGTCTCGGCCGTGGCCTGCGGCTTGTTCCAATAGAGCTTCACCACCTGCGGACCCTTGACCCACAGCTCGCCGACCGAGCCCGGCGGCAGGATCGTCTTGCCGTCGGCAGGGTCGCGGACATGCATCTCGCCCACCGGGGCGGCCGGACCGGCGCTGTCGGGACGGTTCTCGTAATCCTTGCCGAGGTGGCTGGTGAAGGTGGCGGTGGTCTCGGTCATGCCCCAGCCGTTGCCGGGCTGGGAGGCCGGGAAGGTCTCGACGATCTTGCGGACCAGTTCGGGCGCCGAGGGGGCGCCGCCATAGGACAGCGACTGCAGGGACGAGAGGTCGTATTTCGGCCGGGCCGGATGCTCAATGAGCTGCCAGGCGATGGTCGGCACGCCGCCGGTGCCGTTGACCTTCTCGCGCTCGATGAGCTGCATGGCCTGCTCGGCCTCGAAGCGGCGCATCAACACGATCTTGCCGCCCGAGTTCATGGCCGGGGACAGGTTCGCAGACAGGCCGGTGGCGTGGAACAGCGGCACCAGGATCAGGTTGCTCCGCTGCGGCAGTTTGTGGGGGTCGGACTCCGGCAGGGGCTGGCCGGCCCGCAGGAAGTTGCGCGCCGCGGAGATGCCGCCGGCCATGACGTTCGAGGTCATGTTGCGGTGGGTGCCCAGCGCGCCCTTGGGCTTTCCGGTGGTGCCCGAGGTGTAGAGGATGGTGGCGTCGTCCTCGGGCGCCAGCTCCACATCGGGAAGGGCCAGGTCAGACAGGTCGCCCCAGGCGTTGACCGCGCCGATCACGTCCTCCAGCCGCGCGATCATCGGATCGCTAGGCGTGTCGGCCAGGCGCGGGACGTAGATCTTCTCCAGCGCCGGGAGGTTTCCCAGGGAATCGACGATCCGCGCCAGCCGCTCGTCGTCGACGATGGCGACCTTGGTCCCGGAATCAGCCAGGCCGTATTCCAGCTCCGGCCCGGTCCACCAGGCGTTCAGCGGGGTGACGATGGCGCCGACCAGGACGCCGGCCCAGAAGGCCACCGGCCATTCGGGCAGATTGCGCATGATCACGGCGACCCGGTCGCCCTTGCGCACGCCGTCGGCCTGCAGCCGGTGGGCCAGGGTCAGAGTGGCGCGGGCGAAGGCCTCGAAGGTGGCGCGGTCGTTCTCGTAGACCAGGAACTCGCGGTCCTTGAAGGTGCGGCCGTTGAGAAAGATGTCGCGCAGGGTCGGCGGGGCGTTCTTCCAGGTGCGGGTCACGATCCCGCGGATGGACAGCTCTTCGATCTCGAACCGCGCGCCGGGCGCGGTGAGCGCAGCGTGGGCCTGCGCAATGGACATGACGGGCCAGGCGGGAGCGTCGGACATGGGGTCTCTGAAATCCGGAAAATAAAAATGCGAAGGGCGGCCCCGAAATCCGGGGCCGCCCCACCCTAGTGCCAAGTCGCGCCCTGCGGAAAGCAAGGCGCGTCAGCAAGCCTGTCTAGGCCGGAGCCGACTCGCGGCGCAGCTTAGCGTAGCCTTCCTTGATCTCGGCCAGCTCGGCCCCGTACTTCTCCTCGGCCGCCTCGCGCAGACGGGGGATGTGGTACTTCGGGAAGAGGTCGTTGTCGGGCCGGTAGTCCTTCAGCACCTGCTTGGCCAGCGTCACCTTGTGGACCTCGGTGGGGCCGTCGGCGATGCCCATGACCAGGCTCGAGGTCACCATGTGCATGAAGGGCATCTCGTTGGAGACCCCCAGCGCGCCGTGCAGGTGGGCGGCCTTCATGGCGATGTCGTTATAGACCTTGGGCATCATCACCTTGATGGCGGCGATGTCCTTGCGCACCAGGTTGTAGTCCTTGTGCTTGTCGATCAGCCAGGCGGTGCGCAGCACCAGCAGGCGGAAGCTCTCCAGGGCGATCCACGAGTCGGCGATGTCGGCCTGGACCATCTGCAGGTCGCCGAGCTTGCCGTCGCGAGTGCTGCGCGAGACCGCCCGCTGGCACATCAGGTCCAGCGCGTGCTTGCAGGCGCCCACCGTGCGCATGGCGTGGTGGACCCGGCCGCCGCCCAGGCGGACCTGGGCGATGACGAAAGCCGCGCCGCGCTCGCCCAGCAGGGCTTCATAGGGCAGCCGAACGTCGGTGTAGCGGACATAGCCCTCCGACCCGCCGCCGATCTCGCCGCCGCCGCCGACGCCCACATTGCGGATGATCTCCACGCCGGGAGTGTCGGTGGGGACCAGGAAGATCGAGGTCCGGCGGTAGGGGTCCTTGGCGTCGGGGTCGGTGACCGCATAGAGCACCAGCACCTTCGACCAGCGGGCGTTGGTGGAGAACCACTTCTCGCCGTTGATCACCCACTCGTTCCCGTCCAGCACGGCGCGGGTCTTGAAGGTCAGGGGATCGGAGCCGCCCGTCGGCTCGGACATGGAGAAGGCCGAGCGGATATCGCCGTTCAGCAGCGGCCAGAGGTACTGCTCCTTCTGCTTGTCGGTGCCGTAGTGGGCGATGATCTCGGCGTTGCCGGTGTCGGGCGCCTGGCAGCCGAACACGGTGGGCGCCATGCCGTTGCGGCCCAGCTTCTCGTTCATCAGGCCGAGCTTGAGTTGGCCGTAACCCTGACCGCCCAGTTCGGGGCCGAGGTGGCAGGCCCACAGGCCCTGGTCCTTCACCTTCTGCTGCAGCGGCTTGATGAACTTCTCGCGGCCCAGCGGACCATGGGCGGCCATGCCCAGGTGACTGAGGGGCTCGACCTCCTCGCGCATGAAGTCCTCGATCCAGTCGAGCTTCTTCTGGAATTCGGGGTCGGTTTCAAAATCCCAAGCCATCTAGGGCCTCCCATATGCCCGCCTTGCGCGGGTATTTTTCATAAATGCGGTATGTCGATTGTCGCCGCCGTCCGGAAATATCGCGGCGCGACAGCCGCTTAGGCCGTCGCGCATACCGACATTATCAAACGCTTGTTTGCCTGACGCAACGTCCGCTTCGCCGGTCACGGCGATTTTTCTAGCATCCGCCCTCTCCGCTGGCGGCCCGCCGCGCGAACTTACTGTTGAAACAAGGGCCTCGCACCCGGCACGGTGTGAGCAGACCCACCGGAGAGGACGCCCGCATGACCCGGCCCGAGAAGCACGGCTTTTCCAGCGAACGCCTGGCGAAGATCGATCGCTTCCTGCAGACCCGCTACATCGAGCCCGGCCGCCTGCCCGGCGCCCAGCTCCAGATCGCGCGGCGCGGTGAATTGGTCCACGAGGCGGTCCTGGGCCTAGCCGACCGGGAGCGGGGCAAGCCGGTGGCCACCGACACCGTCTTCCGCATCTATTCGATGACCAAGCCGATCACGAGCATCGCCTTCATGATGCTGGTCGAGGAGGGCCTGGTGGCCCTGGACGATCCGGTGGCGAAGTTCATTCCGGAATGGAAGGACCTGGGCGTGTTCGCCGCCGGTGTGGCGCCGCAGTTCATGACCACGCCGCCCACGCGGCCGATGCAGATGGTCGACCTGCTGCGCCACACCTCGGGCCTGACCTACGGCTTCCAGAGCCGCACCAATGTCGACGCCGCCTATCGCAAGCTGAAGATCGGCGGGACCACCGGCGACGGTGACATGGCGGCCTTCGTCGACCACCTAGCCAAGCTGCCCCTGGAGTTCTCGCCGGGGGAGGCCTGGAACTACTCGGTCTCCACCGACGTGCTGGGGGTGCTGATCGAACGGATCTCCGGCCAGCCGTTCCAGACCTACCTGCAGCAGCGGATCTTCGATCCCCTGGGCATGACCGACACCGGCTTCCAGGTCCGCGAGGCCCAGCGGCCCCGGTTCGCCGCCTGCTACAACGCCACCCCTCGCGGCGGCCTGGAGCTGCAGGACGATCCGGAGACCAGCCCCTACCTCAAGGCGCCCGACTTCCACTCTGGCGGCGGCGGCCTGGTCTCGACGGCCAAGGACTACATGGCCTTCTGCAGGATGCTGGGGGCGGGCGGCGAGCTGAACGGCCAGCGGCTGATCGCGCCCAGGACGCTCAAGCTGATGGCCTCGAACCACCTGCCCGGCGGCCAGGACCTGACCAAGCTCTCGCGGTCGCTGTTCTCGGAGGCGACCAACGCCGGGGTCGGGTTCGGGCTCGGCTTCGCCGTCACCTTCGACCCGGTCGCGGCCATGCTGCCCTCCAGCCCGGGCGAGTACTACTGGGGCGGCGCGGCCTCCACGGCCTTCTGGATCGATCCGGTGGAGGACATCCAGGTGGTGTTCATGACCCAGGTCCTTCCGTCCAGCACCTATCCTATTCGGCGGGAGCTTCGGACCTTGACCTACGCGGCCCTGACGCAGCCCTAGGCTCGTCCTGCGCCCGGCTGGCGGCCTCGACGGCCTCGCTCTCCTCGGCCAGGGACGGCGGGCCGAGGCCGGTGTCGGGCGCCGCGCCGCGGGGTATGCCGCCCATCAGCCTGGCCTTGCGCCAGCCGCCGAAGCGGAAGTAGCCAGCCGCCAGCACCAGCGACACCATCGAACCCAGGGGGAAGCTCCACCAGATGGCGTCGGCGCCCAGATAGGGCTCCAGCATCTGGGCGAAGGGAATGCGCACCACCCACATGGAAATCAGCAGGCCCAGCAGGGGCGGCCAGACCGAGCCGGTGGCGCGGATGATGCCGTTCAGCACGAAGGCCATGCCGAACGGGATGAAGCCCCACAGCACATAGGCGTTGATGTGCATGGCGATCGGCAGGGACGGACTGGTCGCCGGCAGGAACAGCCGCAGCACATAGGGTTCGACCAGGTAGATCAGCAGGACCGGGACGCCGGTCATGACGGCGGCGATCAGCACGCCGCGGCCGGCCACCTGGTTCACGCGGTCCATCTTGCCGGCGCCGACATTCTGGGCGGCCATGGAGGAGACCGCCGCGCCCAGCGCCATGGCCGGCATCTGGATGTAGGTCCAGAGTTGGATCGCCGCGCCGTAGCCGGCCGCCGTCTGCGAGCCGTAGCCGTTGACGAATGAGATCATCACCACCGCCGCGCCCGAGATGACCAGCATCTGCAGGGCCATGGGGAAGCCCTTCACCACCAGGGTCCGGATGATCTCGAACTGTGGCTTCAGGAGGTTCCATTCGCCACGGCGCAGGATCAGCACCGACTTGGTGCGGTAGAGATAGACGATCATGGCGATGAGCGTGATCGTCTGGCTGATCAGGGTGGCGGTGGCCGAGCCGGCGATGCCCATGCGCGGCAAGGGGCCGACGCCGATCATCAGCAGCGGGTTCAGGACCACGTCGAGGCCGACGGCCACCAGCGAGAAATAGAACGGGGTGCGCGAGTCGCCCGCGCCGCGCTGGGCCATCATCACGAACGAGAAGAAGTACATGAACGGCATGGCCAGGAAGATCACCCGCAGATAGGCGATCGCGTCCCGGGTGGCGTCCGGCGGGGTCTGCATGATCTTCAGGACCGCCGGCGTCAGCAGGTAGCCGGCCACGCCAACGCCCAGCGAGAGCAGCAGGAAGAAGCTGGTCGACGAACCCACCACCCGCTTGACCATGGCCAGGTCCTTGGCCCCCACCGATTGGGAGATCAGCAGGTTGGCGGCCATGGAGATGCCGAACACCGCGCCCAGCATCAGGAAGAAGATGTTGTTGGCGTTGACCGTGGCAGTGAGCGCCGCCTCCCCCAGGATGTGGCTGACCCAGATGGCGTTGGCCGTGCCGTTCAGCGACTGCAGGATGTTGGAGCCCAGCACAGGCAGGGCGAACATGATCAGGGTCTTGCCGATCGGACCGGTGGTGAGGTCCTGCATCCCCCTGTGCGAGCCGCCGCTCGCGGCCGGCGCGGCGCGCTTGTCCGAAGTGTCCACGTCGCTCCCCAAGGCGCGGAAGAATACGCGCCGCCGCTCACCCTGATCGCATCCCCAGAATAAGGGTGCGACGTTCCTTGGCATGATCGCCTGGGGAGACGGCGCCGCAAGTCTACAAGGCGGCCGTCCGCAGGCCAGACGAAAAAGCGTCGCGGCCGAAACGGGGGTGGCAAGTCCGGCGCGGTCGCTTAGGAAGGCGGCCATGATCAAGGTGAGTTTCGCATGACCCGCATCCTGCAATTCGGCGCCACCGGCCAGCTCGCGCGCGAGATGCTGGCCCGGCAGGAGGCGCCCATCGAGGTGGTCGCCCTGTCGCGGGCCGAGGTCGACCTGACCGATCCCGCCGCCGTGGCGCGCGCGGTGGAAGACTCAGGCGCCATCGACCTGGTGCTGAACGCGGCGGCCTACACCGCCGTCGACAAGGCTGAGAGCGAGCCGGACGCGGCCTATGCGGTCAATGCGCGGGCGCCGGAAGCCATGGCCAAGGCCTGCCAGGCGCGCGGCCTGCCGTTGATCCACATCTCCACCGATATGGTGTTCGACGGCGAGAAGGCCCGCGCCTATGTCGAGGATGATCCGACCAACCCTTTGCACGTCTATGGCGCGTCGAAGCTGGCGGGCGAGCAGGCGGTGCTGGGTCATTGCGATCGAGCCCTCGTGGCGCGAGTCTCGTGGCTGTTCTCGGCCTATGGCCAGAACTTCCTGCAGTGGTTCCTGAAGGCGTCGCAGGCGGGAACCCCGATGCGGCTGGTGGACGACCAGAAGGCGAGGCCCACGGCCAGCGGCGACCTGGCGGCCTTCATCCTGAGCCAGGCCGACCGCCTGGCCCGCGCCCCGGCCGGCGCTCCGGAATGGGGATTGCTGCACGTGGTCAACGACGGCGTGGCCAGCCGATACGACATGGCCCGCACCATCTTCGCCATGGCCTTCCCCGGCCGCGAGCCGCCGCCGATGGAGCCGGTCCCCACCAGCGCATTCCCGACCCCCGCCAAGCGTGCGCTGAACGCGGTCCTCGACACCGGCCGTCTGCAGCGCGTGTTCGGCGTGCAGCTCCGCCCCTGGGAGGAGGCGATGGAGGACACCATCGAGCAGCTCGCCGCGGCCGAGGCCTAGGCGGGCGGGCGGGCGGGCGGGCGGCCTCCCTCCTTTCCTCACCCGTTTACGGGGGAGGAAAAGCGCCTAGGCGAGCCGGCTCTTCGCCCGGCCGTAGAGCAGGTAGACCACCACGCCGATGGCGTTCCAGACGAAGAAGAACAGGATGGTCTTGGCCGTCAGGCTGGAGAACAGGTAGACGCAGCCGATCAGGCCCAGCGGCCCGATCAGCCAGATCGCCGGCGTCTTGAACAGCCGCTCGAGGGTCGGCGCCCGGCGGCGCAGGACCATGACCGCCAGGATGGTGGCGATGAAGGCCGCGAGCGTCCCGGCGTTGGCCAGGGCCGCGATCTGCGACAGCGGCAGGGCGCCGGCGATGATCGCGGCGATGACGCCGGTCAGGATGGTCACCGCCGAGGGCACGCCGCGGGCGTTCACCTTGGACAGGCTGCGCGGCAGCAGGCCATCGCGGGCCATGGCGAAGAACACCCGGCTCTGGCCGAACATGAAGACCATGATCACGGTGGGCATGGCGATCACCGCGGCGCCGGCGATCAGCGAGGCGGCCAGCGGCCGGTTCAGCTCGCGCAGGATGAAGGCCAGCGGCTCCTCGCTCTTGGAGAAGACGTCGTAGGGCGAGGCGCCGAGCGCCACGGCCGCCACGATCATGTAGATCAGGGTGCAGGCGATCATCGAGCCGACGATGCCGATGGTCAGGTCGCGCTTGGGGTTCTTGGCTTCCTCCGCGGCGGTGGAGATGGCGTCGAAGCCGTAGAAGGCGAAGAAGATGATCGCCGCGGCGCCCATCACCCCGAACTTCGTCCCGTCGACATCCTGGGCGCCAAAGCCGAAGGGGGCGAAGGGCGTGAAGTGGCTGGCGTCGAAGCTGGGCAGGGTGATGACCACGAAGGCCGCCAGGGCCACCAGCTTCACGCAGACCAGGACGAAATTGACCGTGGCGCTCTCGCGGGTGCCGACCAGGAGCAGGCTGGTGACCAGCAGGGCGATGAACACCGCCGGCAGGTTGATCAGGCCGCCGGCCTCCGGTCCCGCCAGCAGGTAGGCGGGCACGGGCCAGCCCGCCTGCTGGATCAGGCCCGAGGCATAGCCCGCCCAGCCGACCGCCACGGCGCTGCACACCAGGGTGTATTCGAGGATCAGGCTCCAGCCGATCACCCAGGCCGCCATCTCGCCCAGGGTGACGTAGGAATAGGTGTAGGCGCTGCCGGCCTGTGGCATCAGCGTCGCCATCTCGGCGTAGCAGAGCGCCGCGCAGGCGCAGACCGCGCCGGCCACGGCGAAGGACAGGATCACCGCCGGACCCGCCAGCCCCGCGGCCACGCCGGTCAGGGTGTAGATGCCCGTGCCGATGATCGCCCCGATGCCCAGCGCCATCAGATGAGGCCAGCCCAGGGTGGCCTTCAGCTTGTGGCCGCCCTCGTGTTGCGGAGCCTCCATGGCTCTGCGGCGTGTGACGAAACTCATGACGGGACCCCCGGTTTGGCGCGGCGAGCATGGCCTTAATCGCGAGGGACATGAAGTGGGGTGATTCTTCGCCCCTGAGCGAATGACGTTAGCCGAAAATGCCCTTGGCGCCGGGCGGCCCGTGCTCCAGCTTGCGTGCTCTTCAGCCATCAGGTGACCTAATGCGCCGAACGCTCGCCGTCCTCGCCCTGACCCTCGCCGCGACTCCGGCCCTCGCCGACGACGCGGCGCTGAACAAGGTGGTGGCCGACTACGAAGCCTTCCGCCTCACCGACGATCCCATCGAGGCCGCGAACCAGGGCGACCGCGCGGCCCTCTCGCGCCTGCCCGACGACAGCCCCAAGGCCGACGCCGCGCGGGTGGTGACGCTCGGCGCCTTCAAGGCCCGGCTGGCGGGGATCGACCCGGGCGACCTTTCGGGCGAGGCGCGGATCAACCGCGAGTTCCTGACCTGGCTGGTGGAGCGCCGGCTGGCCGGCCTCTCCTTCGACGAGGCGCGGATGCCGTTCAATTCCGACGGCGGCTTCCACTGGACGATGAGCTATCTCGCCTCCTCGACGCCGATGCGCTCGGCGGCGGACGGCAGGGCCTGGATCGACCGGCTGAACGCCGTGCCCGGCTATTACGCCGTGGAGATCGACAACGCCCGGCGCGGCGCCAAGAGCGGCTTCACCCAACCGGTCTCCACCACCGAGAAGGTGATCGCCTTCGCCCGCGACCAGGCCGCCGCCCCGTTGGAAACCGACCCTCTGCTGGCGCCGCTGAAGGCCCTGTCGGCCAGCGTTCCGCAGGCTGAGCGCGACGCCCTGACGGCTCAGGCTGTCGCGATCCTCCGCGACAAGGTGCGTCCCGCCCAGGCTGGTTTCGTCGCCTTCCTGGAGAAGGAATACCTGCCTCGCAGCCGCAAGGCGCTGGGCGCGCGCACCCTGCCCGACGGCGAGCGCTACTATGCCTGGCTGGTCCAGGACCACACCACCACCAAGCTGACCCCGGACGAGATCCACCAGAACGGCCTGAACGAGGTGGCGCGGATCCGCAAGGAGATGGACGGGGTCATCGCCGAGGCCGGCTTCAAGGGGACCTTCCTCGAGTTCCAGGCCTTCCTGCGCAGCGACCCGCGATTCTACACGACCTCCCGCCAGGACCTGCTGGAGAAGGCCTCGGAGATCGCCAAGCGGATCGACGACAAGCTGCCGGCCTGGTTCGCCACCCTGCCCCGGCTGACCTACGGCGTACGGCCGGTGCCCGCCGATATTGAACGAAGCTACACGACGGGTCGCTATTTCAGCGGCAATCCGAAGCTCGGCATCGCCGGCGGTTACATGGTCAACACGTCCAGCCTGGACCAGCGCGGGCTCTACGAGCTGCCGGCCCTGACCCTGCATGAGGCCGCGCCCGGCCACCACTTGCAGATCGCCCTGGGCCAGGAGGCCGAGGGCGTGCCGACCTTCCGCCGGGAGGCCGGCGTCACCGCCTTCACCGAGGGCTGGGGCCTTTATTCCGAGAAACTGGGCGGGGAGATGGGCATCTACCGGGACGCCTATGAGCGGTTCGGGCGGCTCAGCTACGAGATGTGGCGGGCCTGCCGGCTGGTGGCCGACACCGGCCTGCATTGGAAGGGCTGGAGCCTCGACCAGGCCCGCAAGTGCTTCGCCGAGAACTCGGCCCTGTCGCCGCTAAATATCGAGGTGGAGCTGGCCCGCTACGTCTCCTGGCCGGCCCAGGCGCTCGCCTACAAGACCGGGGAGATGAAGATCGTGTCCCTGCGCGAAAAGGCGAAAGCCGACCTCGGCGACAGGTTCGACATCCGTCGCTTCCACGACGCGGTGCTGCTGGCCGGCCCCCTGCCCCTGGACATGCTGGAGCGCCGGGTCAACGCCTGGGTCGCGGCGGAGAAGGCGCGGTAGGGCCCTACTTCTGAACCCACCCGCCCGAGGCGTCCTGGGCGTATTCGCCGGGCTTCAGGCGACCCTGCACGACGGCCTTGAAGGCCGCGACGCCGGCGGCTTCAACCGTGACGCCGTTCTTGGCGGCGGCCTGGGCGTAGACCTGGCGGCGGCCGGCGTTGATCTCGGTCACGGCGGCCTTGGCCGCGGCGTCGCCGGGCTTCACGAAGCCGAGAAAGCCGTCGTTCTGCTCGCCCACGATCCCGGCGGCCTTGGCGGCGTCCACGACGGCCTTGGCGGCGGCGACATCGGCGAAGGCCGAGCCGGCGAAGGTGAGGCTTCCGACCGCCACGGCGACCGGCGCCAGCCATTGATTGAAGGTCATGGTCATCATCCTAGAACAGGTTCGGGTTCTGCTTGATCAGCGCCTTGACGTCGTCGTCGAGGCGCAGCCGGACGTCGGCGTCCAGCTTGGCGTAGATGGTGATCGGCGCGACCTCGACCTTGACCGGGATCGCGCAGGCGCTGAGCAGGGTCACGCCCGCCAGGGCCATGGCGACAGACTGTGTTCTTGGCATGGGCTCTCGTCTCTCCAAGTCATGTTCCATGGGTGGACGCTCAAGGCTGAACGGGGTCTGAACCGCGCAGGGCCTGGTAGCGGGCGAAGTCGTCCAAGAGCTGGTCCAGGTTGACCGATGTGTCCAGCGTCAAGTCGACCTTGGTGCCCTTGGGCAGAGGCAGGGTGCGCTGGATCTTCTGGGTGAAAAGCTCGCGCAGGGTGAGCTTGATGGCCTGCGACTTGGGCGGAGCGTGCTCGCCTTTGATGTGGAACCGCACGCCCAGTCGGCCGTCGACCTGGCTGTCGACCTTTGCGTCCAGCTCGGTGAAGGTCAGGTGCTCCAGGGCCTGGTAGACGAAGTCGGTATAGGGATCGACGACCGTTGGCGCGGCCGGCGGCGCCTCGGTGACCTCCCCGCCTCCGGACCGCACCACCGTGAGCGCCTCGCGCCGGATCGAGAGGCGGCCGGGCTCGATGGCGCGCAGGGTCCCGCCGGCGATCCGCACGCCCTGCGGGGTCACTTCGAACGGCACGCGACCGGTGAGCTTCGCGGTCATGTCCATACGATCCCCGAAGGGCGAGGTCTCCACCAGGTCGGCGATCTGCACGCCGTCGAAGGCCACCACGCCCTTCCAGGTCGCACCGGGGGCGAAGGGGATCTCGATGGCCTCCAGGCGGAGCTTGCCGCCGCCCAGCTCGAAGCCCGCGCCGTCGACCTTGAGGACGTCGTCGGCGATGCCGAAACTGACCTCCGCTCCGGTCAGCGGGACCAGAGTGTCGACCCGCTCGGCCTTGAGCGCCTGGCCGGGAGCCGCGGTGAGCGGAACCAGGCTGGTGAAGACCACGCGGCCCGACATCCCCGCCACCGCGCCGGCGGGGCTGAGGAAGTCCAGGCTTAGGACCTCCAGCACACCGTTGCTGGTGGAGACGTCGCGGGTCCAGGCGACCTCGCCCACGAACCGCGCCTGGCCGCTGGCCGGCGAGCCCACGGCGGCGGCCAGCGGCGAGAGCTGGGCCGGCTGCAGCCCCTCGGGGGCGAAGGTCAGCAGGCCGGTGTCGAGCGAGAGCCCGCCCGTCCCGTCGGCGGCCTGGCGCAGACGGGCCTGGCCCAGGCCATGGCCGGCCCGATCGGCGATGTCGAAGACCGCCAGCCAGGCGCCCTCCCGCAGCGTCGCGTCGCCCGAGGCCGTGAGGGCCGCGAACCTGCGGTCCTTGGCCGTGTCATCGATGCGGGCCGTGGTGATGTCGGCGCGGCCGTGCAGGCTCTCACCCGCGCCGCCGAAGTCGACGAGCCCTGCGCCTTCGGTGACCCGCGCCTCGAGGAACGGGACCGACGCATCGAGGCCTTCCGCCCGCCCGCGCAGCTGCCAGCCACCGTCGGCCAGGGTCAGCATCGGCGCGCCCATGGGACAGAGGTGGCCGTCGATCGCCTCCACATCGTTCTCGCCCAGGTCCAGGCGCCGGGCGGTCAGGGCGGCGCAGCGGCTGGCGGTGAAGCGGGTCAATCCGCCGGCCATGCGCAGCTCGCCCGCCGCGTCCAAGGTCGCGCCCTCGACGGGGCCGAACCCGCCGCTGGCCTTCACCGCCGTGGTGGCGACGAGGCCATCCGAGGTCATCCGATAGCGGGGAACCACGAGCTCGGCCTTCGGCAGTCCGCCGCCCTCGATGTCGAGCCGGAAGCCGCCCTGGCCCGAGTCGTAGAGCGGGCCGCCGTGAGCCGCCAGGATCGCCCGTCCGCCAGTGTCCGTAAGGGCCGTCGCCGGAGCGCCGAGATCGACGGAGGCGGCCTGGCCCTTCATCCGCAACGAGACCTGGCCGGCCTCCAGCCGGAACCCGCGCAGGGCGTTCTTCAGGGCGGCGGTCGGGGCCGGGTCGTCGCGGCGCGGCGCCCCGAGACCGTCCCAGGCGCCGCGCGTGGCGAAGCCGCCGTCCAGCCTCGTCTCGAGGACGCCGGCGGCCCAGGCGCTCGGGCCCTGGAACTTGGCGGTGATCTCCGTCAGCCGCGCGTCGCCGGAGACGATGCTCGCGACCTTGGCCTCGGCGAACAGGTTGGCGGTGACGGCGTCGCCCCCGGTCCGCGACCACCTGATCTCGTGGCCGTGCAGGTTGAGGTCGAGGTCGCGAGCCTTGGCGCCCGGTAGATCCGCGGCCCGGGCGATCAGCCGGGTTTCGGCGTCGCCGCGCAGGGTCAGGGCCTTGAAGGCGCCGACGGCGCGGCCGGCGAAGGCGATCTCGAGGCGCGGCGAGCTGAGGACTGCGCCGCCCAGGCCTATCCGGCCGCCCGCCAGGTCGAGGCGCCCGCCGAGCTCGCCGTCGGCGCGGCGCCGCGCGAGATCGGGATAGGGCGCGCGGGCCGAGAACTTGAGATTGGCGTCGCTGACGCTCAGGCCCTCGGCGTCGAGGCGACGGATCGGCAGGGTGAGGGCCAGGTCGACGCGGCCGCGGGTGGTGACAAGCTTGACCTCACCAGGGCCGGTGAACAGGGACAGGCCCCGACCGCGCAGGGCGGTCGCCGCGACCTTCCCATTCAGGGCGGTCAGCCGGCCATCGGCGAGCTGGGCGTTGAGCCGCGCCTGGACCGGGCCGTAGTCGGTGTCGAGCCGCAGGACGCCCTCGCGCACCCCGATCTCGGGCTGGCGGGCGTCGGGCCGTTGCGGGCGCTTGGCGAACTCCTCGATCACGGGATCCAGGGAGCCAAGGCTGAGCTTGCCGCCCTTGAGGCTGGCCTTGATCACCGGCCGGTGCAGGATGACCGAAGTCACCCGCAGGCCGAACGGCTCACCCGACCAGAAGCCGGTGAAGCTGTAGCGGACCTCCGCCAGTTCAGCGGTGACGTCGGCGTCGCGCTCGGGGCCGATCCGCAGCCGGGCGGCGAAGGCGCCCAGTTCGAACTCGCGGAACTCCACCGAGGCGGGGACGCCGCGGGCCTCCAGCCAGCCGACCAAGGCCTCGCGCGCCAGCGCCCGGCGCGCGGCGTAGGCCGCCGCCAGGGCCAGCACGGTGGCCACCACCAGCACGCCCACGGCCCATCTTGCATAGGCGCGCGAGGCGGGCTTCGGGGCCGGAGGAGGCGGGGCGGTTTCGGTCAATCGGGGCGACGCTCGAGAGGGATCGTCACCTCATAACGCAAAACCGCCCAAAGCGTGGCCGTCAGACGCCGCCGGTCGTGGCCAGCGCCACCCCGCCGTCCACGGCGATGGTCTCGCCCACCACGTAGTCGCCGGCCCGGCTGGCCAGATAGATGGCGGCCGCGGCCATGTCCTCGTCCCGGCCGATGCGCCGCGAGGGGATGCGCTTGGCGACCGCCTCGCTCTCGTCGCGCGCCACCCGGTTCATCTCCGAGGCGAAGGCGCCGGGCGCGATGCCGGTAACGTTGATGGAGTCGCGGATCAGCTCGGCGGCCATTCGGCGGGTCAGATAGATCAGGCCCGACTTGGAGGCGTGGTAGGAATAGGTCTCCTGCGGATTGAGGCGGATGCCGTCGATCGAGCAGATGTTGATCACCTTGGCCGGCTGGTCGTGGCTGGCGGCGGCCTTCAGGGCGCCGTGCAGGGCCTGGGTCAGGAAGAAGGGCGACTTCAGGTTCAGGTTCATCACCTTGTCCCAGCCGCTCTCAGGGAACTCGTCGAAGGGCGCGCCCCAGGCGGCGCCGGCGTTGTTGACCAGGATGTCGAGCTTGGGTTCGGCCGCGTTGAACCGCTTGGCCAGGGCCTGGCAGCCCTCCACCGTCGACACGTCCTGCGGCAGGGAGATGCACCGCGGGCCGAGTTCGGCGGCGGTCTCGTCGCAGGCGCCGGGCTTGCGCGAGGAGATGTAGACCTTGGCGCCCTGGTCGATGAAGCCCTTGGCGATCATCTTGCCGATGCCGCGCGAGCCGCCGGTGACGAGGGCCACGCGGCCCTCCAGTGAAAACAGTCCCTGAGTCATCTCTTGCTTCCCCTAAGGTGATTGCTGTTATCGCTGCATAGACCCGGGCCGTATCCGCGCAAACCCAACGGATTTTTGACTCGCGCGGTCCCCGCCGGCCCTATAAACAACCGTTTGAATCCGAGCGCGGCCAGGTTCACGAGCCGCCCACTTCCATCAGTCGAGGATGCGCCCCCATGGCCGAGATCAATTCGGTGACCGACCTTTCGCTGGAAGGCGATATCGCCGTCATCACGCTCAACTCCCCTCCGGTCAACGCCCTGTCGGCCAAGGTCCGCGAAGGCCTCTATGAGGGTTTCAAGACGGCGGGCGCCAATCCGGCCGCGAAGGCCATCGTGCTGATCTGCGAAGGCCGCACCTTCATCGCCGGCGCCGACATCACCGAGTTCGGCGGCGCCATGGCCGGCCCCAGCCTGTTCGACGTCCAGGGCATGATGGAGGGCTCGCCCAAGCCGGTGATCGCCGCCATCCACGGCACCGTCCTGGGCGGCGGGCTGGAAGTGGCGCTGTGCGCCCACTACCGCGTGGCGGTCCCGTCGGCGAAGTTCGGCCTGCCGGAAGTGAACCTGGGCCTGCTGCCGGGCGCCGGCGGCACCCAGCGCCTGCCTCGCGTGGTCGGCCCCGAGCGCGCCCTTGAGATGATGACCTCCGGCCGCCACGTCCCGGCCAAGGAAGCCCTGGCCGGCGGCCTGACCGACGAACTGGTGGAGGAAGGCAAGCTGCGCGAAGGCGCCCTGGCCTTCGCCAAGAAGGTGCTGGCCGAGAACCGCCCGCTGACCCGCATCCGCGACCAGAACGAGAAGGTCGAGGCCGCCCGCGGCAAGCCTGAGATCTTCGCCGAGTTCCGCAAAGCCAATGCACGCAAGTTCCGGGGCTTCCTGGCCCCGGAATACAACATCCAGACCATCGAGGCGGCGGTGAACCTGCCCTTCGAGGAGGGGCTGAAGGTCGAGCGCAAGCTGTTCGGTGAGCTCATGAGCGGCCCGCAGTCGGCGGCCCAGCGCTATTCCTTCTTCGCCGAGCGCACCGCCAACAAGATCCCCGACGTGCCGGACGACACCCCGCTGATCCCCATCAAGAAGGTCGGGATCATCGGCGCTGGCACCATGGGCGGCGGCATCGCCATGAACTTCGCCAACGCCGGCATCCCGGTGGTGATCGTCGAGCAGAAGCAGGAGCCGCTGGACCGCGGCCTGGCCACCATCCGCAAGAACTATGAGCGCACGGCCTCGCGCGGCGGCATCACTGCCCAGCAGGTCGAGGACCGCTGCGCCCTGATCACCGGTTCGCTGTCGATGGAGGACTCCTTCGCCGACGTCGACCTGGTCATCGAGGCGGTATTCGAGCGCATGGACATCAAGAAGGACATCTTCGCCAAGCTCGACGCGATCTGTAAGCCGGGCGCGATCCTGGCCACCAACACCTCGGCCCTGAACATCGACGAGATCGCCTCGGTGACCAAGCGTCCCGAGAGCGTTATCGGCCTGCACTTCTTCTCGCCGGCCAATGTGATGAAGCTGCTGGAGATCGTCCGCGCCGACCACACTTCCGACAGCGTCATCGCCACCTCCATGAAGCTGGCCAAGCAGATCGGCAAGGTCGCGGTCCTGGTCGGGGTCTGCCCCGGCTTCGTCGGCAATCGAATCCTGGGCCAGCGCCAGCGCGAGGCGCAGAAGCTGGTCATGGA
Organism: Phenylobacterium sp.; assembly: GCF_030697925.1. Classification (GTDB taxonomy): domain Bacteria; phylum Pseudomonadota; class Alphaproteobacteria; order Caulobacterales; family Caulobacteraceae; genus Phenylobacterium. The sequence goes on along the minus strand of NZ_JAUYOJ010000027.1, from coordinate 8,984 downwards.
AGGCGCCATGCCTTGGGACGTCGACCGCGTGCTCTACGACTTCGGCTTCCCCATGGGCCCCTTCGCCATGAGCGATCTGGCCGGCCTGGACATCGGCTGGGTAAAGGAGAAGTCCAACGGCGAGAGCATCCGCGACGTGCTCTGCGAAGCCGACCGCCGCGGCCAGAAGACCGGCGCGGGCTATTACGACTACGATGAGAACCGCAACGCCAAGCCCAGCCCCTTCACCGAGCAGGTGATCAACGACTTCATCGTCAAGTCGGGCGCCAACCCGCGCAAAATCAGCGACGAGGAGATCCTGGAGCGCTGTATCTTCCCGATGATCAACGAGGGCGTGAAGATCCTCGAGGAGGGCAAGGCCATCCGCGCCTCCGACATCGATGTGGTCTGGCAGAACGGCTACGGCTGGCCGGTCTACCGCGGCGGCCCGATGCACTACGGCGACCAGATCGGCCCCGCCAAGGTGTTGGCCAAGATGCAGGAATTCCAGGCCAAGATGGGCGACCAGTTCAAGCCCTCGCCGCTGCTGGAAAAGCTCGTTTCCGAAAACAAGAAGTTCGCCGACCTCTAAGGCGAAACGTCACCCATTGACCGCCCCCGGCGTCCGCGCCGGGGGTAGAGCAGGACACCCTCCTCCCAACTCCTAGGAACCCACTTCCATGCGTGAAGCCGTCATCGTCTCCACAGCCCGCACGCCGATCGGCAAGGCCTATCGCGGCGCGTTCAACAACACCTCCGGCGCCGAACTCGGCGGCCATGTGATCGCCGAGGCCGTGGCCCGCGCCGGCGTCGATCCGGGCGAAATCGACGACGTGGTCATGGGCGCGGCCCTGCAGCAGGGCTCGACGGGCAACAACATCGCTCGCCAGGCCGCCCTGCGCGCCGGCCTGCCCAACACCGTGTCGGGCATGACGCTCGACCGCCAGTGCTCTTCGGGCCTGATGGGCATCGCCACGGCGGCCAAGTACATCATCAACGACGGCGCGACCGTCGCGGTCGGCGGCGGGCTGGAGAGCATCAGCCTGGTCCAGAACGACAAGATGAACCGCTACCGCACCAGCGATAAGTGGCTGAACGAGCATGTTCCGGAAATCCACACCTCGATGCTCGAGACCGCCGAGATCGTGGCAGATCGCTACAATGTCAGCCGCGAGGCCCAGGACGAGTACGCCTACCAGTCCCAGCAGCGCACCGCCGCGGCCCAGGCCGCCGGCTATTTCGACGCCGAGATCGCGCCGCTCACCTCGATCATGATGGTGCAGAACAAGGAGACCGGCGAGTTCTCCGAGAAGGAGGTCCGCCTGACCCTGGACGAGGGCAACCGGCCCCAGACCACCCTGGCCGACCTGCAGAAGCTGGCCCCCGTGTTCAAGGGCGGCCAGTACGTCAAGGAAGGCCGGTTCATCACCGCCGGCAACGCCAGCCAGCTCTCGGACGGCGCCGCCGCCGTGGTGCTGATGGAACGCAAGGAAGCCGAACGTCGCGGCCTCACCCCGCTGGGCGCCTATCGCGGCATGGCCGTGGCCGGCTGCGGCCCGGAGGAGATGGGCATCGGCCCGGTGTTCGCGATCCCCAAGCTGCTGGAGCGCAACGGCCTGACCATCGCCGACATCGACATGTGGGAGCTCAACGAGGCCTTCGCCTCCCAGTGCCTCTACTGTCGCGACCACCTCGGCATCGACCCTGAGAAGTACAATGTCTCGGGCGGCGCCATCTCCATCGGCCACCCCTACGGAATGACCGGCGCCCGGGCGACCGGCCACATCCTGCACGAAGGCAAGCGTCGCGGCGCCAAGTACGGCGTCGTCACCATGTGCGTCGGCGGCGGCATGGGTGCGGCGGGTCTGTTCGAAATCTTCTAAGAACGTTCAATCTTGAACGACTTGGGGCCGCCCGCGAGGGTGGCCCTTTTTCGTGGAAGTTATCCACAACCCGAGCGGTAGCGTTCGCCTTGGACGGGAACGGCGGCGTCTCGAGCCCCTGCTGGGCTGGAAACCCACGAATTCCGCTGGCCTGACCCTACGTCCGGGCTGACAGTGTCGGCGCAATCCCGCCGGATCGGCGCTTCAAGACGAGGATATTCCCATGGGCGAGGCCTGGATCATCGATACGGCGCGCACGCCGCGGGGCGTGGGCAAGGTGGACAAGGGCGGACTGTCGAACGTCCACCCGCAGCGCATCCTCTCGACGGTGCTGAAGGCCCTGGCCGAACGGAACGGGCTGAACACCGCCGACGTGGACGACGTGATCGCCGGCTGCGGCACCCAGACCGGCAAGCAGGGCTCCTGCATCGCCCGGATGGCGGCGCTGGACGCCGGCTATTCGGTCGAGGCGCCGGGCATGAGCCTGGACCGCTTCTGCGGCTCGGGCCTGACGGCGGTGAACCTGGCGGCCATGGGCGTGATGTCCGGCGCCCAGGACTTGGTGATCGCCGGCGGCGTCGAGAGCATGTCGCACGGCTCCACCCTGAAGCGGCAGGCCGGCCCGACCCTGGACTCGATGAACACCCACCTGCGTTCGATCCATCCCCAGCCGCATCAGGGCGTGTGCGGCGACGTGGTGGCGACCCTGGAGGGCTTCACCCGCGACGACGTCGACAAGCTGGCCGTGGAGAGCCAGCGCCGCGCGGCGCATGCCCTGGCCAACGGCTATTTTTCGAAGAGCCTGATCGCGGTCTATAATGACGACGGCTCACTGGCCCTGGACAATGAGGAATACCCCCGGCCGCAGACGACGCTGGAGGGCCTTAGCCAACTCAAGGCCGCCTTCGCCGCCCTCTACGACATGCCCCTGGACGAGGAAGGCTTGAGCTTCCGCCGGCTGGTGGAGGCCACCTATCCCGACCTGAAGATCAACCACGTGCACCATGCCGGCAACTCGTCGGGCGTGGTGGACGGCGCGGGCGCGGTGGTGATCGCCTCCCCGGACTACGCCCGGGCGCACGGTCTGAAGCCGCGGGCGCGGATCGTCTCCATCGCCACGGCCGGCGACTCCCCGGAGCTGATGCTGAACGCGCCGGGTCCGGCGGCCCGCAAGGCGCTGAAGAAGGCCGGCATGTCGATGAAGGACATCCAGCTCGTGGAAATCAACGAGGCCTTCGCCGTGGTGCCGCTGAAGTTCATGCGCGACCTCGACGTCAACCCGGACATCGTCAACGTCAACGGCGGGGCCATCGCGCTCGGCCACCCCATCGGAGCCACCGGGGCGATGATCCTGGGCACCCTGCTGGACGAGATGGAACGCCGCGACCTCACCGTCGGCATGGCCACCCTGTGCGCGGCCGGCGGCATGGCCCCGGCCGCGATCATCGAGCGGATCTAGGCTAACGGACGCCTCCAAGATGCTCCCCCTCTGGGGGCGCTGTCGGCCGAATGGCCGACTGACGGGGACTTTGACTCTTGCTTGTGGGCGTCAACCCCCTCCGTCACGTCGCCTAAGAAGGCGACGCGCCGCCTCCCCTTTCCGCGCTGCGCGCTGGGGGAGGATCTGGGGGCCTCAATGCTCAAGCCGGGACGGTCAGTCCCCGCGCCTCGGCTTCGGCGGCGGTGAAGTAGACAAGGCCGTCGCCCCAGTCGTGGGCGACGACTCCGGCCGGCGGACACGCGTCGTCGCCACACAGCACGGCAAGTTCCTTGGACGTCAGCATGCCCCAGCGCTCGAAGGCCTGCGCCGGCGTCGGATCGGGGCGCGGGTCGGCCGTGGCGCCCGGCAGGGCGGCCTCGATCCCGGCCTCGTAGTCCTCGTACGGAACCCATCCGGCCACCGTGTGCTCGCCGCCCGGTCCCTTGAAGATCAGCGTCGGCAGGGCGTAGCGATCGCGGCCCTCGGAGTGCTTCAGCTCGCCGTTCATCGGGCTGTCGTGCTTGAGGTTGCGGACATAGTCGTTCGGCGCTCGGGTCTCCTCCCAGTCGGCGCGATAGGCGGCGGCCACGTCGGCCCGGGCCTGGTCGGCGCGCCAGCGGGCGTGATCGAGGCCGGGCAGCCCCTGCGTCGCCGCGTCGAATTCGTCAGGCGTCTGCGGACCCAGGCCGAAGACGAAGATCTGCTCGCGGAACCGGCGCAGCACCGCAGCGGCCACGTCGCGACCCTGCAGTTCGGCGGCCTTCACCGCCTGGCCCATGGGATCGGTCGACTGCAGCATCAGGTGCATGGGGTTGGGATAGGGCATGCCCGTGAGATGCCAGACCCGTTTCCAGTAGGCGCGCATGGGCTCGGCGGCGCTGACCCTGTCCCAGCCCTCCTTGCCGGTGGCGGCGTTCCCGACCAGGCCGCCCATCACCTTGCGCCAGCCGATGTGGTGGCCGTGGCGCCAGTCCAGGAGGCGCAGCAGCGGTTCGGCTCCCCAGGCGGTGGAGCAGACCGCATCGGTGTATTCGACGGCCTCGACGCGTTCCATGGTGGATCCTCCCTAAGCTTGTCTGGACCAAGCGTCGACCTCGCCCCGGCGATTGGCAAGGGCCCAGAGACCTAGACCCCAAACAGGGCCTTCAGATAGGGGTTCAGCAACCGGCCCTCCGGATCGAGCCGGCGGCGGACGTCCAGGAAGGCGTTCCAGTCGGGATAGAGGGCCGCTAGATCAGCCGCCTTGAGGCTGTGCAGCTTGCCCCAGTGCGGGCGGCCGCCGTGCTTGCGCAGGATCGGTTGGATCAGGCTGAACAGGAAATCGTATTCGTCCTTGTAGTGACAATGCACGGCGATGGACCCGCGCGGTCCGCCCTGGAACGGCGACAGCCAGGCCTCGTCGGCCGCTATACGGCGCACCTCGATCGGGAAGAACACGTCGGGGCGCTCGGCCTCGATGGCCGCCACCACCTCCTTCAGGGCCGCGAGATGTGTGGCGACCGGCAGGTGGAACTCCATCTCGTTGAAGCGCACCGGGCGCTCGGTGGAGAGCAGCTTCCAGCCCTCGTCGATGGCCTCCTCGGGCTCGGCCGAGCCCAGCAGGGCCTTGGCCGCGGCCTTGCGCAACAGGGTCGAGAACCGGGTCAGGTTGCGGAGCTGCTTCAGCACCTCAAGGAAGGCGTCGTCGGTCGAGGCCGCGCGCGGGGTGGCGGGCGCGTCGGTCTCGTCATGGGTGATGCTGGCCGCGAGGTCAGTGAACGGCACGGCGTAGAACTCGAAGTTGCGGTGCCGGCTCCAGCGTCCCTCGGCCTTGGCCAGGGTCTCCTCAAGCGGCTCCACCCAGACATGGCGGTGCAGGCGGCGATTGGCGGTGGTGGCGAGCCGGGCCTGGGTGATGACCCCCAGCGCGCCCAGCGATACCTTGGCGGCCTGGAAGACGTCGGCGTTCTGGTTGGCGTCGCAGTCGAGGATCTCGCCGGAGACCGTTGCCAACCGCAGGGCGGTGACGTCGCCGTGGATCGCCTTCAGCGCCTTGCCCGTGCCATGGGTGGCGGTGCCCAGGCAGCCGCCCAGGGACTGCTTGTTGATGTCGGGCAGATTGGCCATGGCGCGGCCGCGCTCGGCCAGGGCCGGACCCAGCGCGCCCAGTCGGGTCCCGGCCCAGACCACCGCCTCGTCGCCTTCCCAGCGCGCGACGCCATAAAGATTGTCCAGGGTCATGAGCGCGCCCGAGGTCGGAACGAGGCCGGTGAAGGAATGTCCCGCCCCCACCACGCGCACCGGGGCGACAGCGGTCTTCAGGGCATCGGCGACCGCATCCTCGGAGCTGGGCGCCAGGCGGGCGGCGGGATAGGCGTGTTCGACGCCCGACCAGTTGCGCCACAGGACGCGCTTGTCGGCGTTCAGGCTCGGCGGGGACGGCGGCTCGGGTTTGTCGCGCACAGCCACGAACAACCCGCCCGCACCGGTGGCGACCACGCCGGCGGCCCCGGCGGTCAGGGCCCTGCGCCGCGAGATCACGACTTGCCCGCCATGAAACGGGTCAGGGCCTGGAAGTCGTCGGGCGTGCAGGCCGCACACTGGCCGGTGGCGGGCATGGCCTTGTAGCCCTGGATGACGTGATCGAGCAGCATGGACTCCCCCTGCTTCCAGCGCGGCGCCCAGGCCTTGGCGTCTCCCGCCAGCGGCGCGCCCGACTGCGGATTGACGTGGCAGGCCTTGCACGAGCCCGCGTACAGCGCCGCCAACCGGGCGTCGGCGGGCGCGAGACTGGTCGGATCGGCCGGCGGACCAGCCGCGGGCGCGCAGGCGCAGAGCAACAGGCCCGCGAGCGCGAGCAGAGCGTATGGCTTCAAGGGTCCCCTCCCGCAGCGTTCACCGGAAGCTTAGACGTGAGTCCCCGGTGAAGTCTCGCCGCGGTTGGGGCTAGCTCGGGTCGTACTTGAAGCTCACGCTGAGCTTGGTGCGGAAGGACTCGACTTTGCCGTCGGCGCCCAGCGCGATATCGAGCTTGGTCACCTCGGCGACGCGCAGTTCGCGCAAGGATCCCGCCGCGGCGGCCAGGGCCTGCTTGGCCGCATCCTCCCAACTGGTGTCGCTCGTGCCGATGATCTCGGTGACGCGATAGACGCTCATAGGCTTCTCCCTTCGCATCCCCACCCCGACGCCATTGAGCGCCGCAATTGACCCGACGGCAAGCGGGGGACCGATCAGGAGGCGATCAGAAGGGCGACAGCCCCTTGCCGCTGGGCGGCCGGATCACCTCGATCCTCGCCGATTTCGGATCGCCGCCGTCGGGGGTCAGCCGCACCTCGCCGTCCAGGACCTTCAGGACCGCCGATCCATCCGGGTCCGGGAACGCGCTGGTGCGCCATATAACGCTTGGCGCGCCCTCGCTCATGACCTCGACCCGGATCCGCGCCTCGCGCTTGGTCCAGTGATCCAGGACATAGGCGAGGCGGAGCGGCGCGCCGAAGTCGACAGGGCCTTCCTTGACGCGGGGCGGATAGACCGTGCCCTCGCTGCGCAGCGCCCGGACCACGTAGAGGCCGCCTTCGCCGTGGCCGTGCATGTAGAGGTCGGGACGGAAGGGGTGGCGAACGAAGCAGTCGGCGGACCAGGTGAACCCGCCGCGCTTGGAGGCGTGGCGCTTGGGCAGGCACCAGGCGAGCCGGCCTTCCAGCTGCACTCCATAGACCGGGCCCGGTTCGAAGATCCTGAGGCCGCTCATCCAGCCGCCGTAGCGATCCGGCGACGACGTCAGGTGGCCGGTCACCACGTGGGCGACGGGCACGGTGACGATCGGCTGGCCCGCGGCGACCAGCCCGGTCACGACCGTGGGCTCGCCGGTCAGCCGAAGCCACTGCTTCGGCAACGTCGTGGTCGGTCGCGGCGGCGGCGGAACGACGTCGCCATAGGGCGACTCGCCAGCCGGCAGCATGGGCGGCGAGGCCAAGGACGCGGAAGGCGCCGCTTGCGCTGGTTCGGCGGGCGCCCAACCGGTAATCCGCACGGGTCCCTGGGCGCAAGCCGCGCCGCCGATCGCGGCGATCGCCGCCGCCAACGCCCATCGTCTCATGCCCGGCTCCCGCAACTTCTACGGGCAAGCTAGAGATCAGGGATTAACGCCCGTTTGCAGGGGCGCTCGTCAGCCCAGCCGGCCGACCGCCTCGACCACTGCGGCGGTCTTCTCCAGGATCACCATGTGGCCGGCCTCGGGGATCGAGACCAGCTCGGCGCCGGCGATCCCCTTCTTGAAGCCGTGGGCGTAGAAGGGCGGTACGAGGCGGTCGCTGTCGCCCCAGACCACCACGGTCCTGGCCTTGATCCGGTAGAGCCGCTGGGCGAGCCCCCGCTCGGGGATCGGGAACAGGATGCGCCCGGCCATGCCGAGCTGGCGGGCGTTGGCGACCAGATAGGTCTGCAGGAAGTTCGGATCCTCGACATTGCGCCCGGCGGTCAGCATGGCGGCGCCGGCCTCCGCGTCGTGGAACAGCATCTGCGGCATCTCGTAGGGCATCAGCGAGAACAGGTCGGCGATCGGATGGTCGTCGTCCCACAGGCCCGCCGGGCAGATCAGAGCCAGGCGCGAGACGTCGTTGGGCGAGACGGCGGCCATCTCCGCGGCGATCATGCCGCCCATGGAGTGGCCGACGAGGATCGGATCCTTCAGGCCCAGGGCCTCGACCACGTCCCAGCTGTGCAGGGTGAAATCCAGCATGTCGCGGATCTCGGGGCACTCCTCGCTGTCGCCGTAGCCCGGGATCAGCGGGGCGTAGACGTGATGCGTCTGGGCCAGGGCGATGAGGAACGGGTCCTCGGCCGTAACGCCGCCCGCGCCGTGCAGGAACACCAGGTCGGGGCCGGAGCCGCCTTCCAGGTAGCGGACGGGGACGTGGCGGGTCTGGACGGTCTTCAGTTCCATGATCGCTGTCCCTTACGCGTAGGTCTTGGCGAGGTCGGCGCTGGTGGGCGCCTCCTTCGGCAGGCGGCCGGCGGTCACGCGCTTGTCCAGCGGGCTGGTCCAGAAGCGGTTGTCGTGGTCCCAGTCGGGGAACATGTTCCGCAACTTGGGCATCACCTTCTCGGCGAACAGCTTGGTGGAATACATGCACTTGTCGGCCGGCATGTTCCCCACGTGCATCAAGCAGAAGATGTTGCCGACGTTGAGACCCTTGATCAGCTCTTCCATCCGCTGGCGGACGGTCTCCGGGGAACCGGCGATCACGTGGCCCTGCTCGGTCAGCTCCTTCCAGGTGAGCTGGGTGTAGCCGCCGCGCGGCGGGGCGTACTGGCTCAGCGCTCCGGTCTGGATGGTCTTGATCGTCCGGTAGCCCGGCGCATCGGCGAAGCCCGGATAGACGTGCAGGCAACGGTTATAGAAATAGCTGACGTGCTCGGAATAGAGCCGCTCGGCCTCCTCGTCGGTGTCGGCCACCAGGATGGTCTGGGCGAACCCGGCCCGGTAGGGGCTCTTGTCCACCCCCCGTTCCTCGACCCGTTTCCAGTAGCCGTTCATCAGGGCCTGGGCCCGCAGGTAGCCGGAGAAGCTGAGGTAGGAATAGGAATAGGTGTTGTCGATGCAGAAGTCGTAGGTCTCCACCGACCCGCCGCCGGGGATGTGGACCGGGGGATGCGGCTTG